>NZ_JBVYOL010000016.1:0-222535 GCF_056120505.1 Paenibacillus sp. sgz302164 | reverse complement strand
GGAGCAAGGTCGCAACTCGAGTCAAAAGGGAGTCGATTGGCAGTTTACTACCTCTGACGCCCGGATCAAATTAAAACGTCTTTATCCACAATTTAAAGACTGATGATGTACTAGAGTATCGGAATACATCGATGTTCCAGATTGATTGAGATAAAATAATACTTTCATTGTTTAACGAGCAGGTGAATGATAAAGGATTGATCAAGGAGGTGTGTAGAATGAGTTTTATGGAAATAACAAAACAAAATATTGATCGAGAACACATTTGTTGTGCATTAGGAGCCAGCCAGTACGAAAAAGCCGTGCTTGAAAAGAAACAGTGGCTTAAGGATCGGATGGAAGAAGGGTTAACGTTTTATCGTTTAAATGAACGTGCAAAGGTATTTATAGAGTACCTTCCAGCGGAAAAAGCGTGGATACCAATCAAGGCACCTAACTACATGTATATCAATTGTTTATGGGTTTCTGGAAGATATAAGAACAGAGGATATGGAAAACAATTATTAAATAAATGCAAGGAAGATGCAATGGCGTCTGGAATGGATGGCATTGTACATATTGTTGGGAAGAAGAAACTTCCTTTTTTAAGTGATAAGCGATACTTTGAATACATGGGTTTTGAAGTGGTGGATGAATCAGAGCCTTACTTTGATTTAATGGCATTGAGATGGAATGATTCTGCCGCTACCCCATCATTCAACATCTTTTCACAAGCTTCTATTACCAATGGAGTTCTGATCTACTATACAGCACAATGTCCATTTGCTGTTGGCGTATTAGAAGAACTAAAGGAAGTTGCAACTAATGGAGGAATTAATTTTTATACTTACTGTTTCCAAACTAGGGAAGAGGCTCAAAAGGCACTAAGTGCATGGACAACTTTTAGTGTTTTCTATAATGGAAGATTCATCACACACGAGATATTGAGTCCTAAAAAATTTGAAAACCTTTTAAAAGAATTAAAGTAAGTTATTTTGAACAGGTGCAACATTTTAGTGATAAAACAATTCTTTTATCATATAAAAGTGAGATGGCTTCAATGAGACACATGTCGAGTGCGTGGTAAGGATATATCGGGAAGATTAACTGAATAGACTATTAGGTTGTGAAGCACTCTTGATCGCAGAGAGGGCTATATTGAGGGGGTTAAATAGTAGTTTATTAAACTTCACTCCAAGCGAGTTGACACTCTCTTGGGACTTCTTTTATCCGCCGCTGTACCTCACTACAATGGAAATAACCGCTAGTAATGTTTTCGGTGATAGTACCCCATGCAAAATATCCATTCGCCTGACCTTGAGAAAATGGACAAAGGTGTCACGCTGTCTAAGGACGATTTGGTTACACAGCGGGATTTGTTAAAAATACAATATTGGAGGAATCTGTGTTGAAAGTTTATATCTATTGCGATAAATGTAACTATAAGACCAAAGAGCATGATGTCATGTTCTTGGCAATAGCAGAGGCTATTAAACAAGGGGCAACATATACTTACAAACATAACAATGATCGCTGTCCAAAATGTGGAGCGAAAAATTCATTAAAACAATCAAATTAATTTGACCCTAGCATACCATATTTACTCAGCCCTCCTGATCACAGAGAGGGTTATTTTCTATTCGCAAACGAGAAGATCACCCTTCTCTCGCCGGCGCATTTTGTTTTACCCTGAAAAGCGGACTGGAGATTGAGGAAATCATCGAGTAGTCTACAGTCTCAAGCAGCCGATTGCTGATATTGAACAGCCTCCTCCCATTCCATCACTATCACTAAAGCAGATTCATCTACTTGGCTTTTCAAATTCGGCAGTAATTTCGATGATTTCTCGATTATTGGAATAATGTGTTCCTGCTGCTCAACGATGAGCGATACATCATCAAACCTCTGACGCAAACCTTTAACAATCCATCCCAGCCAATCTTCCATGTGCCTCTCCCCTTCCCTTCTTCGAATGTGTGTATGTTAACTCTAACGGGAGGGGATGACAAGTTCATTTTAATTCGATACTAAAGCATTTTTCGTTGGATTTAATGGTATAATGTACCAAGTTGGATTATGAGGGAAATGCTCATCGCTTGGAGGTTGATGTATGTCTGAGGACTTTTATTGTGAAAAGGTATTGAACGGCAAAACAGAAGTTGAGAAGGTTTTAGAGACGGATCATGTACTTGCTTATCATCATACTCGCCCTTATTACCCTGTTCATATCGTAGTAATTCCGAAAAAGCATATTCCATCATTAATTGCGCTTGAAGATAGTGATAATGGTCTTTTGTTAGAGTTGTTGGAGGTAATCAAAAAAGTGGCGGCAGATGTAACAAGCAAAAATGGTGCTTGTCGTGTGCTAACTAACCTTGGTAAGTATCAAGATTCCAAGCATTTATGAGAGTATATTAATGCACTAAATGAAAGCATGAATTTATATAACAGGAAAGTTCATTTAAACATAAAGTCCCCATAGGAAGCAGCCAAAAAATCCAATAAAATGGAAATGTTGAATACTAAAATTGGGGGTAAATAATGAGTTCAACTACAATCAGTATAGACAATGTGTCTTTCCGCCTGAAAGAAAATCATGATTTTGATTGGCTGGCATCACTTGGCGAAGTATTTACCGTATTTGACGAACAAGATTCAGGGAATATATGCTTTGGTGTCAAAAGACACGGTATAAAAAAGTTTGTTAAATATGCCGGTGCAAGAACATTAGAGTATTCTGGCGAACCGCAAGAAGCAATTGAACGCCTAAAACATGCAACTTCTCTTTACCGGGAATTAAATCATGAAAACTTAGTCAAATTATTTGACTTCTTTGAAGTAGGAGATGGCTGCGCTGCTATTTATGAATGGTTTGACGGGGAATGCCTCCACCCGCATTGGTCTTTTCCGCCACCTGCAAAGTATGTTCATCCCGAGTCCCCTTTTTTTCGTTACAAACAATTACCAATTGAACTACGATTACGATCTTTAGATAGCATTTTTTCTTTTCATGTTCATGTTGAATCCAAAGATTTTGTTGCGGTTGATTTTTACGACGGCAGCTTGTTATACGATTTTAAAAACAACATAACGAAAATTTGTGATATAGATTTATATCAGAGAAAGCCATATATAAATTCAATGGGTAGGCTTTGGGGTTCGTCAAGATTTATGTCGCCAGAAGAATTTGAACTAAATGCAGTAATTGATTCAAAGACGAATGTTTTTAATATGGGTGCCGTAGCTTTCTGTCTTTTAGGTGGGGAATTAGATCGCTCATTTGAAAAATGGGAAGCAGGGAAAGAACTTTATGACGTAGTAGTACAGGCAGTGGAAACAAGTAGAGATAAGAGGTATTCATCCATTTCTGAATTCTATTCTGCGTGGGAATATGCACTTGAAAATCGAAATAGAGGCAAAACCCAAAAGACCTTACCGTTCTCAAATAAAGCCATTTCTTTTCAGCCCGATCGCTTCCTCCCACTCTAGCAAAACCACTAATCTTCTATAGTCCCTCTCCCCTTTCCCTTCTTCGAGTGGGGAATTTAATGGATATTTTAAAGCCGGGAATATATACTGAGGATGCGGGTATTAGTGACTAATCGTCTGAAATGATGAATGGATGTTTTATTTTTGAAAGAGTTCAAACAGTTGGTTTGTGAAGGAGAACGGCGCTTGAAATGATCGATAATCTGCTCTGTATTTCTATGTCTACACTTGAGATCGTATCTATATTTGCTTTTATGCTTTCTTTGTTTCGTTTCAAGCTTCTCCCTAATCTATTGCCGCTTCTTTATATAGCGATTCCGATGAGCATCGTTTCTTTATATATTCGACTTACACCTCCGCTGGAGTCCTTCAAACCCATGCTTATGTACTTATTGTTTTTCTTATCCGTAAAATTTTTATTTGGCCTTCGTATCTTGCCAACATTGCTCGTAACAATAGTAGGATATGTTGGATATGGATTTTTGCAAATCGCTCTCGTAAACCTTTTTGTTGCTGTAGAGATAGTATCAATAGAAGATGTTACTAGAATTGGGTTTTCCAGTTTATTAGTACAATTTATCTCTATTGTCATTACTGCAGCAATTGTTATGAAAATTTCGCGGGAGAGATGGGGCTTTACATTTGTTAGTCAGCAGAAAATCGTTTTTAAAGATACGGTGCTGTATCGCATGATCATCATCAGTTTGCTTCTTTCAGCCACCCTTTTTTCTACAATGCTAAAAATAAATAATCTAATAATCGCGATGTTGGCACTTGCCGCTGATTTCTACTTCTTGCTTCTTTTTTTAATGAAGAAGGAGATTGAGGATTGATTTAGGAAAAGAAAACGATATTGAAGTGAGCAGGAAGCTTGATATAATAAAAATGCCTAATATGCCGGGAGGATCAAGTATAAGAAATGCTGCGGGAAGTAATGGGTTAAAATAAATATGTCGTAGTACAAAGGAGGCGATATTGCATGCATTATGCATCATTAAATGAATATTTGCCGGAAATTGCCGACAAAGAAACCAGGTCGATTTGGCTAGATGCAGGCTCCACAAATAATGTTCCATCAGGACACTACGGATTGGTGGAATATTATTGCAAGGATCCGAAATGTGATTGCAGAAGAGTGATGCTCCATGTCCTATCAGCGGAGAACAGAAGCTTAGTTGCAATCATTAATTTTGGATGGGAAAGCAGACAATTTTACGAGAAATGGCTTGGTTATAAGAACGAGGATGTGATTGCAGATTTAAAAGGACCCATTTTAAATATGAATAGTCCTCAAACGTCTTATGCCGGTGAACTTTTGGATGTTGTTCGTAATGATGTTTTGAGAGACCATAACTATGTGAACAGACTCAAAAGACATTATAAGCTGTTTAAACGCCAGACCAAGATTCAAGATAATAACTCCGACAGTGTGAATGAAGTAAAGGCTTCAGTGAAGATCGGTCGCAATGACCCTTGTACTTGCGGCAGCGGTCAGAAATATAAGAAATGCTGCGGAAGGTAAAGTGAATCTGAATTAAGCCGAATATTAATCTCTACCTCCCCCATCACGCGGCGGAGGTTTTTTATGTATGTGAATACGCGTTTACAGAATTTTTTATTATAGCGTATAAATGTGGGTTATTTTGGAGTTAAGGCTATTTAGGCCAATGATCTAATGAGTTTGTTCTATAATGTGAGTTTTATCATACACGAAGCAGCTCATTAGCGACATCCGTAACGCGTTTCCAACGGTGAATTCCCCTTCTCATCCGGGGAAATTGCCCATTCTCCATGTATTCGACAAACACCAAGTTCATGGCTTCGTGATTTCAATGGAATGTTTGCACATTTCGCAAAATTTTTATGTGAAATTTGTCACAATCCCTTTGGAACAGTCATTTAAATCGAAATATGTAGACAACGCAAAGTCATAAGAACTAGTTCGAAGGACACTTCCACTTTTATCCATTTTATTTTATAATTTACAATAAGACGACTTGTACAGAGGCGGACACCTTACTGGAAAGGTGGAGGCTATGAGCATGGATATATTTCAATCTCTTTCAATCATGTTTGCATTTGGGTTGTTTATACTCACATTGCTAAGCTACATTGACAAGAGGAAATGATCTGAATTGGCAGGAAGTTTTGGTTTGAAACCATACTAATTAAATCCGCCAATTACAAGCCGCCGTACAGGTCAGGTCATCTTCTGTGATCTGACTCTTTTTTGTTTTGTGAACGACAACGGAAATTTGATTATATCTAATTTTTTCCTGTCATCTTGTCTTAAATTGGAGTAATCTTTAAATGGTGGCTACACGATTTTGGGGCTTAATTGAATGTTTCAGGGAGTGATGAGTTTGAAGGTATCATTCGATATAGATAATCCTATGGCTCCTCCATGGCTGATATATCCTTACATGGGAAGATACAGTATAGGCTGGAGAATGGGATATGGAGAGCATTACATTATGCAATTTGGAAAATGGTTTTCTACACTTAAGTATTGAGGAAAAGAATAAGTTTCGTCACATGTTTCCTCCTCCAAAAGGTTGGCTTGGTTGGTATGAAGAAGAATTTCTTGATGAAGACATTTACGATGATGACGGGAATCTGCTTTGGAATATAGATGGAAAACCAACTTATTCCCTTGATTGGATAAACGAGAATTTACGGAAAGGTGAAAAATTTGAGTATTTGTTTTTCTGGGGACATCAACCAAGTAGAGACGGTGCTATTACAAAAGCTTGTTTGAGCCAATGGTGGAAAGCGGAATTTGCTATTGACATAAATAGTTATTGCTGTATGGAGCAGTATATGATGGCTGAGAAAGCAAGGCTTTTTGATGATGAAGAGATAGAAGCAAAAATTTTGAAGAACGAGAATCCGAAAGAAATAAAGGAACTGGGAAGGAAAGTAAGAAACTTTAATGAAGCCATATGGTCAAGTAAACGATACAACATTGTTTTAAACGGTAATTTTGCCAAGTTTCTTCAAAACGAAAAGCTTATGCAATTTCTACTGGAGACAGAAAACAAAATATTAGTGGAAGCCAGCCCATATGATAGAATTTGGGGAATTGGCATGTCAGCCGAGGATAAGGGAGTTAACAATCCTTTTGAATGGAAGGGTCAGAACTTGTTGGGATTCGCTTTGATGGAAGTGCGGGATGAACTCAGGCGCATATGTCAAAATTATAACAAGGTAAAATGGCAAGAAATGCACCGGGAATTTGGCTAATATTGTGTGGCGGAGGAAAACATGCTGGGGAGCGGCCTTGAATCTCGGTGAAGAAGGACGGGAACAGATTAAGGGAAACGACTTGAATTATTATGTAGATAAATTGAATAAAGTCAGAAATCGAACATTTGAATTATTCAAAAGCGTTGATGATGACTGGTTATATAAAGAAGAAAAGTTCTGGTATGAAAAACAAGCTAATCATTATTTTATGTGGTTTCACGTTTTTGAAGATGAAATCAATCACAGAGGTCAAATCAGAATGATAAAGAAGAGACTGAAGACATAACAAACTTCACGTGACGATCTGCGGCTGATAATTATATGGGACATGTGAATAGAGATTTAATGCAATAATACCATTTCATGCCACCACGCTTTTCTTGATCACCCATGCCTTCCTTCCACCTCTCAAATAAAGCCACTCTTTCTTTTTTAGCTGATTACTGATAATGATCTGCCTCTCACTCCAGCAATATTCCAAACAGATTCATCCACTTGTTTTTGAACCTCTAACAAACCCTTCACAATCCATTCATGCCCATCTTCCATAGTGTCTCTCCCCTTCCCTTCTTCAAGTGTGTGTATGCTAATTTTGTTAGGAGGGGCTGGAAAGTTATTTCGTGAACTGTAGCTTTGACAGGAGTTTAATGGATAATTTGATGTCGTGAATATATACTGAGGATGAGGGCATTAGCGATTATTAATCTGAACGAATGATTGTATCAATTCTTGTAATGGAAATGAGGGAACTACATGTCGACTTTATCTAAAGCAATTATTATTGCTACTCAGGCTCATGAAGGCCAAGTGGACAAGGGTGGAAATTCATACATACTGCACCCATTGCGTTTGATGCTGCTAGCCCCGGACAATGACTCCAAAATAGTATCCGTTTTGCATGATGCAATCGAAGATTCGGATGTAACGTTGGAACAACTTAAAGAAGAAGGATTTTCTAATGTTATTTTAGAAGCGCTTGATTGTCTGACCCGCAGAAGTAATGAGACTTATGAAGAATTCCTTCAACGAATAAAACCAAATCCTTTGGCGCGGTATGTGAAACTTTTAGATTTAGAAGATAACAGAGACGTTAGGAGAATTAAAAACCTTTCGGAAAAAGATTTTGAGCGATTAAAAAGATACAGTAATGCAGTAGATTATCTACTTTCTGCAACATAATCGATAATGAGGGGAATTGAATCTCATGCATTTTGGCAGATTAGAAGGCCTACGGATTAGTCTTATTCCTATGGAGTTAGCACATATTCAAAAATTGTACGAGTGCGCGTGTCATCCGGAAATATGGGCTCATTATCCCGCTGAAATAAAAACAATAGATGAGATGGAATCTTTTGTTACAAAAGCAATTAAGGGACGAGACAAAAAAGATCAATATCCGTTCGTCGTTTATGATAAAGAATTGAAAGAAGTCATCGGCTCTACGCGTTATCTGCGAATTTCGGATGAGAATAATAACTTGAGCATTGGATTCACTTGGTATACCCCCAAAGTATGGAAGACAAGGGTCAACACAGAGACCAAATATCTGCTATTAAACTATGCATTTGAATGCTTAAAAGTAGTGCGGGTAGAAATCATAACAACACCTGATAATATCAGGTCACAACGTGCAATTGAACGTATTGGGGCAATAAAAGAAGGACTATTCAGAAAAAAATATAACAATACCGACTACATCATTTATAGCATTATCGACTCGGAATGGCCTGACGTAAAGAAGCGGCTTGAAGGGTATCTCGATGATCATGAGGTGATTTTTTATGAAGGTGTACATTAGAAAAAGTTTTGATAACGAGATTGCAAGTCATAATTTTTATGCAGCTTTTGATGGATTTAAACAGATGGGATTTGAAATTCAATATTTTAAAAATATACATGAGCTATCTGATGATAAAAAAGAAGATATCATAGTCAGCTATGTTGATGATGTTCGAACAGCACTTTTTAAACATGGTATAGTCTCTCCTGAAATTGATTATCCGGAGGAATTAAACAACTACTTGGGCAGAAAGGTTTGGAAGTCCAAATTAAGTGTAATCGCAAATAACCCTGAGAACTGGAATGTATTTATTAAGCCTGTCGAGGATAAAAAGTTTACTGGCGTTGTAGTCAGAAGTACTAAGGATTTAATCGGATGCGGTACGTATGGCGAAGACCCGGAGATTTTATGTTCGGAGGTTGTAAATTTTGTAGCGGAATGGAGATGTTTTATCAGATACGGAAAAATATTGGACATTCGAAGGTACAGAGGAGATTGGAGAGCACACTTTGATTATAAAGTAGTTGAAAATGTGGTCTTGCAATTCAAATCTGCTCCCAAAGGGTATGCTATAGATTTTGGATTAACAGATAAAGGCGAAACATTATTAGTAGAAGTTAATGACGGGTACTCCTTAGGGCATTACGGATTATTTTCTTTGGATTATGCGAAGCTGTTATCGGCAAGATGGGCGGAGTTAACCAATACGACAGATGAGTGTAATTTTTAGCAAGAAAGGAGCAGTTAGATGAATCTTAATATGAAAGAAGCTATTGAGGTTCTGGAGCGAACGCCGCAAACGTTGGAGTATTTTTTATCGGGTTTGTCCGATGGATGGCTGCAATGCAATGAAGGCGACGGGACCTGGAACGTCTCTGAAGTGATTGAGCACCTCATTGAGGGAGAGGAATTAAATTGGATGCCAAGGCTGGAATTTATTTTGCAGGAAGGCGACAGCAAGCCCTTTCCCCCATTCGATCGTTATTCTCACTTAAATGAAAGCTCTGAAAGGTCGTTTGAACAGAAGCTGCTTGAATTCAAAACGATTAGAGCCTCGAACATAGCCAAGCTTAAGGATCTTATCGATCCTGAGCTGCATTTTGAATTGACGGGTTCCCACCCTGCGTTCGGTGTAGTGAAGTTAAGAGAGCTGCTCTCTACGTGGGTCGTTCATGATCTAACGCACATGGCTCAGATCGTACGGGTCATGGCTGAAAGGTACAGGACGGACGTTGGGCCTTGGATAGAATATTTAGGCATTTTGAAAAAGAAATGATGACATTCAGGAAAAAGATCAGATCCCGCATGCGGGGTTTGATCTTTTTTCATTGACGATCTCAGGGAATTTTCGACAAATTCCCCTACTTTTCTCTCGTTCGGATGCGAGATTTCATGATGTTGTGGTATAATTTTACTATTGTAACAATTGCAATGATCCCATAGGCCACAAGACCGACCAGCTATAGCCAGTACCCCAACCGATGGGGAACTATTTGGGAGATTGAATGGATGAACTTGCAAAAAGGACAAAAAGTCGATGTTACAAAACAATGGGGATTTAACGATATTTCTGTGCGGCTTAGTTGGAAATCAAGAAATCCGAACATGGAAGTCGATGCTTCCGCCTTCTTGCTGTCCGATTCCGGAAAGTGTGAGCGGGATGAAAATTTTATATTTTACGGAAACCCTTTAAGTGCGGACTCGGCGGTTTCTTATACCAAGCACGATCACGCAGAGCAAGGCAGTTTTAATATTAACTGGACAATTCTAAAATCCCCCATCCATAGGATCGCTATCACCCTGACTATCCATGAAGGCGATCAATTAGGGTATTATTTTGATCAAATATCGCAAATCCGCCTGGAAATTAGGGATGCAGCAAATCCCCAGTCTCATTACACCTTTGAGTTTGGCTCCGAGCTGACTCGGGAAACTGCTGTAGTTGTCGGGGAATTTTACCTCCATAACGGAGAGTGGAAATTCAACGCGATTGGCAGCGGCTTTTTTGGCGGGTTAGCCGATCTTTGTACAAATTACGGGTTAGAGGTCGAGTCTTCTGCTCCGCCGGCCTCTCCTGCCCCGCCGCCCCCTGCCGCTCCGCCTAAACCGGAACCCACAATAAATTTAAGTAAAATCGATCTGCTTAAAGAGAAGGTTAACATATCTCTTGGCAAAAAAAATATTGCCGGACAAAAAGCCCGCGTCGCGGTCGTGTTTGACGATTCCGGTTCCATGCAACATTTGTATGAGAGCGGGGTTGTCCAACGGGCATTTGAAAAAATATTAGCCATCGCTGCGAGTATGGATGATGACGGACAGCTGGATGTTTGGTTTTTTGCCGATACATACAAGCGGGCAGGCAGCGTAACGGCAGCCGATTATCAAAATTACATTATCCGCACCCATAGATCGGGCAGTCTCGGATTTGGAAATAATGAACCTGATGTTATGAAAGATGTCATAAAAAAATATACTGTAGAATCACGCAACAAAAAGCTGCCCGCATATATTATTTTTTTCAGCGACGGAGGCATAGACGAGACAAGAAGAATTTCCAACATATTAATTGAAAGCTCGAAGTTCAACATATTTTGGCAGTTCGTCGGCTTAGGATACGGATATTACGGAGTCTTGGAAGAGCTGGACAACTTGCCTGGAAGAGTGGTTGATAACGCCAGTTTTTTTGCTCTGGATGACTTCGATTCCATTAGCGATGACGAATTATATGACAGGTTGCTCCAGGAATTCCCAAGTTGGCTTGAGGCGGCTCGGAAAAAGCGAATTTTAAAGAAATAGTACCCTAAGGAGGAACTATCCATGAAAGAAAATGATGGTTGCCCTAGATGCGGGGGGAAGTCCGTCGGTTTGGGCCAGTTAAATGGAGATGCAAGGCTTTATCCCGTAAATAAGTTTTTCACTATCGGATCCAGGTTAATCGCAACGGTTTGCTTGGCATGCGGCGAAGTTATTTCTTGGAAAGTCGAAGAGCCTGAGAAATTTGGAGGTTGACGGCATCCCCGTACAAGGGGAGCAAAGTCAAGGCTCCTCCAGGCAGCGGATCAGCGCCGTCCAGTCCAAATCGCCGTAGCCGCGGGCTATGCCTTCGCCAAAATGCGCCTGCAGCAGGCGGCCCAAAGGCAGCGGAGCATCGACGGCAGCGGCGGCCTTGACAGCCAGCTCGACGTCCTTCAAGCCCAGCTTCATCTTGAAGCCGGCCGGGTCGAAGCGGCGTTCCGTCATGATGGCGCCGTAATTTTGATACACCGGGGATTGGAAGAGCGCATTCACGACGTTCATAAATGCGGCAGGCTCTACGCCGTGCTTTTGCACCATTACATGCGCTTCCGACAAAGCTTCCAGCATGGACGCGATCAGGAAGTTCACGCCGATTTTGACGGCGTTCCCGCTTTCGCTTTGATCGCCGATCACGAATATTTCCTGCCCCAACGTTTCCAAAATCGGAATCGCACGCTGCCGCGCTTCTTCAGGGCCGGCCACAATGATCCGCAGTTTGGCCGCCTTGGCCGCATCCGGGCGTCCGAGCACTGTCGCGGATACAAAATATTGCGACCTCTCTTCATGCGCCGCCGTCAACTTCCGCGCCATATCCACGCTGATCGTGCTTGCGGACAGATGAACGCCTTTTTCCGGCAGTCCGTGCATAATTCCGTCCGGCCCCATCACGACCTGCTCCAAAGCGGCATCGTCGGCAAGCATCGTGATGACTATATCGCTCTCTTTTGCCGCTTCCCGCGGTGTTTCGGCATACTGGGCCCCCTGCGCAATGAAGGGCTCCACTTTGGCATAAGTACGATTGTATACGATTAATTCGTGGCCTGCGTTCAGCAAGTTTTGTGCCATGGGAAAGCCCATATTGCCAAATCCGATACATGCTATTTTCATGTTTGCATCATCTCCATTCTTTTTGTACGCCCAATAACGGAACGATCATTCCTGAATAACCAAAAAAAATTATAGCTTACTGATAACCATATCGATCATTTGTTTAATGGCTTGCTCATCGGCATCCACCCTGGCCATCACATTAATGCTGTGATTGAGATGAAGCAGTAAGCACGCTAGCGCCCGAGTGTCGGTGTCTTCGCCGACTTCCCCGGATTGCTGTCCCCTTTGCAGAAGCTCGTAAAAAGATTGCTCCAAATTTACAAAGCTTTCTTTGACCAGCTTGTTTATCCGTTCATCCGGCGAGTCCATCGTTATGGCCGTATTCGTGACGAAGCATCCGCCCGGACGGCCCGGATCGAATGCCATTGCGATGTGCCGCGCAAAAAATTGCCTGATCCCCTCCTTCACGCCGGATGCGCGCTCAAGAATTTCCCGCTTGTCGAAGCTGATTTTTTTGTAATGTTCGAGCGCGGCAATGTACAGAGCGTGTTTGTCGGAAAAAGTGTCGTAAAGACTGGAACGGCTCAGCCCCATAGCTTGCAGCAGGTCGGGGATGCTTGCCGCCTCGTATCCTTTCTTCCAAAACAGCAGCATGGCCTGGTGAAGCGCTTGGTCTTTGTCAAATTCTTTTGTCCTGGCGATGGATTTCACCTCCTCTGCCATTAAGCTTACCATATACGGAACGATCAGTCCAGATATGCGAAAGGAAGCCTCCGTTTCTTGTATCCGGTCAGGCCTCCGCCTGTTTGAGGTCTTTCAAATGTTGTATAATATAGAAGATTGAAAACGCCTCTTAAAGGAGAAACGACATGTCCGCTGAAAAAGGAACAAAAGAAAATCCGTGGAAGCTGCAAACTCCACCCCAAACATCCGAATATGAAATGTACAAAGCCGAAAAGGACGGCAGCGAAATTTTAGTTTGCACAGTCGGCAAAACAGTGCTGCACTATGACTACCGCTGCATTGCCGATCTGCACGCGATGCTTAAAAACCACGGCGACTGGATGGAACTTGGCAGCGCGGACGAGCAAAAGCCCGCCAAAGAAGGCACCGTCGAAGCCTGGGGCCGTTCGGCCGACAATCCGATCGGCGGCTGGTACGGCTTGAAAAAAGGGTTTCGCGGCCGCTTTGGCATGTATGTGCCTCCTTTGCTCGAAGAGCTGGGACTGGCTGAGGTCGAGCACAACCCGAGGAACAATCGCATGCGGGCTCTATGATTTGGGCCTGAACATGCAGTAAACGGTAATGTCTCCGAGCTTTTTGCTGTCGACCTCCCGGTATCCGAAGCGTTCGTACAGCTTGACGTTTTCCGGATTTTCCGTATCAAGGCCGTTACCTGTGGAAGACGGGTCGTTGTCTGCGAGCTCGTGGATGTGATTTAAAAGCATTTTGCCGATCCCTTTGCCCTGATACCAGGGGTCGACTCCAATGCATACCAGGTAATGATGAGGCGCCTTCGGCCGGACGGATTCGGTGAACTGCATGTAAGATTGGATGAAAGCGAACGATCGCTTCGGAATTTGATAAGAAAGTTGTATGGACCGCCACATGAACGACGGCTTCAGCAGAAATCCCGCACCCTTTGTCCGGTTCGGCTGTTCGACGCTGGCCGCGCCAATCGGCACGCCTTCTTCCGCAATGCCGAGAAGCGTTTCTTTCAATAAAAAACTTTTATCAAATATATAGTCAAAAAAGTGCCGCATATACATGGCATGCTGTTCGCCCGGAAACAGGTATTGGAACATGGGATCATGGCTAAAAGCTTGCGACCATATGTCCAATGCTTGGGGCTTATGCTTTTTTTCCAAACTCATGACTTCTCGGGTGACGGATCGGTTCCGAATGTCCATCGTCTATACTTCCCTCCCGGCATAATGATCGACTGCAAAACTGTAAATGACCTTGAACATAAACAAAAGCAATATGACGAGCACGAATTTCGGAACGGATGCAAAAAACAACAGCAGTCCGCAGAACCCGGAGGCCGCAAAAACGGAAGCGATCGTTCGCTGGGCCGGATGCTTGATGAGCGCATTTACTATAAAAGATGAGGCAATCGTGTATCCCCAAGCAATCAGGCAGACGGCAAAATGATTCCACAACACGCAAGCCAAAATAATCGGCTGCACGTGGATCAGTATAAATACGATTCGCGCTTGCGGACTGGCTTTGTAGTGATTATTCGTAGAGAGTGTAAAATTGGCAATGACTCCGCCGGTAATATCGAGCGCCAGAAGTACGATGACGATCATTTTCCAAGCTTCGAGCCCCTCCCACTCCGCATGTGTGAATACAAGCAGCAGTGCGCTCATGCCCACCCCAAAAAATAGAGTTAAAACAAGCTCCAATACTGTGGACCTTTTCCCGAATACTTCATGAAAAAATTTTGGAATTTCAACGTTTTTCATTTTGATTGCCTCCGATTTTTTAATTTATAAAACTAACCGTACATGCGGTCAGTTTTATATCCATAGATACCCATCCTGGATGGGTATTTTACCACATAAGAATGGCTCAGGGCTCTGATAAAAACTTTCCGATCAACTGTACCTGAATCCGCCATGCCTCTTCATACCGGGCGTCGTTTCCGTTCAGCAAGCAGTGCAAGCCCATGCCGTCCGTCAGCGTTAATAGCAGCGTCGCCACCGGCTTGAGCGCTTCTTCCGTAAAGGGCTTGGGGGACAAACGGACAAGCTGTTTGCAAATGAGGTCCGTAATTTGGTCCGTGCATGAAGCCAGCGCTTTTTGATATTCGGGATGAAACATCCCCTCGTGGTAAAACGAGAAAAAAGCTTTGAAAATGTTGCGATACTGCTCCGGCACATGGGCGGCGGATTGCCCCAACGTATCCAAAAATCTGTCCAAGTCCAGGTATTCCGCAGACATCGGTGCAAGGAGATCGTCGAAGATAATATGCAGCACGCTCATTAGTATTTCATCTATAGACTTGAAATGGTGGAAAATGTTGCTTTTGCTCACACCTGTGGCGGTTGCCAGCTTGGCGGCGGATACTTCTTTAATGCCGCTCTCGGCAATGATGGTTATGGCCGCGTGCAAAATGCGCGTTCGCGTCTGCTCGCCTTTTTCCATGCGCTTATCGACTGTTTTTGCTGTCATTTGTATCCTCCTTTCACCGCCATTATATAACTGACCGTACGGACAGTCAATAATTATTTAGTGAACAAACGCTTCTGACAACAAAAAGTGGGGCCGTCTTTCAGCATCATACCTGCCTTCAGACGGCCCCGCTTAACGCTATCTGTCTGTTATTTGGAATTTCTGTTGTCGATCAGCTTGGCCTTCATCAGCATCCGCTGCACGATCGATAGGATTCTACGTTTTCTGCCTATCCTGTATAAGCGCCTTAAAAACGCCCAGAAGGACACAAACAAACAAAATGATGCCCACGATGATCCACCAAGGATTTAGACTATTGATCACCAAAAATCCCCCTTAGCTATTTCAACATAGTCCCTATATGATGAATTAGGTCAGAAGTTCCATAATAAGAACAAAATGGGCCGAGAATATAATCCTCAACCCATTTTGCCGGCAGTCTCTAAACATTTCCGAGCAGCCTTGTTTTACTTGTTCGGA
Source organism: Paenibacillus sp. sgz302164 (assembly GCF_056120505.1). Taxonomy (NCBI): domain Bacteria; kingdom Bacillati; phylum Bacillota; class Bacilli; order Caryophanales; family Paenibacillaceae; genus Paenibacillus; species Paenibacillus sp. sgz302164. The sequence goes on along the minus strand of NZ_JBVYOL010000016.1, from coordinate 206,538 downwards.
GTGGATAAATGCTCTTCGTTGCCACCCAGAATATAGTCGTGATCCCGGGAAGCTTCCTCGACATGTCCAAACGCCCAGTGATTTTGAGGAACGTCAGACCAAGTCGGATTCGTAACCCCTACTAATGGACCACGGCCTGTCAATCGATTCATTATGGTGACGACTTCGGCACGTGTCGTTTTTGCTTTTGATCGGAATCCGCCATCCTCGTAGCCTTTCATAATGCCCGCTTGTGCTGCAGCATTAATGGCTTGACGAGCCCAGCTATCCGCCGTATCCGGGAATGCATTCGCTTCGCTTCCCTTCAAATGCTTCAGACGCGCTGCAACACTCGCCATTTCTTCTCTTGTAATTTGGTTTTTAGGCAAAAATGAGCCATCGGGATAGCCATCCATGAAGCCTGCTTTCGTCACCGCTGCGATAGCTTGAGCACTCCAATCCGCAGCTGTTACGTCCGAGTAATGAATGTCGTTTAATGCTGCCGTACCCGCCAAATGATAGAGGCGATATAGAATCATCGCAAGTTCTTCACGGCTCACATTGCGCTCCGGACCAAATGTTCCATCCGGGTATCCTTCGATATACTTCTCATGATGACCGGATTCTTTTGCTGTAGTCATCTCAAGGGCTTTGGATGGTTGCGATTCGGAACCATTGACCACGGAAGTGACTGTAAACTTATGATTCGATCCGGCAAGCAGCCCGGTCAGTTCATATGTTGTACCTTTGACGCCGGAAGCAATCAGCTTCCCATTGTCATAGATGTTATATGAAGTTGCACCGGTTACTGCGTTCCAACTCAATGTTGCGCCGGTGGAAGTGGCACCGCCGGCCGCTAATCCGCCAGGCACGTTACTTGCAGTTCCATCTCCGCCGCCACTTTGCGTGCTGCTTGACGTACCGCCGCTTGATCCTCCGCCGGAAGTCGATGTTTGACTCATCGTGAAGTTTAATTTGACGATGTCTTTTCCGACGTGAATGATGCCGTCCTTAATATAGCTGTCGGATCCGGCATCCGCCGGTTGATTCACCTTGGCTGATACCGTGCTGTAATCGTCGAACCCTGGTTTTTTCGCTACAATGTAATAATCTCCTTCCGGGAATACCATCCATGCATATTCACCGGCTGCATTCGTTACTTGCGGGTTTTTGTTTTGATTCGGTTCAAAGTTCGGCAGCGTCGGAAGGTCTACCCATGTATGAGGGGTACGACCTTTATCTTTGTTGAGCTGCGTATCCGCCCAATACAGGTTCATGCTGACACCGCTCACCGGCTTACCGGCCGCATCCGTTACAACGCCATAGGGGTCGATCAAAGAGTATACGACTCCCGTCTGCCCGGCATTGTCTGTCAACGTAACCGATACCGAAGGACCGACTAACGTTTTGTCCCCAGCCTCAATCAGAAACGTAACTTTATACTGGCCTTGCGGAACATTAGTTACGGAGAAATTTCCGCTGTTATCCAGCGTGACCGTTGCAATGTCTGTTTTATCATCCCCGGCTGGTCGTACCACCGCACTTACTTTCCCTGCGCCAAACATTTTTTCTAATGTTTGGTCTTGCGGATCGGTACCGTTCGAATTCCCATGGTTGACTCCTAGCTGTCCGCTAATGCGATTTTCGGGTTTGAACGTTTGACCCGTCCCGTTCAATTCGCCGACTTTAGCGTTTTGCGTAGTCGTTACGGCTACCGTTTTGTCTTTCACCTTGAGCGAGGTCTGAATCGTCACCTTGTACTCTACGTTTCCATCGGTAACCGGGATACGATATTTACCGTCCGGTCCCGTTTTCACCGTAACGACAAATCCGTTTATGCCCTCGACGGTGACTGTAGCGTTTGTGACCGGTTTGCCTTCGTGATCCGTTACCACCCCTGCAATTTCTGCCGGTGTGTAACTCAGATCTATCTTTTCAGACTGCGTAATGTTGGACACAGGGTCTTTGGCCGTTGCCGCGATCGTTTCAGTCATTGGCTTGGTGCTATGCGACGCCGGTGCGGTAAAGGTGAGAATGGCTACACCTTGTTCATCTGTGGCAGCCGTTTGATCGGCCAATGTCCCGTTACCAAAATGGAAGACGACAGGAACGCCCTTCACAGCCTCTCCCGTAATGGCTGACTTCACGGTTGCGCGCAAGGTTACTTGCGATTTGCCATCCGCGACTACAGAGCTAGGCGTCGCTGCAAGAGTCATATCATATGGCGCATCAACGACTGTAATCGTTTTGGAAACGGTCTTCCCGCCATACTTCACAGTGATCGTTGCGGTGCCTTTGCCTTTGATCTGAATGCGTCCGGTTTGATCTACAGTAACCACCGACGGATCGGAGGACTCGTAGGTTGCTTTTCCGGTAACATCCTCAGGCTTCGCCGGCGGAACATATACCGCAGTTACGATGCAATCGTACGTTTTACCTTTGATAGGATAGTCCGGGATGTCCAGTACCAAGTGGTCCAAATCGCCCGCAACGGTTACATGAGCCTGGAGCGTCGTCTTGTTTCCGGACGCATCCGTATATACCGCTTGAATGACCGTCGTTTGTCCGCCGCCTACGGCTGTGACAAGCCCAGTAGCGCTGTCTACTGTTGCTGCTGTCGGGTTACTCGATGTAAATGTGAACATGGAGGTAACATCGTGTACCTTGCTGTCCGAGTCAACAACGCTCACGACGGTTTGATGCTTCTCGCCGACGTTAAGCTGGTATTCGGTTGAATCCAGGTAAGGCACGCCTAACGAGAGCAGTGTTGCAGACACTTCACCGGAACGCTCCGATTGAACATTATCTTCAGACACCGCTGCGACGCTGAATTTGTGTTCCGATCCTGGCGGCGTGAGACCTGTAAGTACCGCATTAGGCGTTGTAACTGGGGACGTTGGTTTGCCATCCACATACACGATGTACTTCGCCGCACCTTTTACCGGACTCCAACTAATCGTCACGCTATTTGTTGTTACGTTGCTCGTTTTTACATCCGTTGGTGTATCAAGAAGGACTGCGGCTCCCGTTGTAAAGCTCCACACGGTTTTATCGTTTATGCCTGCGTAGGGTGTTCCCGCTGCTGCATCCGTAAACGCGCCCTCATCAATCTGCACGTAATACTGTGTGTTGTATGCCAAATATCCTGCGCTGTCAGGCACCATCATGTTCGGATTGATCGTTACTTTCTTTCCGGACACATTGACTTTTGTAATATCATTCGCAGTAAGTGTATAAGCAACACTATCATCGCTTGATTTATGGATATAAATCTTTTTGCCGACTGCCGCTTTCACATCTCTGCTAAAAGTAATCGTCAAATCGCTGTCGATCAGCACATTCGCCGCATGGTTGACTGGCGAATACGCTGTTACTGCGGGCGAAGTTGCTGCCGTCACCGTTCCGCCGGCACTATTGGAATTCTCGCTGCTGCCTTCTGCATTGACCGCTTTCACCACGAAGTAGTAGGTGTTTCCATTGGTCAAATCTTTCACATCAAAGCTCAATTCTGGCGTTGACGCTATTTTCACATATCCCCCTGGTTCTTGTTGATAAATCTCGTAGGAGGTTGCGCCTGCTACCCTATTCCACTCCAGACTGATTTGTCCGTACTCCGGAACCGGAGTTGCTACTAGCTCTGGCGGAAGAAGGAATATTGCGCTCGCTTCATTGGAATTCTCGCTGCTTCCGTCTTCATTGACCGCCTTCACCACGAAATAATATTTCGTCCCGTTGTCCAAGCCGGTTACTTCCACGCTCGTCGTCGTTCCATCTGGCGTTGTCGCTACTGCCTCATTGCCATATTTCCCTGGTTCTGTCCCTTGATAAATCTTATAGGAAGTCGCGCCTACTACCCCTTTCCAGTACAGCGTCGCTTTCTTGTCTCCCGCCGTTGCCGTAAGCTCCGTCGGAGCGCTTGGAGCGCTTGCTCCCTCTTGCGGCGTTGCCGCTGCAACTTTTGAAACCCCTGGATCTACACCATTACTAATAGCCATCGCCATATAATGATACGTCTTGCCATTAATCAAACCCGTATCCGTAACAACTGTCAATGTAGTATTTGACACCACTACTCCCTGTGCCGATTGACTTGGATCCAGCTCGTTTCCTTGCTTGTCTACAGATTTCTGTCCTGTCTCATTAACCCGATAAACCCAATATGACGTTGCACCGTCTACAGCATTCCAGCTTAGCTGCACCTGCTTGTCGCCTGCCGCTGCAGAAAGTACAGGCGCTTGAAGCGGAGCGCCTACCACTCGAACAGTAACCAATGTCGACTTATAATAAGTGGCCGGATAGCTAACCAATACAGTAGCATTCCCAGGTTTCACGCCTGTGATCAACCCGTTTTGATCGACCTTAATGATGCTGTCGTCAAACGTATCGCCATCCGCTGAAGGAGTGTATGTCGGCTTTTTATTGCCTAAGTTGCCAAGGATCGGGTCATCCGCTTGTACATACGAATTCTCAGATAACTGCAGCCCTTTCCAATTGATTTGCGCCGTTTCCCCAACAGATATCTGGTAAAAAGTTTTATCGACTGCAGCATTTACCGGGATCGGCAATTTCAACGTATTCGTTGCAGCCGACTCAATATCACTATTCGACATCCGCACCTCATAGGCCGTGACATAGACATCTTGCGTGGGATTCTTTGTCGCCGGATTTAAGGTATAGTATATCGTGCATTTAAAGTCGTTCGGGCAGTTAGATTGGGATAAAGCACCCTTATAAACTTGTACTCCATTGACATATATCTTATAGCCGCGACTTGACCCTGTAGCACTTACTATGTCATCGAATTGAATCCCCGTTTCTCCTATACCAACGGTTGCAAATCGCAGGTTTTTCGGCGGAACTAATGTTGTACTTACTATCACATCCGCTTTAGCCGTGAAACCGTTGTAAGTCGCAGTAAGCTTCGTCGTGCCTGGCCATATTCCTTTCACGCTGGTACCAACTATCTCAGTATATATGCCCGTACTCCTATCGTCTGACAAAGTACTGGAAGCCGTTACATCGTCACCCGTTGAACCGTCCGAAAGTACGGTCATAACCTGAAGCGGCTTGTATTCCCCCAAGTCCACCGAATAGCTTGACTGGGTAAACTTGATTCCCGTTACAGCAGGGGCTGCTTTCACAATCATTTCCTGGTTCAAGTTGAGCAAAGAAAATAGCAGCATCAATGACACGATCACTCGAATGGTCGCAATACACTTTTTCATCAAATTTCCTTTCTCCTCCTTCTGATGCATTATTTGATAAACGGTTAACTTACTTGTTCGAATGCCTCAGTCCCAATACGCCCTCCCGCCTCCCTGTTCGGAGATATAGCTTCCGGTAACTATCTGCTTTAGGACAAATCTCACTCGTTAAAAAAATGTCGAATTAGAATTTCCACAACTTCCCAGATAGTGCATTGTTCCTAGGCATTGTATCAAAGACTTCTCACAAGATTCTCACAAGAAATAAAGACTGGAGCTAACAAGGGGGACAAACTGCCGGCTGACATCCCATATTCCGCAGAGCGGTATGGTATATATCCGTCGTCCAGGCTCACCGCAACTCGTACTCCTATCCTTGTCCTTCATAGCTCTGCACCCTCCCAGCAGACTAAAAACCTACAATCAGTCTCGCGAGTTACGCCTCAGTTCGACATTATAACTTATCGTTTTTGAACCGAGTTTGAACAAAAGCAAAAAGGCCCTCGCCGTCCTGCAGACGGGAGAGCCGCTCGCGCTTCCATACTAAAACACAGCCAAGGGATTCAGAGCCAAAGCCCTTGTATCGATATCCGGCGGAACGCCCAATTCGCCGGCAAACAAGTCCTTCATCTTCTTTTCATACGCCGCAGCCGCCTCCTTGTTGCCCATCAGCAAGTGCAGCGCGATAATTTTGGCGTGAATCCGCTCCGTGAACGGCTGAAGATTCGCCCATTTTTGCAAATACGGCAAGGCTAGCTCGAACCGATGCCGCCGCGCCTCGCAGTCGGCAATGCGCTCCAGCAGCTCGACATACCTCAATTCGAGCTCGCTCCGCTTCTCCTCCGCCCAATCGTATCCGTTCTCCGTCAAATAACCGGCCTGGTACAGCTCCAGCGCCCTTTGCGCATCGGCAATATCATTACTTTCTTTGAACCGCCGGTACAAGCTCTCAAATTCGTCGCAATCCCAAACGTCCGGGGTCCACAATAACCGATAGCGCCCCCCTCCGGCGCGAGTCTGCTCAATCACCTCGAACAGCCCGAATGCTTCCAACTCTTTGCGAAGCTGATACGCCGTCGTATACAGGATGGACTGAGCCCGCTCGGCGTCCCGGTCCCCCCACAGAGCATCCATGATGTTCTCCATGGAAACCGGCTGCCCCCGGTAGTGAAGAAGAAACGCAAACAGTTCCTCGGTCTTTGCCCTGCGGAATTTCAACTTCCGACCCTGCCCGGTTTCCACGCAAAAGCGCCCGAAGCTTCGGACCAGCATGCCCTTCGGCTTCGCTCCCTGCAGCTCTGTTCCCCGCTTCTTGGCGAACCGATCCAGCGTTTTGCGCAGCCGGTCCGCCGTCATCGGCTTCATCACGTAGTCAAGCGCTTCCGTCTCGAAGGCGTCGACCGCATAATAGTCGTAGGCCGTCACAAAAACGATCGCGACATCCGGTCTGCGCTCCTGAATCAATTCGGCCAGTTCCAGGCCATGCATGCCGGGCATCTTCATATCGACGAAAACCATGTCCGCTTCAGCCGTAAGCAGACATTCCAACAGCTCCTCAGGGTCGTGAAAAAGACCGCAGATATTCACGTCGTCGAACGTCCGCAGCACGCTTTCGGCCATTTTCAAAGCCGGAAGCTCGTCATCGACCGCCATTACTTTGATCATGTATGTTTTCCCCCTTCGGAATGCGAATTGTTGCCGCCGTACCGCCGGCCGCCTTGCTTGCGATGTCAAAGCCGCGGCCGTACATCCGAAGCAGACGCTTGCGGATGTTTGTCAAGGCTACGCCGCTGCTCGCCGCCTCGCTGTCCGCCTGTCGCTTCGCGGAAAGAGAATCCTTGAGCCCTATACCGTCGTCCTCCACCGTTATGACCACATCGCGTTCGCTAGCGCGAACGGAGATGGCCACCGTACCGCCCTGCTTGCGGCCGGCCAGGCCGTGCTGCACCGCATTTTCTACCAGCGGTTGAATGACAAGCGGCGGCAGCAGGCAATCCGCATCGCCGTCAATATCGTACACGACGCGCAGCCGCTCCCCGTAACGGGCCTTCTCGATGGACAGGTAAGCTTCCACAAGCTCCAGTTCCTTGCGCAGCGGCACCAGCCGGTCCAGATTTCTGAAATCGAAGCTGCCGCGCAAATATTGGCTGAGCCTGGCCAGCAAATCCCGCGCGGCCTGCGGATCGTCCAGCGAGAATGCGGAGATCGTATTCAGCGCATTGTACAGAAAATGAGGCTTGATCTGCGCCTGCAGGAAAGCCATCTCGGCGCTGATCGATTCGCTGGCCGACATTTTCATCTTCAGCAGCGTCCGGATGCGCGCCTTCATTTCGCCGGCCTCGACAGGCTTGCCGAGAAAGTCGTTCACTCCCGCGTCGAACGCCGCCATCATTTCCTCCGGCCGGTTTCTGGCCGTGAGCAGCAGCACCGGGAGCTCAGACAGCGAGTATCCCTTGCGGATGCTCCGGCACACCTCATACCCGGACATGCCGGGCATCATCAGATCGACAACCGCCAGATCGATGCGCCGGTTCAGCTCAAGCTGGCGCAGCGCTTCCATCCCGCTGGATACGGCAATAACCGTATACTTCTCTACAGACAAGAGGTTGAGCAGCACCTGCCGGTTCGCGGCGTCATCGTCGACAACGAGAACAGTAAACGTTCCGCCGCCTTCCAGCCGGACTGTGTCCGCCGGGAATGATTGCAGGGAAGCGGCTTCCCGCAGCGCGTTCACCCTTTCTTTCCCCGTCTCGGCGGATTCCCAGGCCGCCCCGCCGGCAAGCGGCACCGTAAACGTCAGTACCGCGCCTTGCCCGGGTTCGGACTCCGCCCAAATCTTGCCGCCGTGCAATTCCACGAGCCGCTTGGCGATGCTGAGCCCAAGTCCTGTTCCTCCGTACTCTTTCGCAATCGCCCTCCCGGCCTGTTCGAACGATTCGAATATGGCCCCCAGCTTATCGCGCGGAATCCCGATGCCGGTATCGGAGACGGATATCGCCAGCCAGCCGTTCTCCTCCCGCGCCGAGACGGCAATCTCGCCAGCCGCCGTAAATTTCAGCGCATTGCCGATCAGATTGTTCAAAATTTGCGTCAGCCTGTCTTCATCGGCATAAACCAAGTGCCGGTCGCTCAAAAGATCAATAAACCGAACCGGCTTGACTCCGGCCAAATGGCGGAACATCTCCAGGATCACGCGCACGACCGGGCGCAAAGCAACGGCTTGGCGGTTCAAAACAAGCTCTCCGTTCTTCAATTTGGAAAAATCGAGCAAATCCCCGACCAGATTGGTCATCCTTTTGCCGGTATCCACAATCATCGCCAAGTTCTGCTCCTGCTGCGGCGTCATTCGGCCTGCCGCTCCCTCAATCAGCGATTGGGCAATGTTGATGATCCCGTGAAGCGGCGTTTTCATCTCATGGGACGTATTGGCCAGAAATTCGTCCTTCAAACGGTCCATGGAGCTCAGCCGTTCCGAAAGCTTTTGAACCGCAGCAAACGCATTTATAAACCTTTTGGATAATAACATCACTTGAGCCGCAACAAAGCACATCCATGCGGTCATTTGAACGGAAAAAGCCGCCGACATTCCCAAAAACTCCATTAAAGATACCGCTACCATGACCAGCAGCGACAATGCGCCGATCAGCATATAAACCGAGCCTTCCATCCTCCGCACGGCGCCGGCGAACATCACGTATATGACATAGAGAATCGCCGCAAACGCCACTGCGAAGCTCACGATGCTTGACGGAGTAAAGACCGATGCCGGGGTTAACAGAACGAGGAGCATCAGCGCCGCGATCACCGCCCCGAACCCTTTCATCACGGCTTTCTTGAACAGATTGGGAAAAGAATGCATCGCATACAGCAGCAAAAACAATACCCCCGCCAAGCCGGAAAAGTCTTGTATTTTTGTAAACAGCTCGTAAGGAATTCCCGGCAAGAACAGCGTCGTGATTTTCTCGCCGTGCGTCGCTGTAAACACGCACATCAACACACAGCCCAGGCCAAAATAGAGCCAGGAACGGTCGCCTCTCCGCATCCAGAACAGCGCTATGAAATAGGCGCCCATTAGCAGAAAAGAGGACGCCGCGAACAAGTCCTTCGCCACTGCAAACTCCCGGGCATACAGGATATCCGCCTGATAGCCCAGAACAATAGAATGGGTGATTCCTCCCTGGAAGTATCGAAAGTTGGCGACCTGCACAATGATATCGGCGCTGCTGCCGTCAATCGAAAAAAAACCGACATAAGGCGCATTGACGGAAACCGTCTCTTGCAGATTCGTGCCCGGGACGCCCCGTGCGCCGACCTCCCGGCCGTTCACGAACAATACATGGGCAGTTTTTATATTCGTCTGCCTGATTCCAAAGCTCCGTCCGGCTTCGGCCGGCAGTTTAACATGCATCCGGAATGTCGCGTAGCCATAGGGGGGCGGCTTCCGCCCTTGGAGCACAGTGTAGTTCTCCCATTTGTCCGGCACGTGAACGTAGCCTGTCAGCTCCGGCGCCCTGCCGTCCGGCTTAAAATCATCCGGCGTCAGGAGGCGGTCCCGGTAATACTCCCATTCGCCATCCAGGGGCACGATCCCGCTGACGGCAAAGTTCCACCCGGTTAAATCCATGATTCCGTTCTCCGCTTTGGGGACGCTTTCGGCAGCCGGCCGGTTGTTCAAAAACCAGTTCAACGCAACAAGAATGAGTGCAGCACAAAAAATAATGTAGGCAACCGCCGTTTTTTTACGCATTGTTTTCCCCTTATATGAAAGGCAGCTTGATCGAATAGTATTTCGACAGTGTCGGGCAAAATCCTACATATTCGGTCTTATGCCATGAAGGTACTCAATGGGCGCGAATAATTTTACAGGTGTAATCCATAATACGGATGTATCGTTTCGGGGAGGTGATCGTCCATGAGCATGTTGAAAGATTCGGTTCTGTTTTTAGGAGGTTTTCTGAAAGTTGGCGTTGGGGTCAGCATATTGGTACTCTTTTTCATCGTCCGCTATGCCGTCAATCGAAGAAAGAAAAAATCAGGCTTCCTGAAATAAGCTTCAGCCTGAAGCGGTCTACTGCCTGCTTCAGGCTGTATAGGCGTGAATTCGCTAGCGGATTCGCGGAAACGTAATCCAGCCGAGCAGATTTAACCTCGACTTCTTTCCTTTTTCCCTAACTTGTCCTATAAACTCCCCAAGAAATTGCTCCCATTTCAAACCTATTTCTTTTTTCGCGTTATCGTTCTCAAGCACGCATCGTACGCTTTGGTTTAAAGCCGACTCCAGATGCGCCAAAGCTTCGCGCAAATGATTATCTATATTTTGCTCGGTCATCCATCCGTTCTCCTCACTTTTCGGCATCGTCATACTGGGCAATTTCCCGGTCAAGCTGCTTTTTCATTCTTTCGAACTGCGCTTCGGCAATAATATCCTCCACTTCCTGCCGCGCGTATTCAATAAGCGCTCTGCCGCGGTTCAGCAAACCGGCGCCGCCTTGCATGCCGGGTGCGGCAAGCGGACGGAACGTCGCTTTGGCAATGGGCAGCAAAGCGGCTGCCGCTGCGGCAAGCGCAGCGCCGATAATGATTTTGTCCATATTCTTCTGAATCATTTGCGTTCCTCCTAATGGGGTTCATGAGTGAGACTGCGGCTGTTTAAGCCGCAGCGTAAGCGTCCGCCGCCGGGAGAGCCGGGATGGCCCGTTTTTTGGAAATCAGGGCCAGCACCGGTTTGGACAAGAGAGATACCGATCCGGCTACGCCAAGGATGGGAATCCAGTAGACCAGCGGCAGAGGAGCGGTATGGAAAAACCCGGCCAGCGTCGGAATGTACAACGCTCCTACCAGAGCCAGCCACGACACGCATATAGCGCCGACGAAGAAGCGGTCCTTCGTCCAATCGCGCATCGTTTCTTCCGAGCCTTCCTGCCGCCATGAGAATGTCTGGATCAGTTGGCCCGAAATCAGCGTCGCAAAGGCAACGCTTTGAGCTACCGCTACAGGCGCGCCGACCGCAAGGCTTGCGGCAAATAAACCGAGCGTGCCCAATCCGAGCAGCGAGCCTCTCGTCACCAATTTCCGGTACAGCTCCTTATCGACGAATTCGACTTGTTGCTGCTTGTTCTTATGGCCCGGATTCACGGCCAGCACCATCGCGGGCAGAGCGTCGGTCAGCAAATTCATGAGCAGAATTTGAATAGGAACCAAAGGAATCGGCAGGCCGACCATCACGGCGGCGCTGGTGACGATAATCTCGGCCAGGTTGCCGGTCAGCAGACAGCCGAGCGCTTTGCGAATATTGCCGATGATCGTGCGGCCTTCTTTGACCCCTTCGACAATCGTGCCGAAATGATCTTCCGTCAGCACCATATCCGCGCTTTCCTTCGTAACTTCCGTCCCGGTTCGCCCCATTGCGATGCCTACGTTGGCCTGTTTGATAGCAGGCGTATCGTTGACGCCGTCGCCGGTCATCGCGACGATATATCCGCGTTTTTGCAAAGCCGTTACGATGCGCAGCTTATGCTCAGGCGTGACCCGGGCAAAAATGGACACTTGATCCGCCATCCCAAGCAGCTCTTCGTCCGACATGCGGTCAAGCTCATGGCCGGTGACGACGCTCTGCGCATCGCTGTAAATACCAAGCTGCTTCGCAATCGAAATCGCGGTGATCGGGTGGTCGCCGGTAATCATTACAGGCTTAAGCCCGAGCGCAAAAGCTTCCTGAATATTTCGCTCCACTTCTGGCTTGGGAGGGTCCATCATGCCGGCCATGCCGACATAAATGAGCTCCCGCTCGTCATCAATGGGCTCGTCGCCGTCGATCTCATCCAAAGGCCTGTATGCAAAAGCAAGCACGCGCAGCGCATCGGCCGAAAATTTTTCGTTTTGCTGCAAAATGTGCTGCTTCTGTTCTTCGGATAACGGCAGTACATCCCCGTCCCTCTGGTATCGGTTGCAATGGTGGAGAATCGTCTCGACGGCCCCTTTGGAGAAAAGATAGCATTCCCGCTCCGTCTGGGAATCTTTGCACACGACGCTCATTTTTGCGGTTTTGGAATCGAACGGGATTTCGTGCCCGCGGTGCCAGTGGGTCAAATCTTTGAGCCACAGCCCGTTTTTGGCTGCGAGCGTCAGAAGCGCGCCTTCGGTCGGGTCCCCTTTGGTCGTCCAGTGCCCGTCATGCTGCTCAAGCTTGCTGTTATTGCACAGCACGCCGATTTGCAGCAGCCGGTTCAAATCAGGGTGAGATACCGGGCTTCCGTAATGTTCCTGTCCCTTCTGTTCCGCGGCTGCGGCGGCAACCTCGGGAACAAACTCGTGCAGCACTCCCGTCGGTTCATAGCCGTTGCCCGTTACCGTCCAACCGCGATCCACGGTGGAAATCGCTTTTACCGTCATTTCATTTTTGGTTAACGTGCCTGTCTTGTCCGTGCAAATGACCGTCGTTCTTCCTAACGTTTCCAGAGAGGAAAGCTTGCGGACCAACGCGTTTTTCTTCGCCATACGGAAAATCCCCGCGCTTAGCGCGATCGTTATCGTCACGGGAAGCCCTTGTGGGATGGCTGATGCCGCAAGCGTGATCGAAGTTGTCATCATTTGCGAAATGGGAATGCCGCGCAAAATGCCGGCTGCGAAGACAAGTCCTCCCGCGATAAGGGCGCCTTTCACAAATTTTTTGCTGATCGACGTTACTTTTTCCTGCAGCGGGGTTACTTCTTTTTCCTGCTGTTTCAACAGGGACACCAAATGGCCCATTTCGCTATTCATCCCCGTCTGCACGACGACGCCTATCCCCTTGCCACCGCACACGTCCGTTCCCATGAAAAGCATATTGCTCCGCTCGGATAAGGTGCATTCCTCAGGCAAAGCGGACTCGCTCTTTTCGACGGGAAGCGATTCCCCGGTCAAAGCCGCTTCATTGACGCGCATGTTCCATGCGCTGATCAAGCGGATATCCGCGGGAACGCGGTCACCCGCCTCCAGGCAAACGATATCGCCTGGCACCAGCTCGGCGGCGTTCAGCTCCGTTTGCCGGCCGTCTCTGATTGCTTTGCAGGCCGGAGGCTGGAACTGGTTCAGCGTTTCCACCACTTTTTCCGCTTTGCGTTCCTGAATCGTGCCGATTGCGGCATTGGCGAGCAAAATGGCCCCCATGGCGATCCCGTCAAAAAGGCCGCCGGTAAACAGAGCCAGCACACTTGTGCCAAGAAGAATCAGCGTCGTAAACTCCTTGAATTGGCCCAAGTAGGATACGAGCCATGGCGTAGGCTTTTTGCTGTCAAGCCGATTCGGGCCATACCGGTTTCTCATCGCCGCAACCTGATCCTGGGACAGTCCGTTGTGAAGGTTCGTCTGCAACTCCCCGATGACCCGTTCGCTCGGGAGGTGATGCCAGACCCAAGCTTCGGAAGCGGCGGCGGCCTCGTCCTTAAACGTCATTTGCGGCGGGGACGGCAGGGCTTCGCTCCTGATTTTCGTTCTGGACATAAATACGAGTGATAAAGCGTCCCCGATCAAATTGGCGACCGGCGCGCTGATCATGCCCAGCGTAGCGAGAGCGGAGCCGAAAATGTTCCATTTTTTGGCGATTTGTGCGTGTTCGGTTACGGTTTGATTCGTTCTTACGGCGTACCAAGCGCTTTCCCGGACACGCTGCAGCTCATGGATGGAAATCGACGGCACCCCGGCTTCTTTATAAAACCGGTTGAGCGGCGTTTGCTCCTGAGCGGCGACAAACAGCACTTCTTCCCCTTGCTGCTTGAGTCCGGCGATCCGTTCGATCACTTCGCCCCGCTCCAGAGATGACCAACTCGTATCCATCCGGTACCGGGAAATCTCGTCATCGCCGATGTGCAGGCTGTTGTTCAGCAGTCCAAGCCGCCATCCTTTATCGCTGAAAGATGCGGCAGCGGAGCCGTATTCGTTGACCGGCGATTGCCGGTGTCTGGCCATGAAGCCGAGACATTCGTTCTTGGCATTTCCCTGCTTCCCGACAAAAAGAACGTCAAAGCCTTTTCTTGCAAGCCTTTTTGCTTTAAGCTCATAGGCATCGCAGTCAATTCCGTTCGCTTGCATATATTTGGAGCCGCCAATGAAAATCCGGCTATCATTGACTTTGCCTTTTATTCCGTGTCTCTCTTCTTCCACATGGAAAGCGGTGCGGATCGTCCGGCAAGTTTGTTTCGCCTTGCTGCGCACATCTTCTTTCCACGGATGGCTGCTTTTTTCCATCAGCGAAGCGGCCAAACATACCGCTTTATCCGCATCCTGCTCCTTCTCCGCGATGCAGCTGATTTCTTCCAACTCAGGACGGTTAAACAAAAGCGACGAATCTTCGAATAAAATCGTTTTCGTTCTGGCCAGTTGGGATAACGACCCCTTTTCCGGAACTACGTATTCTCTTTCTCCCGAAACAAGCTCTGCCTGATTCCAGGCGTATTGCGCGGGTACGGTCATCGCCCGCGGATTCGCGGCCAGAAGCACGGCGATGGCGCGGAGCGGACTGCGGGTCACGGCCAAAGTCAAACCGGCTGCGACGAGCCCCAATTTGCCCGCCTTTTCGCTGTACGCTTGAATTTCCGGCGACATCACGGACTCTTGCTGCCCGTTCGATATGAAGCGGCTTCGCTTCCAGTTCACATATTGCAAAATGCTGAGTCCTGCCAGCACGACCAAATTTTCGCGCATGAGCGCGAGGGCGAGAGCGCTTGTGCCTAAAAGGAGATCCGAATTTATTTGTCTCTTATCGGAATAGGCTTGAACTCCCCGTTTGAGAAAAGGGTAGCCGGTCACGACCGAGACGAGCGCCGATAAATAAAAAGGCGCCGGGCTTCCGGCCAGGGCGGAACGCCCGAACAAAGCCTGCTTGATGCCCAGCACGGCCAAACCGCCCATGGAAAGCGCCAAGGCGATGGGCACTTTTTCCGCGGGCTCGCCCGTACCGGGCCCTCGCGGCGCCGGAAGAGCCAGCGGCTCGCGAGCAGGCCCGGCCTCATGCGCAGCCGCGGCTTCCCGCTCCGCCTCTTCCGGCCCGGCAGCCGGGTCCAAAGCCTTCGCTTCGGCCTCCGGGTCCGAAGCGCCGATCCGCTCTTCGACTTCGCCGATCAGGTCGAAAATGCGCTGCGCGGTTATCTGCTTTGCATCATACAGAAGCAGCATCCTGCCCGTAATCGTGCAAGGCTCCGCTTTATAAATGCCAACGCAAGCCGATAATTTGGCTGCGAGCAGCTCCGCGGTCCGTTTGCTGCCCTGCAGCCCGCGAATTTCAATGCGTATCCTCCCCGGCAGGATGTGAAGAAACCTGTTGTCATTTCGTAACGCTATCATCCATAACTCTCCTTCATCCATGCTAACCACAAAAAAAGTGATTTGGCTATTATTCGCAATGTTAGTTGAAATATGCATCGATTTTTCGTGACCAAATGTTCGAATGAAGTATAAATATTTCATATTTTGGAATTATTTTATGTACAACCTTTATATAAGGAGAGGATATTGTGGCCAAATCACCGCTTGGCATCATCTTTGCCGCGGCTGCCGTCGCGCTTGCCGTGTCCCCGGAAGCCCGGAAGGCCGCGCGCAAACTGGCCGTCAAAGGGGCAGGCGTGCTGCTCGAAATCAGGGATCAAATCAAAGACGGAGCCTCAGGGCTCCGGCCGGCCATGCATGAGGACGAAAACAATACGGAGCCTTCCACGCTCCCATAATTCGGATGAACTTGAATAGAACATTTGGCGGCTTGGCGACGATTTAAAAATCGTACAATGGGGAACTACTATCCCGTAGCAACAAAATAAAACACACAAGGAGTGATCCGTATGTTTCAAGGCGGTTCTTTATGGGGAGGGCTCATATCCGGAGGTATTTCCCAATTACAGGACACGATGAGCTTGACGAGAGGCCAATTGGGTAAAAAAGATTATATGGTTCATACGACGGGCAATGTGACGGGCGCATTCGGCGTTATGGCCGGCATCGAATACGGGGCTATCCTTGGAACTTCGCTGATGCCGGGAGTCGGCACAGTCCTTGGGTCGGTTGTCGGCGGACTGCTTGGCAACACCTTGGGCCATACGCTCGGAACGCAGGCCGGCAATGCGCTTGTCAACAGCAGTCTGGCCGCTAATATTACGAATAGAGTTTCCAATACGGTTTCCAATATCACCGAATCGGTAACGGATACCGTTGCGAATGCCGTACAGCCGGCAGCGCAGCCCGAATAACCCGGAAATTCAACAACACTCGCTAACTGTCAATTAGCGAGTTTTCCCTATCTTTAATAGCGAAAGGAAGAAGAGGCTATGTCTTATAACGATAACGAACATGTGCCCGGCCCCGTTACGTTTCGACCCAGCGCTACATGGCAATTGTTTCAAAAAGTCGGATTCCTGTTATTCAGAAAAAAGCGATGAGGCAGATGGAGGCGCGCCGTGGATTATATCAATCGTGAAATTAGCTGGCTGCAGTTTAACAGGCGTGTTCTTCAGGAAGCCCAGGACGAGCGCACTCCGCTGCTCGAGCGGACAAAGTTCATATCGATCGTTTCTACCAATCTGGATGAATTTGTAAGTGTTAGAGTCGCCGGCATTATGGATAAAATCAGAGCGGGCAACCAGGAGGCCGATTTCACCGGCTTTACGCCGCAGCAATTGCTGGAAAAAATCATCGTCATGATCGAGCAGCTGGTGGCCGAACAATATGCGGCCAATGAGCGGATTCTCCGGCTGCTGGAGGAGGAAGGTCTTGTTTTTACCGGTTATCGCGAGCTGGAGCCCGAACAAAAGAAGGAAATGGAAGCCTATTATTTTCAAAAAGTATTTCCCGTGCTGACTCCCTTGGCTATCGATAAAAGCCGGCCCTTTCCGCTGATTCGCACGAAAAGCGTATATGTGGCCGTCGTTCTGAAACCGACTTCCGATGCGCAGCACAAGGAAACTTACGTGGCCTTGGTCGAAATTCCGCCCAATCTGCCACGCTACATTGAAGTTCCTTCTCTGGAGGACCAGCATGTGCGGCAGTTTGTTTTACTCGAAGATTTGATCAAGCAGCACATTCATACATTGTTTACGACGTATTCACCGGTCACCTTCCATACATTCCGTTTGACCCGCAACGCCGATCTCGATCCGAACGAGGAAGAAGCCGAGGATCTGCTCGATGAAGTGGAAAAAGTATTGCGCGCCAGAAAATGGGGCACCCCGATTCGTTTGGAAATCGAAAGAGGGTTCGACCCGTTTGCATTGGAACTGCTAAAAAAAGAACTGGAAATCGACAGCCAGTTTCTGATTACGAACGACGGTCCGGTTGATTTGAGCTATTTCATGTCATTTTCCAATTCCATTCAAGGTTTCGAGCATCTCCAGTATTCGAGATTCGAACCCCTCTATCCGCGGGAATTTACGAAGACGGACAACTTTTTTTCAGTGCTGCAAAAAAGAGATGTTCTTTTGTTTCTTCCGTACGAGTCGTTTGACGCCGTCAATGATTTTATCGGGCAGTCCGCCGCCGATCCTTCCGTCATGGCGATTAAAATGACCTTATACCGCGTCAACGGCAATTCACGCATTATCCGGTCTTTGAGCCGCGCCGCCGAGGCGGGCAAGCAGGTGACTGTAGTCGTCGAGCTGAAAGCCCGGTTTGACGAAGCCCGGAACATCGAATGGGCCAAAGAACTGGAAAAAGCCGGGTGCCACGTCGTATACGGCCTGCCCGGGCTGAAAATTCATGCCAAAATGATTTTGGTCGTGCGCAAGGAAGCGGATTCCCTCAGGCGTTACGTCCACGTCGCCACCGGGAATTACAACGAAGTGTCGGCGCACATATTTACGGATGTCGGACTGTTCTCATCCGATCTGGAAATCGGCGAAGACGTATCCAATTTGTTCAACAAAATTACGGGGTTTTCCGCCCCGAACCAGTGGCATTTTCTCAGCGTAGCCCCGACGCATTTGAAGCAGCGCTTGCTGGACTGCATTCAGCGCGAAGCGGAGCACGCCGCCGAAGGCAAGCCTGCAAGAATAATCGCCAAAATGAACGCGCTGTCGAATAAACAGCTCGTCGACGAACTGTATGCCGCTTCCCAGGCGGGCGTCCGGATCGATCTGATCGTCCGCGGCATCTGCTGCTTGCGTCCGGGCATCCCCGGCCTAAGCGACAATATTTCCGTCCGCAGCATTGTCGACCGGTTCCTGGAGCATTCGCGGATTTTTTATTTTGAAAATGCCGGCTCCCCGCAAATATGGCTGTCCAGTGCGGACTGGATGACCAGAAACATGGATAAACGCATCGAACTCATGTGTCCCCTTCTGAACGAAGACCATAAGTCCGCCGTTATTCAATATTTGTCGCTGCTGCTGAACGATAATGTGAAAGCCAGGCTGCTGCTGCCAGACGGCCGGTACGCGATGGCGCATGATGAACAGCCTCCCTGCCGCAGCCAGTTTGAGGCCAGAGATCTAGTAGTCCGGAAAAACAACTCCGTTCATATTCCGAACGACTACATAACCTCATTGGCTGCTTCCGCCTACAAAAGCGAGTCGGACCTCGTTCACTGACTATGTTCTTCCCCCGCATCGGATTGCCGAATCAGATTGTTCAATTTGTCAAAAAGATGCGGAGCCATATCCAAAATTTTGTCGTACACGGTGGGAGAGTTGTCCAGATAAACCGTTTGGACGCCCATTTTGCCTACGATCAAAAAAGCCAGCGGCGTTACGGACACGCCTCCGCCCGTACCGCCGCCAAAAGGCGGCATGACTCCGGCGGATTCCGGGCTGCGCCTGCCCAAATCGCTTCCCCCCGCGGCAAACCCGTAGCTTACTTTGCATACCGGTATAATAAAGGTGCCGTCGGGCGCTGCAACCGGCTCTCCGATGGTCGTATTCACATTGACCATTTCTTTCAAATGATCCATTGCCGTTGTGACAAAAGATTGCAAGGGGTGCTCTGTCATTCAATCACCTTTCGCTGCTATGTCCTTAGATGTCATTGTGGTCATGATTGAAAAAGAATAAACGGCGCCGGATTCGGACATGATCCCAAGTTTTTTTGAAAAAGCGGGACATCTATCTATACTGCGCATAGACAAACGACATATAGTGTGGTGTGAAGGGAGGGATCGGCATGGGTGGCGCATATGGAGCATTTCATCATACCAGCACGGCTGTAATCCTTGTATTATATATTCTGCTTGTCATCGTCCTCAGCACTTTCGGTTTTGGTCTGTAAAATAGAAGCGGCCGGTACGAAGTAAGCTGTACCAGCCGCTTTTTTACATAAAATCATTAAATGACGAAATAATAGCCGTTGAAAAACCCGATCGTAATGATGACATGCAAAATCAGAAACAGCATCACGTACAGCAGCCTGGCGTTTTCGCGGTTGTTCGTCAAGCTTACGATATAGATGTAAAAAGGAATGCTGACCATAATATAGCGGACTACGCTGACCAGGAACAACGGCTGGCTGGAAAACGGAATGACGATCAGCAGCAAGCCGTAGCCAAAAAACAGCAGTTCCTTCCAATCGCGGACCATCTTCTTGAGATGAACGAGGAAATAGATGATAAATACGACAAATACAGCCGTCGATATCGTAAAAGCGATCAGTCCGTTATCCCATCCGTCCGGGGTGGAGAAATACGGGTTTTTCAAAAAACCGAAATAATTCTTAAACGGCGTCGTCGTATAGCGGAACCAGTGCAGGCTTTGCTCGTGAAAAGGCGCCAGCCAATCGCCGGTAACCAGCTTCATATGAAGCAGGTACAATCCCATCGGAACGAGCGACAACAAGCTGTACGCGGCCCATCTGACGTACCGCCACGTCCATTTGAAGCCTTCGTCCAGGCAGACGGTGCCTATGACAAAAGCGAGGTTGATAAAGCCCGGCACCCTTGTCACCGTTGACAAGCTTGCCGCCAAAAACGCCAGCGCATACTGCCTGCTGCCCGCATGATAGATCGCTGCCGCCGACAGCATCAGGAACAAGCTCTCCGTATAAGGAATCGAGTAATACAGCGACGAAGGGTAAACCAATATAAGCAAAAGCACGGTTCCCGCCTGGCGCTCGCTTAACCCGCGCTGCAGGGCGATCAAGTACACATATATAAGAGCTGCAAGCAAAAACAGGTTGGACAGCACCATGCCGACAATCGACGGATCGAGCCAAATGATTTTGCCGAACAAATAAATCAATAGCGGATACAACGGGAAAAACACCCAATTGGCCGCCGTATGCGGCTCGTCCATCCGAACCTGGTCATAGCCTTCGGTGGCGATTTTTAAATAAGAATATGTATCGAACTTGATAAAATCTTCAAGCTGCAGCTTTCGCGTGCTTTCCAGCTCTTCGGGCAACTGCATTTTCCATTCGGAAAAGCTTCCGGGAGGGGTTTGCACATATGTGGGTACAGCCGCATAATCGTTGAACAAATTCAAACCTACGTACCCCGTAAACAGCATCAGCGCGCGGCTAATAAGCACAAGCAGCACCACGGACAGAACAAGCTTGATCGTCAGTGGCTTCTTGAACAATTCCGCATTCATTTCTACACTTCCCTCCAGGGCGGGTCGGTTTCTTCTTCTAATTGACCACTTTAAATTTACATGAAGAATACATTAATAACAATTTAAGGATTTGTAAAGAGGGGAATGTTATGGAAACATTTTCCCGGTTTAATTCGTCTACATTCATGGACGAAACAAACGGGCAAAATGTTTAAATTTCGTTAAATATTAAATTTGTGTGAGGATTACGTTATAATGAGGCATAAAAAGTATGCAACCAACTTTCCTTGCAGGATGGAGACGAATAACTGTGGCTAACCCTGTTTTGACAATTGTTGTTCCTTGCTACAACGAAGAGGCTGTGCTGCCGGAAACGGTATTTCAGCTTAGCGGCGTTCTGGATTCTTTGATCCAGGATGGCCTTATATCAAGCTCCAGCACGATGCTTCTTGTCGATGACGGCAGCAAAGACACGACATGGGGACTGATCGAGCGGTTCCATGAGGCCAATCCGTTCGTTACCGGACTGAAGCTGGCACGAAACGCCGGGCACCAAAACGCGCTGCTGGCCGGGCTGATGAAAGCGAAAGCTTACGCGGACTGCGTCGTTTCCATCGATGCCGACTTGCAGGACGACGTGGAGGCCATTCGCGAGTTTGTCGTCAAATACCGCGAAGGGTACGACATCGTGTACGGAGTCAGGCAAAGCCGTACGACCGATACCTGGTTCAAGAGAGCTACCGCGCAGGGCTTCTATAAGCTGATGACCCGCATGGGCGTGAACATTCATTACAACCATGCCGATTTCCGTCTTATGAGCAAACGCACGCTCGATGAAATGGAAAAGTTTCGCGAAGTGAACCTCTTTCTGCGCGGGATCGTGCCGCTGCTCGGCTTTCCGTCTACTAAAGTATATTACGACCGCAAGGAGCGCTTCGCCGGGGAGTCCAAATATCCGCTGAAAAAAATGCTCGCGTTTGCGTTTGACGGCATCACCTCGTTCAGCGTCACGCCGATCCGATTTGTCACCTTGATGGGCTTCGTTCTGTTTGCGCTCAGCGTCGTCGCCGCGCTTTACGCGATTATAGGCAAATTGCTGGGGGCCAACGTCACAGGCTGGACTTCGCTGGTTTTGTCCGTATGGTTCATCGGCGGCGTGCAATTGCTGGCGTTAGGTTTAATCGGAGAATACATTGGGAAAATTTATAAAGAGGTGAAGCACCGCCCTCTTTATGTGATCGAAAAAGAGGTGACGGCACATGCGCGGGAACTTGCCGCAGCCCCATCCGTTAGCGCCAAGATCGGCGGGCAAATGACATGAACCGTATGCGCACATGGCTCACGGGCAGCTTTGCCCGGTTTTTGCTCGTCGGCTTGCTGAATACGCTGATCGGACTCGGGACCAGCTTCGCGCTGTACAACTTGCTGCACCAAAATTATTGGGTAGCGACCTTTACCGGCAATTCTGTCGGGGCCGTCGTCAGCTACGTCCTGAATCGCACGTTTACGTTTCGTTCGAACGCAAGCGTGAAGAGCAGCTGGTGGAAATTCGCCGTAGTCATAGCGGTCTGCTACGGGCTTTCTTACGGAGCCAGCTGGCTGCTGGCGGAAGCCGCTTCCAGGCTGCTTCCTTTCTTGAGCGCGGGACTGCTGCATAACGCGGCGATTTTGGCGGGGAACGGCCTCTACACGATCGCAAATTATGCGGGGCATAAATATTTTACGTTCCGGACGGCCGGATCAAGGAGCTTACCTACGAGGAGCTAGGAATGAGCAGGTTCGACAAATGGAATTCGTTCGCATTGCTCGCAGCAAGCGGGATACTCAGCTTTCTGCTGTTTGTGAAGCCGATTCTCGGCGTTGCCGACAATGGCGATTTTCTCCGCATCATGGGTTCCGCAGGGCTTTCTTACCTGAGTGCTGCGGAACCGCCACAGGATCATTACTTTGCTTTTATGCATAAGCAATATGCCATGGATGCGCCCTTCGCGGGCGGGTACGTCTCGTCGCAAATCATCCTGGTGTTCGCCGCTTCATGGATCGCGAAGCTGCTGTATGATTGGCACGTTTTCGACATCCGCTTTCTCGGCGCCCTCTACAGCCTGCTGCTGCTAACCGCATTCGCTCTGCTGCTGAGGCTGCGGATGCTTGCCTCCCCTGTGACGAAATGCGTGTTCACCGTTTTGTTTTTGCTTGTCTTTTTCGATGTCGGGTATACGGCTTACTTCAACTCCTTCTTCGGGGAGCCGATGGCGCTCGTGTTTTTGCTGCTGACGATTGCCGCCGCTTTGCATATGGCCGAACGCCAACAACCGCGAACCGCATGGTTCGTATTTTTTATCGTTTCTGCGATCTTCCTTGCCGCCTCCAAAATCCAAAACTCGCCGACGGGAGTCATCCTGGCGCTGCTGGCGCTCCGGCTGCTGCCCTTATTGGGCGCGGCAGGCCGTAAAAAGACCGGCTTCGCGCTGACTGCCCTGCTGCTTCTCGTGTCGTGTGCGATTTATGCGACGGCACCCCGCGAGCTTCGAACGGTTAACCAATACCAATCGGTGTTTTACGGTATTTTGAAAGACTCGCCGTCGCCGGAGCGGGATTTGGACGAGCTGGGCCTCGATCCCGCGCTCGCGCGCCTTGCGGGCACGCATTATTTTATGCCGGACACGCCTATTCCCCAGCAGAGCGACACGCTGAAACAATCGTTTTATCCCCGCATCAGTCACGGGAAGATCGCGATGTTTTATTTGCGGAACCCGGGCAGATACTGGGACAAATTGGAAGTAACCGCCAGCAAAGCCATGACCATTCACATCGGCTATCTGGGCAATTACGAGAAAAGCGCCGGACTTCGCCCGGGAAGCGTCTCGACCGCCTTCGATACGTGGAGCGTGATCAAAGAGCGGGCGCTGCCGCATTCGATCTGGTTTTTGGGCGGATTTGCCGCGGTTTATTATGCGGTTATCTTCGCCCTGTATGCGAGGGAGCCTGCGCGCGGGGCGAAAGCGGCGTACGAAGTGTTCATGGCCGTAGGCCTGATCGGAGCGGTCGCCTTTCTCGTGCCGGTTATCGGCGACGGCGAAGCCGACATGGAGAAGCACCTCTTCCTGTTCAACGTCTGCTTCGACGTCATGTGGACGGCCTCGCTCGTATGGCTTGCACAGCGGGCTGTTAATTTCGTCAAAGCCAGGGCATCCTAGAGTCTGTCCGATGAACCGCGTAGAAGGTATATGTATGCAAAATGACGGTATTCATGCAGCGTGAGCGGCATATATGCAGTCATTATTCAGTGGGTATGCACAAACGCAACTCCGTCGGACTGACTCCTAGCCGTGAGGTGATGAAATGATGGCTCGCAGAAGAAGCAACCGGGCTGCCGTACCCGGATCGGAGCATGCCCTAAGCCAGCTCAAAGCGCAAGTGATGAAAGCCCAGGGCTACAACGTCAACCCGGATCGGCCCGATCTGGTCAAATACGAAGTAGCCCGCTCGCTTGGCGTGCCGCTGCAGCCCGGCTACAACGGGCAGCTTCGCTCCGAGGACGCCGGCAAGGTCGGCGGCCCGATCGGGGGCGCCATGGTGCGCGAACTCGTGCGCATGGCGCAGCAGCAGCTCGCGCAGCAGCGCCCGCCGCAAAGATAAGAGGCGGAGGCAGACGGGAGTCTGCAAAAGTAACTAAGCCTGTCAGACTCCTTAAGTGCCATAATCCGCCGCGGGCTCACATAAGCTAGAAGCAAGCAGTTTCGCTGCGAGATTTTAGTCAGAAGGTGATGCCCTTGAAGCCGAATCCCAGCAACCGCACGCCCAAAACCGACTGGAAAGGGCTTCATGCACAAGCCGGCGATGTGCTGGGGCCTGATTTCTGGCAGGATATTGCCGGTTTGCTCCCGCTTTCCGGACCTAGAATTGATATGTATGAGACGGGCAGTGAGGTCGTCGTCGTTGCCGAAGTGCCCGGGCTATTATCCCCCGAACACGTCCAGCTTTCCATCCGCGAGCATTTCCTCGTCATCCGGGGAACGCTTGTCCGCCCTTATCAGGTCATCGATGAACAAATGCTGCTGTCGGAACGGTTTTTCGGCGCTTTTGAACGGCGGATTCGCCTGCCTGACACAGCCTTGACCGAACGCATGCAAGCCCAGTATCATAACGGCCTGCTGATCATCCGCATTCCGACGGGGCCCGAAGCCGGTGAAACGCCGGTTCCCATAAAATTCACCTGACGCTCGGCCGCTCCGGCCGGGCGTTTATTCGTTTGAAGAAAAGGGAAATATGCTCCGTTTGTCCCCATATACATAATAATATCAGAACAATGGAGGAGGTACTTTCCATGGTACGCATTCGGTTTCAATCCATTCATATCGATTCCGTCGCCAATACGTCCAGCATCAACAAAGGAGAGAATCGAATTATAGGGCGCAAGCATGCCATAAAATCAAACGATGGATTAGGCGAAGTATCCGGGGACGGCAACGTAGTGACCGGCGGCAACCATCTTGTCCTCGATTCGGACACTATCGACGTTCCTCCGCCCAAGCGCAAAGGCTGAGCTTTATGGGATGGTGGTTTTTCAGGGATAAGCCGTCGCCTCCTCCGCCGGTTCCCGCTCAGCAGCCTGCCGCGGCGGATGCCGGCGCCGCTGCTTCTTCCGCCGTCATCGCGCAGTTGGAAGCCCGGCTGCAAAAACTGGAAGAGCACCTTGCAAGCATGGCTGCAAAAAGGCCGGAAATCCGCATCGATAACGTGCATATTCATCAGCCTGTTTTGGAAAATTTGACATTTCGCCTGGATCAACTGGATATAAAAGAATTAAGCGGTTCGCTTAATCTCGGGAACAACTTTGGGGCCAAAACGGATCACAAAGCGCACGGCGGCGCTATCGCGGGCGGCGGCACAGCAGGTGCACACGGCGGCGCTGTCGCGGACAGCGGCAAAGCCGGTGTACACGGCGGTGCGTCCGCAGAAGGCGGCAAAGCCGGTGTGCACGGCGGTGCGTCCGCAGAAGGCGGCAAAGCCGGTGTGCACGGCGGTGCGTCCGCAGAAGGCGGCAAAGCCGGCGGAACTGCCACGAGCGGCGCTATCGCGGGCGGAGGCAAAGCCGGTGCATCCGCCGCTTCTACGGCTGCGGACCATGCTGCGGCTGCGGACCATGCTGCGGCTGCGGACCATGCTGCGGCTGCGGACCATTCCACTCCCGAGCGGACTTCGACCGGTTACCGCTACACAGTCCAGCCTAAACCGAACACAGGAGGTGCTTAGCCCGTGCCGTCTTTCATGTCGCCCAATTTCATTATCGGCTCGATCCGGATCGGCTCCGTAGAGAGCGCGTCCTGCATCAATATGGGCAACAACTGGCCCACAGCTTTCGAGAGCACGCAAAAAACCGTCCAAGGCTTCGGCTCTGTCGCCGGAGACCACAATCAGCTCGTCGGCACCCGCTCCTTGCTGAACGACTCCGACTTCCTCGACATGCTGAACATCGAGGGCTCGGAGGCGCCAGAGTGGCTGCAAGATATGATTGCCGGCTCCGTGCAGGCAGCCGGCTTTTCCGCCCCCGGCGAGGAGGAGCCTGCGCAGGAGCAGGAAACGAGCGAAGCGGAAGTCAAGTGACGGTCTGAAAGTCTGTCCGACGGAGCCGTTTTGTACATTGGGCGGTCTCTTAGGAGTCTGTCCGAGGAATTCATGCGGGAGGTAAGCAACTCCGCCCGCCAGACTCCTAGCCGCAGCCCCGGCTGATCAAAAAATCGCCTTTCGTATAAGGCGCATCGATCACATCATTATCATATATCGTATTGATATTATGATTCACATGATTTTGCTCGCCGCTGACAGTACCCAGCCCGTTGTTCTCTTTATTGCTGACCGACCATAACAGCTGAGTATTCGTACCGACAAAAATACCCGAAGCGTTGGAAATGGAATTCACCTGAATTTGGTCGAAATGAATGATGGGCCGGTCCAATTCGGGCGTTCGTCTCAGCATCGCGATCACCTCTAAACCTGGTTGGTCACTGCGGGTTTGAAGTCCTGATCATTGATCGGCGCGTCGATAAAGTCATTGTCAAAAATAAAATTGGCTATGTTGGCAAAGATCGTATTTCCATAATTTTGGCCTGTGGCAACATTATTTTTGCTGTGCGAATCCCAGCTTGATTGCGCATTCTCCCCGATTCCGATCGTTGCATTCGTATTCAGCGAGTTGACGTTGATCATGTTAAACACTATGGAACTCGGCATGCTTCACACCCCTATCCGCCGTCAGGCCTGTCGCCCTGGCACTGAATCCTGTATGTTAACCTATTCGGCGCAGGCGGGAAAGGTGCCGAAAATCACAAAACCGGAACGGCACCACCGTCAAACAACTCCAACACAGCAAAAATTTGGTGACTCCGCAATCCTTTTTTTGTGTGAGAATCTGTCTTTCGAGGTCGCGGTGGTGCGACACCCCACCGGTTGCTTGGCGGAGGGAGACCGCACGACCGGTTATGGAGCGGCTGCCAGCCGGGCCAGCCTGCAATCGTGCAGGCTTTTACGAGGGAAGCGCGTGCGGGGGTGCCCATTTGGACGAAAAGCCTGCAAAAGTGCAGGTTTTTTCAGTGCAAACGGCCATTTTCGGGGAAAAGCCTGCGATTGTGCAGGAATTTTCGGTGAAAATGAATCTGAACCCACCTTCGCGGCGAAAAGCCTGCACATTTGCAGGAATTTGTCGTTGTCAGCGTATCAGCCGAGCAAAAACTGTACTTTTGCAGGTTTTTTCTCGCGCAACCATAACCAGGCAGATGGTGCGCGGCTCCGGCGTGTGGGTTTCCTGGCAGCCTGCAAAAGTGCAGGTTTTTTCAGTGCAAACAGCCATTTTCGGGGAAAAGCCTGCGATTGTGCAGGAATTTTCGGTGAAAATGAATCTGAGCCCACCTTCACGGCGAAAAGCCTGCACATTTGCAGGAATTTGTCGTTGCTAGCGCTACGTTTGTTCAGAAAATTGCCGCCTATTGCCGACATTCCGCGCGCTGCCGGTGACGCGCCAATTGCAGCAAATTTTCTACACATCACCAACGGCTCCCTGGCGAGCAAGTTTGGGAAACCAACGCGCTGCGAAGGCGTTTCTGACCAGCCCGGCCGCACGCTCTGCCTAATGCACAGCAAAAGACGCCTCCATCCCCACTTGCAAAAGTGGTTTTGGCGGCGTCTTTTCGCTGCATTTGGGGCTGGCTCACTCACAAATGCGGCGGAGCAGCGGTCTTACCAAAAGAATGGGCCTGGGAAACCGCCGAAACCGCCGAAGCCTGGGCCGAAACCTGGGCCAAAGCCGCCGAAACCGAATGGCGATGTGCCGATAGCCAGAAGGTCAAACAAAACAAGCGGAATAACCGCTTTTGTTTGAACTCCCTTTTTCCCTTTCGGGGAAGCTACAAACAAAGTATTGCCGCTGATTCGAACCAATTTGCCTGTAACTTGAGTTCCGTCTTTTTTCAGCGCAAAAATCTCTTTTCCTAGCAATTTGTGGACATCTTTTTTGCGAATCGCAGTTGACATGAGTGCGCACCTCCTTCAGAAAACAGGGATTCATTACTCTACAGTGTACGTCCCGTCAATTCTTTGCGATTGGATAGTTGTCCGAGGCAAAATCCAAAATACGCAGGAGTCTGCTCAACACAAAAAACGGCCCCCCTTCGCTTCAAGAAGAGAGTCCGTTCAAATGACCGCAGCCGTGCGCTGCAGCTTGCTAGGCTTTGCGCAGCTTGCCCAGTTCCGATGTAATCGCATCGATCTCGCTGATGCTGAATTTGTCTTTGCTCATCACCATATCGTATAAATCCTTCAAATCCTCGTAGGCATCCTGCTTCAAAGCCGAAGCTTTGATGGACCCGCCGGTTGCCATGCGGAGCTTTTTCTTAATTTCTTCAAACATATATTCCACATTATCTTCAGACCAGTTGCTCAAATCCATCGGCACAGGTTCATCCTTTCTCCAGGCATTTGCCCTTCCTGTACCTCATTGTAATGGAGTGCGGCATTTTTGTAAATTGTCCTAATGGACATCGTTAGTATTTAAAAAATGATGCGGCAGCTAATGTCATGACATGTTGTGGAGGCATACCCATGAGTACTCTTCCATATAGCTCCAGTCCTGTCGATGCTGTAGTCAGCGCATGATTGGAACCGCCTCTAATATCCCGGAAGATCTGGGACAAGCGATTGGAATCGGCGATGTTTTTCGGAATGGAAATTCGAAGAATAAGCTCCTGCAAGCCGCAAATAATCCACTGTATAAAATAAGCTATCTCAACCATAATAAAAAAGCATATTTTATTCCAAAACGACAGAGGAGCAGATGAATGTGAAAAACAAATGGCTGCTGTCATTACTGTTAACCTTGGCGTTCGTTTTAACATGACGCCGGCAGCGGTGTCCGCGCAAGCGAAGGTGAGCGAGAAGAAGGATTCAGCTTGCCTTAGTCCCCGAATGGTACAGCTGAAAACCTATATGCAGAAGGTTTGGATCGATCATACGATATGAACGAGAAGTTATATTACCAGTGCAATATCCAACCGTCAAGATCAGAAGGACGTATTGGACCGACTTTTACGGAACCAGCAGGACATAGGCAATGTGATCAAGCCTTATTACGGAGAAGCCACCGGCAATAAACTGGCTGATCTTCTGAAGGAGCATATTTTGATCGCAGGGAAAATTGTAGCTGCTGCCAAAGCGGGCAATCAGACGGATGTGAAAAAGCTAGAGGCGGATTGGCATATAAACGCCGACGATATCGCCAAATTTTTAAGCGCAGCGAATCCAAATTGGCAGTTTAAAACGCTGCAAGACATGCTGTATACACACCTTCAGTTGATTACGAAATAGTCCTTAGCTGTTTAAAAGGAGATTGGAAAGCGGATATTGCAGCAACCGACAAAAATGAAATCCATATGATTCATTTAGCCGATATCCTGACAGATGGCATTATCAAACAGTTTCCCGGGAAATTTTAGGCGAATCGATTGCTCACCCAACCAAAAGCACAGCAAAAGACGCCGCCATCCCCACTTGCATAGTGGGTTTGGCGGCGTTTTTCCTTTCAGGGAAGCTGCGTATTTTTGTAAAATACCTAATTAACGCTCGCGGCAATTTGAATTTTGTCGATATTGGGCGCATACCCCGACGAACTGTTCGAGAATTTGATCGTGTTATTGCCCGCGTTCAGGGCGACATCCACAACCATTGTACGGTAATTGGACCAGCCAAGCGTGTTTCGGAAATACGCTTTCTTCGCGGCGCCGCCGTTCACGCTAATGTCTGCATAACGATCAACGACATTGGTGTTATAGTTCGACGCGCCCGGTCCCAGCTCGCCGTTGGCGTAAGTGACGACCATCCGGTACACCCCGGCCGTGGAAACATTTACATTGTTAAACTGTAAGGTGTTCGCCGCGCCCCCACCGAGCCACCCGACATATTTGCCGCCGGATGCGGCGGCATCTCCGATGGCGGCTGCCGCGCCGGACAGCGTATTGCCGGACGCTTCGGCTTCATAAGCTGCGATCGGCCCCGTTGCAGGGGTCACGTCGATATAATCGATATTCGCGGCATCCGAATCATCATTGGTGAAGGCATTCATTCCGATCCGGTTAATGCCCGCGGTCAAGAAAACCTTGGTCGTCGCGTTCGCCCAGGTGCTCCAATCGGCTGTGCCGGCCAGCGAAATATCCTGCAGCTGCGCGCCGTTCAGCGTCATTCGCAGCTTGCGGTTAGCCGAAGCGCCTGCAAAAGGCCCTGCGGAATACCGCAGCGTCACATTGTAATACCCGTTCGACGGCGCGGTGACGACGAAGTTCGTGCTGGCGTTGCTGCTTCCGCCATATCCCTCCACATACGATGTACCGGAATAGCCCGTATTGTTTCCGGTATGAACGAAAGCCGAGCCGGACAGGCTGGCGTATTCCGCCTCGTACCGGGTCGAGGCGTTGGCCGGCGACAGATCCCTGTTCGGAGTTATAATCATATGATAAGCCGACAACGCTTTCATATTACTGACCGGAACGGTAATCTGCCCGCCGGTAACGGCATAATCGCCTTCCTGGACGAAATAAGGCCCGCTCGACGCATTCAGGCCCGAGTTATCCACTCCCCATACGATAGCGTGCACCGTATTTCCGAAATATGGGGCCGAACCGAAGCCCTTCACGACGACATCCGTGGCAAATACGTCGGTGCTGTTCTGCGACCCGCCAAAAATAACTCTCGCCTGCTGTTTGTTGTTATCCAAAGCGGCCAGCCCCTGCAGAGAGCCCGAAGGATTGGGAGGCGTCACTGTCACGGTATTGCCGGTCAATTCGCCGTACCACTTGTACAGCCACCAGCCGCCGGTCGCCTTGTTGTTCTCCGTAACCAGATCGTTCAGCGTTCCCGCCGTCGTCCAATAAGCCAGGCTGCCGTATACTTTGCTGTTTTCAAACCTGGAAACAAACTGCACCAGGTTGCCCGGAACGCCAAGGTCGGTATTTATCCTTCCATATTCGTTGATCGAAATCGGTCTCTGCGAAATGCCCAGATTGGATTCAATGCTTCTGTAGTTGTTGTAATGATTTTGCCAATTCGCGAAAAAATCGTTGCCGAGTTCATGCCAGGTGATAACGTCCGGCAAGCAATTGTTATTTTTGGCAAAAGTCATAAACTGTTGATATACCGAACTGTCATAATAGGCGAAATTAATGCCGCCGATTTTCGCATTCGGGTCGATGGAACGGATTTTTTGGTAAACCGTCTTCCAATCGTTAAAAAAAGTCTGCAATTTATCGCTGTTGTTGTACCAGATCCAATTCGGCTCGTTAAAAGGGACATAGACGTAATTGTTATGGTTCGGGTCCGCCGACAGCTGCCGCACCATCGTATCCACTTTGGCCAAATAATCATTGATGCCCAGATTGTCATAGGGCCAATTCTTGTAAATATCCTGCATAATAATTTGAATCTGTTTCCCGCCGGTTCTGAAAAACTGATCTTGCACATCGAAGACGTCCCCATTCGGGTGCTGCAGGCCGCCCGGCGGTTTTTGGCTGGCATACTGCGTTTTTAGAGGAGCCAGCATATTGTCGGTAGGAATCCCGTCGTTGCCTAACCCGTACAAATATCCCGTCGCCCCGTACAGCAGGTTCCCCGTGTTCGAGGATAAATCAACAACCATTTGAGGATTGGCCGCGAAGCCCGCATTCGGAACGGCCGCAATAGAAAGAAGCAAAGCAAACGTTTGGACAATGGCAAACTTTTTCTTTTTCAACACGTTTTTGCACCTCCGCAATTCATGGTCATACATTGACAATCACGTCAACTCCTTTCGAAATCAAGCACATATGCAAACGCTTACAAGTTACTCACCTCCTTTCAATCCCCTTGCGGAAGCGGTACGGATAGTTGCTTATGATAAAATGCTTTTCTTGAAATCCGAAGGGTATACGCCCACAATCTCGGTGAACAGCTTCGTAAAATGGCGTGTGCTGTAATAGCCCACCTGCTCGGCGACTTGCTGGATGTTCAGCCGGTTCTCCATAAGCAGCTCCTTGGCCTTCATGATGCGCATACGGGTTAAATACTTGACAAACGGGGTCCCTGTTTTTTTGTGAAACAACGTGCTTAGATAACTCTGCGTAACGTTGAGCTCTCCGGCTATTTGCCCAATGCCGATATTGTTCTTATAATTACGTTCCATGTAAGCGAGAACCTGCTCCACCAAATCAAGCGTGTAAGGCTCGCTCTGTTTGTGCAGCAGAAGCTGATCCCCCATTTTCCGCAGCTGCCCGATCAGGCCGGGAATGCACGCTTCGCCGTCGCAGCTGGCCTGAATTGGAAAAACGGTTTGCAAGTAGTACTGCAAACGGCTCATATCCACCGTTTCTTTGAGCAAATGGCTTTCCAGTTCTTCCAGCGTTTTTTGATAATTCATGTACAGCTTGTTTTTGTATTCCTGAGCAAGCTGCAGCATATGTTTGCCCGCTTTGAAAGCCGCGCTTTGCAGCGTGGCGACGGAGGCCATTTCGCCGATCGCCCATTCGCGGTTCATCCCGGCGGCGACCCGGCAGCACGCCAGCTCCTGGATCCGCCCTATCTGGCTTTGAAACTCCATGAAATCGCCCGTTTCCTCCGTCTGAATCAAAGTAAATGCCGCTGACTCCGAGCGGAACCGGCTCATCACGCTTCTCACAGCGTTCAGATACGAGTCGAGCTGGCTGCGTGCTTCCGGCTTGCTCGGGTCCCAGACGCCGATCGCCGCAATTTCGCCGCGCGGCAAAGCGATGAGCGCAAGATGAACGCCGTACGCGACATGGTTCTGCATACACTGCCGGACAGCGAGGATGAATTTGCTGTGCAGCGCCTCCAGCTCTTGGGGGGATGCGCAGGCGTCGATATAAAGCACCGAGCCTTGAAACCTCCCGCTTCGCAGCAAGCTGTCTTCAGGCTCCGCTTCCCAGGGCACCAAACCGTGCATGAGCGAAAACAGCTGATATTCGAACTGCTGATTGAGCTGCTGCAAATACTGCTTGTTGTCCTTGCTGATCATGGCGATCGCTTTTTCCAGATCGGACGGGTTCACCGGCTTGAGCAAATATTCGGATACGCCAAGCTGGAGCGCTTGTCTGGCGTACTGAAAATCCGAATATCCCGATAAAATAATCCACTTCGTCCGTGGAGAGACGGCTTTGGCTCTGCAGATCGCCTCGATGCCGTCCATTCCGGGCATCCGGATATCGACGATTGCCGCTTCCGGCTTATACTTGGCCACCATCTCCAGCAGCTCTTCCCCGTCCGCCGCCTCCCCCACGACTTCCCAGGACGTTTCCATTTCATGGATCATACTGATCAGTCCGATTCTTACCAAAGGTTCGTCATCTGCAATCACGATATGCATCCGATCTTCGCCTCCTTAAAGGGAATCTGGATTTCCACGATCGTTCCTTCGCCTGGAACACTTTGCAAAGAAAACCGGGCTGCCGGGCGAAACAGCAGGAGCCTTTCCCGAACATTGGGAATCCCTACGCTGTCCGCTGCGAGGTACGGATAAAATCCGACGCCGTTATCGGCGATCGATATGTGCACCGCCTTCCCTGTACTCCCTTCGGCATCATCCAGAATACGCACCCGAATCGCAAGCTCTCCCTGGCGTTTCAGCGGTTCTATGCCATGAATAATCGCATTTTCCACCAGCGGCTGAAGCAAAAGCTTAGGCAGCTGCACCGGCTCGGCGCGCGCATCCATATCGATCGCGACATGCAATTTGACGCCGAAGCGGATCTGCTGCAGGTCGCAATATTTTTGCAAAAATGCGACCTCCTCTTTCACCGTCGCCATATCCTGATGCTCCAGCATGTACCTCAGCATACTGCTGAGGGACAGTATCGCTTTTTCCAGCAGGCGGCTTTGACCGGACCTGTTCAATCCGATAAACCCGTTCAACGTGTTGTACAGAAAATGGGGGTGAATTTGCGCCTGGAGCGCGCGGTATTCCGCATTCCGCTGGCCGAGCACGGCCCGGTATTCGCGGTCGATCGTCTCTTTCAACTGCGCGATCATCATGTTCAACGTCATGCCGAGCTGGGCGATCTCATCCCGGCCGCGCACGTTAAGCCGGCGGTCCCAATTGCCGCGCTGCACGCTTTTCATAACGTGGACCATATCCCGGAACGGTTTGACGATCCACTGCGACAGCGATATGTTCAAAAACAGCGTAAGCAGCGTGCCCGCAGCGGCGAACAGGGCCCCGATCCAATATATCCACGTCAGCTGCGATTCGAATTCGCCGTTGGAAAACAAGACGGCAATGCTCCAGCCCGATTGGTCCATCGTCTTGACAACGACCCGGTACGTATCCCTGTCTCCCGCCACCGTAGATTTGCCGGCCGCCAGCTGCGCGCGCATCTTTTCATTGAGAGGCTGATTGGAATAAAGCGGCTTCTTGTTTTCATCCAGCAGCGCAATGATCGTCGTGACGTTAAATTTGACCTCGCTTAACATTTTTTCCAGAACGATATTTGCCGCATCCGTCATGATCACGCCCAGCGGCTTGCCGGAATCGGGGTCCTTCAGCAGCCGGGAGATGGAGAACACTTCCCTGGGATTGTCCGTCTGCAAATAATCCTGCTTGTGATTGCTGATATAGGCGACCTTGCCGTCCAGTTCCAGCGCCTTCAAGTACCACGATTGCTCCTTGTAACGGTAATTCGGCGCGGGATCGGATGTGTTCTCGGAGGTGATGACATACACGGAGCCGTCTTCAGGCAGAAGGATTGTCCCCAGAATATCTTTCCGCGTGTTGATTAGCTGCCTGGGCAGCGCGTATCTCAGTGCTTTTTCCGCCATAAACCGGGAGTATTCGCTGGATTGCGCGTATTGATCGCTCGCTTTCAACTTCAGCCCCACCATCACATCATCGTTCAAATAGGGGGTGATCGTCAGCCGTTCCAGATCGTCCAAATACATTTCCACGTTGCGGGTCAGCGAAGTCAGCGTGCCTTCGGACAGTAGCGTCGTCTGTTTGACGAACAAGTTTTTGTAGTAATAGGGAAGCACGAAAATAATGATAACGACAGGCACAATGACCGTCAGCAAATACAAAATAATCAGCTTCGAGCGAATGGACATCGCCGCCCTCATAGCAGCACCTCTTCCCCATTGTATCCGTAACCCCATCTTAACCCAGGCGGATAAAGCAGGGAAGCGGGCTTGTTTACCCTTTTACGGCACCGGAGGCCATCCCGCTAATGAAATACCGCTGCAGGAACAAATACACGAGAATGATCGGCACGGCGCCCATTAGCGATCCGGCGGCTACCCAACCGATATTGTTGTTGTATTGGCTGAAAAAGCCCGACAGCGCGACCGTAATCGTCCGGGTATCCGTTTTTTGCAAAAAAAACAGCGAGAACTGAAAGTCGTTCCATATGTTGACGCAGTTCAAAATGATAACGGTAGCCGTAATCGGCTTCAGCAGAGGCAGGATGACGCGGTAAAACAGCATAAAACGCCCAGCCCCATCGATCAGCGCAGCTTCGTCAATTTCATACGGAATGGAGCTGATGAACCCCGTATACAGAAAAATCGTCATCGGCAGGCTGAATGTAACGTGCAGTAAAATAATGCCCCAATAATGGTTCATCGCCCCGATATCCACCATCACCTTGTAAAGCGGCACTAGAGTCATGAGCGGAGGCACGATCAGCGCCGAGATGAACACCGTATACATCATTTTGTTGAGCCTGGTCTGGTGTCTGGACAGAGGGTACGAAGCGATGGAGCCAAGCACGACAATAAGAACGCCTGCGCTGAACGTAACGATAAAATTGTTCATAAAAGCCGTGCCCAGATGGGCTTCATTCCACGCGTTTATAAAATTGTCCAGATATACGTATCCGGGAGATACCCATTTGGATGTCAAATCGTCGGCAGCTTTAAAAGAGGTCGTACACAAGATATAGAAAGGCAGCGCATGGATGAGACAGATCAGGAGAGCCCCTGTGCCGAGCCAAAAAGAACGCTTCTTCATTATGCCGCTACCTCCCTGCGTCTTAAATAAAACAGCGTCGTGATGCTGACGACGGATATGATCGCAAACATGAGAATACCGATTGCAGCCGCGTATCCGGCGTCCTGACGACCGAAATACAGCTGATAATTGAGCGTGGACAACGAGGCGGAAGCATACCCCGGACCGCTATTGGTTAAAGCTACAATGACATCGAACAGCTTCAGCCCGCCAATAATATTCAGCACGATGCTGATCGTTACCGAAGGGGCCAGCAGAGGCCAAGTGACGTGGAGGAACCGGAAGACGGAACCGGCGCCGTCGATTTTGGCAGCTTCATAGTAATCTTTGGGAATCGTTTGCAGCCCTGCGAGATAAATGACCATGGCAACGCCTACAAACTGATACGTGTTGACAAAAGTGATGATCCAGACGTTAAGATTCGTAATCCCCAGCAGGTTGACCGGCTGATCGGCGAACAATAAAATGATATCGTTAATGGCCCCTCCCCTGTATTGAAAGAAGAAATACCAAATGTATCCCATAATCAACGGGCTTATAATCGCCGGCAAATAGATGATCGTTCTCGCCAAGCCTTTGAGGCGGATCTTCTGATTTAAAAACAGCGCATAGGCGAGGCCGATGATGTTTTGAAAAAGCGTGCTGCCCAAACCGTAAATGAACGTATTCCGGATGACTCTGGCGATGTCAGGATCGGAGAACATGCGCCCATAATTGCTTGCGCCAACCCATTTATAGTCCTGAGAGTAACCGTCCCAGTTCGTGAAGGAAATCTGTATCCCTTTGAAAAACGGATAAAAAATAAAGATGCAAAACAGCAGCAAGGCCGGGAGATACAAAATATTCAAAACGGAAGCGGAACCGAGCGATTGGCCCAAACGGCTTTGCCGATTCCCCTTCACAGCGGCCGGCATTTGCGCTTGAACGATTTCTTTTACCGACAAATTCACTCCCCCCTTATATGTGGAGAACGGGGGACCACCGCTGCCGCATCGCCCCGCTCCCCGCCGATGCCTTATTTGTTCCTCAATCGTTCGACTTCCTGCTTCATTTTGTCGGAATACTGCTGCGGGGTCACCTGGCCGGCCAGAAGGGCTGTTCCCGTTTTGCACAAAACGTCCCACATGCCGTTCGGCAAATACACCCTGTCAAAATAAGGGAATACGCGAACATTGGCATATTTATCGTAATACTCGGTAAATTCGTGCTTGGCCGTCACGCCTTTCAGGCCCGGAGGAAGCTTGGTCACGTTGGCGAACTTGCTCATATTGTCAGGCTTGGCAAAGTAGGCGACCAGCTTTTTCGCTTCATCGATATTTTTGCTGTCCTTAAAGACGCCCATCGTCAGACGCTCGCCGCCTGAGAAGTTGGGCTCGTCACCCGGCATCATCGCCGGAACCGGCATAAACCCGATTTTCACATTCGGATTCACTTTGTGCACTTCATCCGCAAAAGAAGGTCCGAGCAGCGTGAAAGCTACTTTGCCCTGAGCGAACAGCGAGGACAGATCGCTGTATTTTGCCGTGAGAACGTCCTTGTTGGCGTAACCTTTCTTCGATATTTCCAGGAATTTCTCCGGCAGCGGGTCCCATTTCCGCCAATCCATTTTATTGTCGAGCAGGTTTTGCGCTTCGTTCTGTTTCGGACTGATCAGGAGCGATGTCGCAAAATAATCGAAAAACTGCCCGATCATCCAGTCGTCGATCCCCGAGAAGTAAAACGGCGTCACCTCGCCCTTGCTTTCCGTCTTTAATTTGTCCGCCGCCGCCAACAGCTCGTCAAACGTTTTCGGCGGTTCGATGTTGTACTTTTTCAACAGATCGGCGTTGTACGTTAAACCGTCCTTCGCCTCGCTCAACACGAGCGCATGCACTTTGCCGGTTTTATCCGTGACGACATCTTTAATCGTGTCGGTCAGCTGCGGCACCCACGGCTGATCCCTCAGATCGGCCAAATATTTGCCGTACCGGATCACTGCCCACCCGTGCGTATCGAAAATATCCGGCAAATCGTTCGCCGCCATTTTGACCTTCATCATGTTTTCGTACTCAGTGCCCGGAAATTGCAGGTCTACGTCGATATTCGGATTCTCCTTATTGAAATCGCTTACGATTTGTTTGTACACTTCCTGCACCGGCTTATCCGACGACGCGCTGTACACCGTAATTCGCTTCTTGTTCCCGCCGCTCGCCTCCTTCGCCGCCGCCGTGCTTGCAGCCGCTTCCGTCTGTTTCGCCGTATCCGACGACTTGGCTGAGGATTCCGGTCTCTGGGAACAACCTGTCAATGCCAGCGACAAGGACAACGCCGACAGCACGACTGCGCTTGATAGCTTTTTCATACTGCTTGAACCTCCCTGATATAAGTTGTAGCATCAACATCTCTGTTCTGTTGATATTTTCATGCTATCACATTTGGTTGCGCTTACATATGCCATGAATATTAAGTCCGTGCGCTCATTTATTTACTGCCTAAGCGAGCGCACGTCACTTTTTTACTTTTACAGGCATCGCGGGTCCGCATTATCTGTCCATAATTAATTGTGATCCTCCTGGTATTGTTTGTGAACAGCACGAATGCCAAAAATACCTGACTCCGCCTGCTTGTTAGCAGTATAATGAGACAGACGCCGAACTACAAGCCCAAACCCAACGCGCCTCTCCCGGCGCCCGTTGCGACGCTGCACCGTAGGTGGGCCGCATGTGCTCGACCGACCGCCGTCATGCAGCGCAACACCACGCGCTGGGAGCTTCGCGCGGTATAATTACATGTTGGAAAGAGGCGAGCCTATGGATCCATACCGTTACCCGATCGGACAGTTCGAGCCCTTGCGGAACCCAACCCCTGAACAACGCAGCCGCTGGATCGAGGACATTCTCGAAATACCGGCAGCGCTCAGAAGGACCGCGCAGCACCTGACTCCGGTGCAGTTGGACACGCCATACCGCCCTGGCGGTTGGACCATTCGGCAAGTTGTCCATCATATGGCCGATAATGACATGAATGCCTATATTCGTTTCAAGCGAGCACTCACTGAGTATAATCCCACGGCCAATTCGTATCGGGAAGATTTGTGGGCGGAATTAAGCGACTATCAAGCGCCTCTCGAACCGTCGCTGCTTCTCCTGGAATCGCTTCACAGCCGATTTGCAGAGCTGCTCCGTTCGCTGTCCCCTGCGGACTTTCAAAAAACATTTACGAGCCCCACCCACGGCCTCATGAGCCTGGATGTCGCCGCCCAAAGATACGCCTGGCACAGCCGACATCATATCGCACAAATCGCTTCACTCCTGGAACGTATGTGAAAAAAAGAAAGGGCTTCCCAAAGTCCGATGACTTATGGGGAAGCCTATTCCGGTAAACCTTCAGCCTGCCCCCCGATTAGGGATGGCAGGGAAATGCAATCGCTTCGCGACTGTGGCGCGAAGCCGCCTGCGAACGATGCACGGCATCGTTCGGATGCGGATGCCGAGCGCACCCCTCGGGCTCGCCGACGCATGCTGCGATGCTTGGCATCGGTAGAGACGCGCGGCCCGTTCGGCTCCGCTTGCGCATACATCGATGCTCGGCATCGTTCGGACGGGTGCCGAGTACGCCTCTCGGGCTCGCCGACGCATGCTGCGATGCTTGAGAAACGCCGAAAAGCTCCGCAACAGCACAATTTTCGTGCTCCTAGACGGCTCCGCCGCGGCAAAGCCTGCAATTGTGCAGGCTTTTTCGAAGAAAACGGCTCGTTTGGAGGAAATTCCTGCAATTGTGCAGGAATTTCCGATCGTGAGAGGGCTAAGCCTCAAATTTTAGAGAAAAACCTGCACTTTTGCAGGAATATTTCTCGGTGAGCATACGAAGGAGCAAAAAGCTGCACTTTTGCAGGCTTTTCGCTCCTGGCCAAATAATCGTGCCGCTTCCACCGGACAAGCATTCGTCAGTCTCGCAGTCAGCTAGACTTCGCGCGCACGCCCTGCGATGCCTCTTTGCCCGCGAGCTTTGCGTCGGTCTCACTTTTGCTGGCTTGCTGCTCCTGCCAAATAGTCGCGCCGCTTCCACCGGGTAAGCATTCGTCAGTCTCGCAGTCAGATAGACTCCGTGCGCATGCCCTGCGATGCCTCTTTGCCCGCGAGCTTTGCGTCGGTCTCACTTTTGCTGGCTTGCTGTTCCTGCCAAATAGCCGCGCCGCTTCCACCTGGCAAGCATTCGTCAGTCCCGCGGTCAGGTAGACACCGCACGCTTGCCCTGCGATGCCTCTTTGCCCGCGAGCTTTGCGTCGGTCTCACTTTTGCTGGCTTGCTGGTCCTGCCAAATAGCCGCGCAGCTTCCACCGGGCAAGCATTCATCAGTCCCGCGGTCAGCTAGACTTCGCACGCATGCCCTGCGATGCCTCTTTGCCCGCGAGCTTTACGACGGTCTCCCTGGTATCGCAGCCAGGAGACCGCCCCGACCCGGCGCGTGACTAGGCCGACTCGGGGCTGATCAGCGTTACGTGCGGCCGCTGTTCGTGCCCTTCCAGACCAAGGCTCACGCAGATTAGCCGGACATGCTCTTCGGCCAGCTTACGTACTTCTTCATAGCTTTGCCCGAATTGAATGCTGTAAGAAATAAGACCGTGCATGGACATGAACAAGTTCCAGGGAAGCGTATACTTTCTACTTTCCGCTCCCGGCTCGCCGGCCATCACCTGTCGGATGACAACCGCAAACATTTCGAGGCATTGCGCTTGTTCGGTTCGGGAATACTGCTGAAGCTCCGGCTCATGAATCATGAACATCATTTCATAGTGATTAGGATTGTTAAGACCGAACCAGATAAACTCCAGCATCAGCTTTTGAAGCAGATTCACGCTGAAGCCCTGCTCGCGCAAAATCATCTCTCTCTGCCGCTGCAGCAGCAAGGAAAAGTCGTCTTTAATCAATGCATAGAACAGTTCCGCTTTTTCGTTAAAATGATAATATAATGCTCCATGACTGTAGCCCATTGCTTTAGCGATGCTTCGCATCGTTAAAGCACGATAGCCGTAAGTATTGAATAAATCCCGCGCTTCCGTCAGAATTCTTTCTCTGCTTAGCTCCTGCGCGACTGCTTTCCTCGCCATTCCAATCCCTCCGAATCCTTAGCCGTATGCGGTTATGTGTGTACTCCGAATCCGAGAACCCGCCCCTTAGGGCAGGCTCTTGTGTATAATGTACTCGTTCTCTCCTGAAAGAATGACACCTTGACCTTGCGTTATATCCGTGAGCCAACCAATAAAAGAATCCGCCTGATCCGCGATCGGGAAGCACGTCACAGACACTTTATCCGTGAAAGCGATCTCCCCGAGCAGCATGCCCTGATTCCTCAGCTCGTTCTCCAGCTTGCCGTACCACGTATAATCAACCTCTACCAGCACCCTCCGGTGGTTGACCTTGTAGATCGGCTTCGCCGCTTCAATGCCCGCCACGGCTCCATCCGTATACGCACGGATAAGTCCGCCCGCGCCGAGCATAATGCCGCCAAAATAACGGGTGACGACAACCGCGACATTTTTGAGCCCCTGATGCTTAATGACTTCCAGAATCGGCTTGCCCGCCGTGCCGCTCGGTTCTCCGTCATCAGACTGCTTTTGTATCTGATCCCTTTCTCCGATCATGTACGCCGAACAGTTGTGCGTGGCCGAGGCGTGCTGCTTTTTGACAGCTTCAATAAATTCGATGGCCTCTTCTTCCGATTCCACCGGCTTGGCATGTCCGATGAAACGCGATTTTTTAATGACAATTTCCGCCGATCCGTACGACTCAACAGTTTTAAAATGTGCTAACATAGCCGACCTTTCTTGGTAGAAGGGAAACATCTGTTTCATTTCATTCTACACACATCAGTTTGCTTCTACAATATGGAAAGAAAATTTACTACATAAATATTGGTAAATCGCCTATAAAAAAACGATCGATCCCTAAGGATTGATCGTTTTTTGTCCGTTATTTTTGCAAGCGCGCTTCGAGCTCCGCTTTTTCCTGCTCATAGCCCGGTTTGCCGAGCAAAGCGAACATGTTCTTTTTGTACGCTTCGACGCCCGGTTGGTCAAAAGGATTGACGCCAAGCAGGTAGCCGCTGATACCGCATGCTTTTTCAAAGAAGTAAACCATATAACCGAATGTATACGGGGAAATGTCCGGCAGCGTCACGATCAGATTCGGAACGCCTCCGTCCGTATGGGCGAGCATGGTGCCTTCGAACGCTTTTTTGTTGACGAAATCCATCGTTTTGCCGCTCAGGAAATTCAATCCGTCCAAATCCTCACTGTCGGTGCCGATCGTAATTTGCTCAGCGACCTGATCGACCTGAATGACCGTTTCGAACAAAATGCGGTTGCCCTCCTGCACGAACTGTCCCATGGAGTGCAGGTCCGTGGAGAAATCAACGGAAGCCGGGTAAATCCCTTTGTTATCTTTGCCTTCGCTTTCGCCGAACAGCTGCTTCCACCATTCCGAAACGAAATGCAGTGCAGGCTCATAGTTGACGAGAATCTCGATCGTTTTGCCTTTGCGGTACAGCGCGTTGCGCACAGCTGCATACTGATAGCTCAAGTTCTCGCTCAGGTTCGGGTTCGCGAACTCCTTGCGCGCGTCCGCCGCGCCTTTCATCATCGCTTCGATGTCGATGCCTGCAGTCGCGATCGGCAGAAGACCTACCGCTGTCAGAACGGAGTAGCGTCCGCCTACGTCATCGGGAATGACGAACGATTCGTAGCCTTCCGCCGTCGCCAGCGTCTTCAGCGCGCCGCGCGCTTTATCGGTCGTTGCGTAGATGCGTTTGCGGGCCGCTTCCTTGCCGTATTTTTTCTCCAGCGCTTCACGGAAAATGCGGAATGCAATGGCAGGCTCGGTCGTCGTCCCGGACTTGGAAATCACGTTGACGGAGAAATCTTTGCCTTCCAGCAGCTGAAGCAGATGGGTAACGTATGTAGAGCTGATATTGTTGCCGACAAAATATATTTCAGGCGTTTTGCGGGCGCCTTTTGGAAGTATGTTGTAGAAAGAATGCGACAGCATTTCGATCGCGGCGCGGGCGCCAAGGTAGGAGCCTCCGATTCCGATTACTACGAGGGCATCCGAGTCCGATTGGATTTGTTTGGCGGCTGCTCCAATGCGGGCAAACTCTTCGCGGTCGTAGTTCTCCGGAAGATCCACCCATCCCAGGTAGTCGGAACCCGCTCCGCTCCCGTTGTGAAGCTGCTCGTGGGCAACTTTCACCTGCGCGGCCAAATAGTCGACCTCATGCTGGGAAATAAAGGATAACGCCTTGCTGTAATCAAAATGAAGTTTAGTACTCATTATTCTCTCCTCCACTCTATTTTTTTCCTCTACCTAGCATACTTATTTGCTCGTACAAATGCAAGTCGATCAGGCATTCACAGGGCATGCTCCGCATGATAAAATGATTGATAAAATATAGCTTGAGGTGATGGTCATGAAGCGTATTGGATTCATCGGACTTGGGACTATGGGTAAACCTATGGCCGCAAACCTGATTAGAAAAGGTTATACCGTAACGGTATATAATCGGACTGCCGAAAAAACGGACGAGCTTGTCAGTCTCGGCGCAGATCTGGCCCGGACACCTGCGGACGCAGCCAAAGATTCGGATGTTCTTTTCACCATGATCAGCAACGACGCGGCTCTTCTGGAGACGTTTTACAGCGAGCAAGGCGTGCTCAGCGGCCTTCATCCGGCGCTGACGATTATCGATTCCAGCACGGTCGCTCCCCAGACCAGCCAACGGCTGGCCGAAGAGCTTGCCGCGCATTACGTCGACTTCCTCGACGCCCCGGTTACGGGCAGCAAGCCGGCCGCCGAGGCGGGCACGCTGACGTTCATGGTGGGCGGCAGCAGGGAAGTGTTCGACGAGCACTTCGACCTGTTCATGGCGCTCGGCAGCAAAGCCCTCCATCTGGGGCCTTCGGGCGCAGGCTCGTATGCGAAGCTGGCCCACAATACGATGGTGGGCATCAATGCGGCAGGCCTTGCGGAAGGCCTCGCCATCGCCACCAAGGCAGGCGTCAATCCTGCCCAGTTCCTGGAAATCGTACGCGCCGGCGCGGCGAACAGCAGACAGGCCGAGCTCAAGGGCGACAAAATCATCGACCGCGATTTCAGCAATCAGTTTTCGCTGAAACTGATGCTCAAAGACTTGCTGCTGGCCTCCGACCTGACCGGCAAGTTCCAACTGCCTTCGCCGATGCTGCACTCGGCTACCGCGCTATTCCAGATGGGGCTCAGCAAAGGGCTCGGCGAAGACGATTTGTGTGCGGTCGTTCAATGCTACGAGGACTGGATCCGGCAGCAGGTCGCA
The DNA here is from genome assembly GCF_056120505.1 of Paenibacillus sp. sgz302164. Taxonomy (NCBI): domain Bacteria; kingdom Bacillati; phylum Bacillota; class Bacilli; order Caryophanales; family Paenibacillaceae; genus Paenibacillus; species Paenibacillus sp. sgz302164. The sequence goes on along the minus strand of NZ_JBVYOL010000016.1, from coordinate 162,004 downwards.
AGACCGCACGAAGAAACCGCGGCAGCCGAAGCGAAGCCGGCTTCCCCGCTGTCAGGACACGAACGCCGGCGCAACACGCGCGTGAAGCTGGACATCAAGCTGATGCTGTCCGTCTACCAGTGGGAGCAGGAGGGCTCCTTCTCCGGACAAAACATCGAAGGAACGCTGTACGACCTGTCGGAAAGCGGCCTGCAGATTGCGTCCGGCTTCCCGCTCGCGCAGGACATGTTCATCGTCATCCACTTCCCGCGGGAAGCGGATCTGCCTCCGATTACCGGGCGCGTAATCCGCGTCGAATCCAAACCGGACAGCGACCAATTCAGCTACGGCTGCATGCTGTCCGGCCTGCCGCCTTTTGTACGCATCAAGTTGGAGCAGTACATCGAGCGAAACATCGAAAAAGCTTTGTAAAAACAAACAGCCAGCCGATCTATTCGCATAGAAGGCTGGCTGTTTATTTTATTGCCGCGACGGCTTGAAGTATTGCTGCACGACGGAGTAGGCCAGCTTCGGCCGGCGGTAGCGGTCGACGATTCCTTTGCTGTTCTGCGTGCCGGCCCGCGCCAGCAGCCAGCCGGTGCCTTCGGTCACCCGGCAGTCGCAGAACTGCCAAATGAACATCCCGGAAAGATAAGGCCGGGATGTATACGCCGCCAGATTCGCTGCGATAATATCGGCCTGCCGCTCTTCCGTGCCGCGCACCCGCGTCGGATTGCGGTGGCCGTAATGCCCGTCTCCGCCGAATTCGCTCATGATCATCGGCTTGCCTGAGCCGCCGGCCGCATTGGCCCAGCCTCTAGCCTGGTCGCATAGCTCGCCGGGGTCTTCATCTCCGTACCAGCCCGGGTACAAGTTAAACGAGACGATATCCGCCAGATCGAAGCACAGCTCCTTGTCCCGGTGATGCGAAGCGAATGTCAGGGGACGGCTGGCGTCAAGAGCACGGATTTGTGCGAACTGCCTTTTGTAGTGTTCCCTGCCTTCCTCCGTATCGCTCGCGCACTCATTCAAAATCGCCCAGATCGCAATCGACGGATGATTGCGGTGCTGCTCCACCATTTCCCGGTTAACCTGCCCGCACTGCCGGACGAAATTCGGGTTGCGCATTTGCTCCAGGTTGAATCCCCGCGCATGATTTTCCTCCCATACGAGAAAGCCTCTTTCGTCGCACAGATCGAGAAACCGCTCATCGTTCGGATAATGACTGGTACGCACGGCGTTCGCTCCCATGTCGGCCATCAGATCGAGATCCTGGGCCATAAGGGCAACCGGAAATGCCGCTCCGACCAGCGGATGATCCTCGTGCCGGTTAAACCCTTTGAACACGACGGCTTCCCCGTTAATCCGTATGCTTCCCTGTTCCACCGTAACCGTGCGGAATCCGACCCGTTCGATCAGATCGTCCAAAGGCTCGGCATGACCTTGAGCATACAGCTTCACGTCCAGCTCATAAAGGCGTGGCGCGCCAGGAGACCAAGCCTCCGCCCGGGGGCACGCATACTCGCCGCCCCACACAACTGCAGCTCCCGCTTCCATCACGGCCGACCCGAGGTCGAATTCCTGCCCGGCCAGCGTGCCGCGCAGCATCACTTCGGCCGCCTCGGTCCCCGTGTTGCATAGCGCAACGCGGATGTCCGCCTTCCAGCCGCCGCCACTCTCGCTGTCGCCGGCATCCCGGCTCGGCGTAAAAGCGATTCGCCCGATCCGGACATCGGGAACCTCTTCCATAATGGCGGGACGGATGAGGCCTCCGTATGTATAATAGTCGTTCGGCACATGCAGAGAGGACGCTTCGCCGAACGAATTGTCGGCAACCACGACCAGTTCGTGTTCGCCGGCTTCCACACCGCGTACGAAAGCTTCGAAAGCGGTATACGCATTATAATGCTCGGCAATTTGCACGCCGTCCCAATAAATCCGGGCCGTATGGCTGACCCCTTTGAACTCGAACCGCAGGTTGGCGCTGCGGTCAAGCGTCACTTTTTTCCGGTAAGCCCCGACTCCCCGGTACGTTGCAAAATGGGGATGCGTCTCCCAACAACCGGGGACGATCAATTGATAACCATATGACAGGGAAGCGGTATCGGTAAAATCCCCTTCAACCGGCGTAAAATCCCACGTCCCGTCCAACTCCGCGATGCGGCGAACCTTATGTGTTTGAAACAAACGAATCATGATAGGCGGCCTCCTCCTGCAAACTGCTTATTTTTCTCGAAACTGGTTGCGGTACTGCGTCGGGGTCAGTTGTGTCTCCCCTTTAAAAATTTTATTGAAATACGAATGCTGATAACCAACCCGCTCGGCAATTTCATTGATCTGCATTTGCGTCGTCGTCAGCAGTTCTTTCGCTTTGTCCATCCGCAGCTTCATGATGTAATCGACATAATTGATCCCGAGAACCTGCTTGAAGGAACGGCTGAGCGTGTACGGACTCGTATGAAACTGCTCGGCGCATTCTTCCAGAGAAATATCGTGCATATAGCGAGTGCCCAACATCTCGGCGGCCTGCTCGACCAACCTTCTGGAGCTGATGTTTTGGACCTTGCCGAATTCCTCCAGATAGGGGGCGATCACTTTTTGGCGGAACCACTTTTTGAGCGCGGCCGGATCGCGAAGCCCAAACATTTCCTCATACAGCTGAACTTCGTTAAACAGCGGAAGCCGGGTAAAGCCAAGCTCGATGAGCATATGTCTCGTACTCCCAAGCAGTTGCAAAATCGCCTGCTGAACGAGCACTTCGCTGTCGCTGAGCCGTTCCGCTTCGTCCATAAAGGCCGAGAAGGAAGCATACGCTTCCTCCTCCAGTCCAAGCCGCATCACATGCAAAAACTGCTTTTCCTGGGCAAAAGGATACTGCACGCTGGACGGATAAGGAGGTTCGTACGCCTCCAGGTCAATGACTTGATGAACTTCCTGCAGCCCGCGAAAACGCGACGCCTGCCGAGCCTCTTCCAGCAGCAGCGGAACCCGGCTCACCTGCCCGATCCATGGGCAGACGATCACTGTTACATGCATGCGCAATATTTTGCTCAGAACGGCAATGAATTCCTGCGACAACTCGTGCAGCATTTTTCGGGATGCTCCGGTATCCGTCCCCGGGTCCGCAATGCACAACAACCCGACGGATAAATCCTGAAAATTAATCGCATGCGCCTGCATCAGCCTTCCCGCCGACAGCTCCTGGGCAATATTGGCTGCGGCAAATGAGACGAGCTGCCTGTCCTGTTCCATGAATTTGCCCGGCCCTTCGTGAAATCCCGAAAGCTGAATCAGCAGCACGGTAAATCGGCGTCCTTCCGTTTCCCAGCCCAAGTGCTCCATCCGCTGACGCAGGCCGGCCTCGTTCGTCGCGTACAAATGCCCTTGCGCGAGCTGCAGCAAAAAGCCTTCCCGAAGCGAAGGTACCGCTTGCTGCAAGCGTTCCTGCAGCGTGCTTCTTTCGCGGGTAAGCGAAGCCCACTGCTGCTCGATAAACTCAATCTCGTGCTTGGCTTCGCCCTTCGCCCCTTCCTTGCCTGCGCCAAAAAGCGCAACGAGCCGTCCGATCGGCCGATACAGCCGGCGCGAAGCGAGCCAGGCGAGCAGCAGCGCCGCCGTCAGGCCCGCCAAGCTGCAGGCGAGGATCCATCTGGAGGTGAGCAGAACGGGCTTCGTCAGCTCGGATAACGGGCTGGCGGTCACATAGATCCAGCCTGCCCGGGTTACATCTCCGAACGATACGATGTACGTCTCGCCGTTCCATTTGAAAGGAAACGACTTGACGTCGTGCCCTTTGTCCAGCACCTGCTGCTTCAAGGCTAACGAGAAATCCAGCACTGTCTCTTTGGGCTCCAGCACCCAGTCGCCCGATTGCTGCATCAGGAATGTCGTCCCTTTATCGCTGCTGGACTGCATGTAGCCGATGGTCCGCTCAAGCTCGTCCCGGTTCAAATTCAATACAAAAGCGCCGAAGGGCTGCTCCGAATGCCACGGCAGCTTGAAAATGATCGATACGGGGAACGTTCGCCGCCCGTTGCCCGACGGAAGCCCGTAAGTCAGAAACAAGCCTTCCTTTTTTTGCAGCAAAGTTTGATACCGCTTCAATCCGTCGCCGCTCAAATAATCGATCCCTGCTGCCGTAACCAATGCCTGCTGCCGGTTCAGGAACAGGTCGGCTTCATCGACCAGAACGTTGGAGCCGCCTACCACGAGCATCGATTGCATCAGCTTCTGCATGTCATCGATATGCTCGATAAACTCGTACTGGTCCAAATAATCGCCAAAAAGCGGGTTGTTCGACCATCGGCTCATCACCATCGAAATTTGATCGAACTGCTTGTTCATAATCTCCGAGTATTGCTCGATTTTGTATTGATGGGATTTAAACACTTCCTTCTCCACTTGATTAATCCCGATTGCATAGTTGCTAGCAGCGATAAAAAGCGAAGGAATGCTTGTGATCAGCAGGACAAGAACCAGACTCCTTCGAAAATATTGGCCTTTTTCGGCCGAATCCGGCTGCTTAAGCCGTTCCCGCAGTCTCTGTCTCATGAATCCACCTCCGGCACCCAACCGCAAGTATGCAGATGCCCCCACAGCCTCTATGCAGAGCTGTAAGGGCAGTTCCCCCCATTATTTGGCTTTGGTGCGCTCCTGATAAGCTTGGTTGTACTCATCTAATATTTTCATATAATTGCTGTCCGTTTTCAATCCTTCTACGAATGTATCCCACTCTTCAAGGGACGTTTTGCCCATAATCACTTTGGTTTTCAAATCCTGAATTTTCTTGTCGTAATCGCTGCCCAGTTTGGAAGCCGTCTCGGACGAAAGCCCGGAGATTGGGCTGGCGATGCTCACATCGGCGGCTTGATCGATCAGCTTTTTCTCCGCCTGCAGTTTATCAGCCGAAAGGCCCGTCCCGAGGTTCGCATATTTATCGAATTTCATGAAAATGTTTTGCATGAACTGAAAGCTCGGATCTTTGCCCGCTTTTTCCGTCAGGACATAGGCGCCGTCTTTTTTCGTAAAATCAACGCCCTCGATACCGTAGTTGGCCAATTCGTGCCCTTCATCCGAAGCGCCGTAGTCAAGGAACGCCAGCAGTTTTTTCACCTTGTCCTGCGGTACTTTTTTGCTAATGACGAACATCCCGAAATGCCCGTTACCTTTGCTCGCATACTTGCCGTTCGGCCCGCTCAAAACGGGAATCCACTCCAAATCCGCATCGGTTTTCCCGGATTTTTTAATTTCCCGCAGCATGCCCGGAATCTGGTTCGGTTTATCGGCGAAGATGCCGGCCTTGCCCGCGAACATCAAATCCTTCGCCTGATCGAGTTTGAGCAAACCGAAATCCTGTGGAATCAGCTTTTCGTCGTAAGCTTTCTTCAGCCATTCCAGCGACTTGCGCATGCCGGGATCGAACGTGACGTCGACCAGCTTGCCGTTAACGGCCTTATACTTACCGCTGCTGCCGGTAAATACGTCCTGAACGAAGCTCAACTGGCCCATATCGGCCTGGTTGACAAACCCGCTCAAGCCGACGGTGCCGGCCTGGCCGTCGGGAGCTTTTTCCTTAAACGCTTTCATCACGCTGTAGAGCTCGTCCATCGTTTCCGGCGCCTTCAGATTGAGCTGCTTCAGCCAATCCGTGCGAATGAGCGGCTGGGCGTTGCCTTCCGTCGGCCGGACCCGCGGCACACCGTACAGCTTGCCGTCGATCAGGTTGTTCCGGAACGTAATATCCGGAAATTTTTTAAAATTCGGATACTCCTTGATCAAGTCGGTCAAATCCCAGAACGCCCCCTGCTTGGCCATATTGCGGAACGCCGCATTGCCAGTATCCGTGACGAGCATCAAATCGGGCAAATCGCCGGAAGCGAGAGTCACGTTCACTTTTTCGTTGAAATTGTTCGGTGTGATCCACGTAATGTTCAGCTTCGTATTCGTACGCTTTTCCACTTCTTTGAGGATCGCATTGTCGGGTGCGGGCGGTTCCTTTTGGTAAAAAATGGACATGATGCTGATTTCCGTCGGCTTGTTCTGCTCCGCGTCTTTGTTCGTATCCGCAGTTCCTCCTGCCCCGCTGCCGCAGCCGGCAGTCACAAGCGTCACGCCAAGCAGCGCGGCGAGCGGGAACGTCAAGCGCGCCCCTGTTCTCTTTTTCTTTTTCATACGTTCGGCCTCCCTATTGTTCATTATATGTCTCATTCCTTGACCGAGCCAACCATGGCTCCTTTGGCAAAATGCTTTTGCAGGAATGGATATACCAGCAATATCGGCAGTGTCGAAATGATGACAGCCGCCATCTTTTTCGTCTGCGAGGGGATCGATTGCACCGCCGAGTCGGCGACGGCCCCCGCGCCCATCGATGTGGATGAATCGATCAGCATATTTTGCAGCAAAATTTGCAGCGGCCACTGCTCGGGCTTGTTGATGTAAAGCACAGCTGTGAAAAATGTGTTCCAGTAAGCTACCGCATAGAACAAGCCGAAGGCGGCCAGCGACGGCAGCGACAGCGGCAAAATCACTTTGATCCACACCGTCAGGTCGTTGCAGCCGTCGATCCGCGCCGCTTCCTCCAGGCTGGCCGGGATGGAATCGAAAAATCCTTTCATCAGCAGTACATACCAGCCGCTTGTCAGCACCGGTATAATTAACGACCAGATGCTGTTGATCAGCCCCAAATCCTTGACCACCAAATATCCCGGAATAATCCCCGGATTGAACAGTGTCGTCAGCAAAATGAGCAGCATGAGTATTTTTCTGCCTTTCAACCTTTTTCTCGACAGACCGTAAGAGAGCGAGGAAGTAACGACAAGGCTGCAGGCCGTGCCGACGACCGCCAGGAACGCGCTGACTCCCGTCGCCCGGAGGAACGTATTGGTAGAGAGCAGGTATTCGTAGGAAGCGAGCGTCCACGTTTTGGGAAACAGCAGCAGTCCTCCCTGCCGGTATTCCTCCGGCGTAGCAAACGAGATGACAAGCACATAGTAAAAGGGGAACAAGCAGGCGATGCCGATCAGCAGCAGCATAACGGTGTTCACCGTATCGAACACGCGGTCGAAGAGACTTTTCGCAGCGGTTATTTTCATCAGTACACGCCCTCCTCGCCGAATTTTTTCGAAAGCTTGTTCGCGATAATGACCAGCACGAGGCCGACGATTGATTTGAACAAACCGACCGCAGTGCTGTAGCTGAACTGCCCCTGCAAGATGCCCACCCGGTACACGTAAGTGTCAAATACTTCTGCGACCTCGGAGACGGCGCCGTTCATCATGAGGTAAACCTGCTCGAAGCCGACGTCCATAATATGGCCGATCCGCAGGATCAGCAGGATGACGATGACGTTCCTGATTGCCGGAAGCGTGATGTGCCACATCTGCCTGAGGCGTCCCGCTCCGTCCAGCTTGGCTGCCTCGTACAACTGGGTGTCTACTCCGGCCATGGCCGCCAGGAAGATGACCGTCCCCCAGCCGACTTCCTTCCAGATGGACTGCAGCGTAAGCAGCGCCCAGAAATACCGGGGCTCGGTCAAAAAGTCCACCCGCGCAAAGCCAAGGAATTCAAGCAGTTGATTGACGACCCCTTCCGACTGGGAAAGCAGCAGAAAGCTCATCCCGGCGATAATGACCCACGACAGGAAATGGGGCAAATAGACGATCGATTGAATCGTTTTCTTGTACCATTCCTTTTGGGCCTCATTGAGCATTAGCGACAGGATGATCGGAATCGGAAAAAAGAACAGCAGGCTCAGCGCATTGATCGCCATCGTATTCCGCAGCATTTTGTAAAAATCCGGGCTGGCAAACAGCCTCGCGAAATGTTCGAAACCGACCCATTCGCTATGCCAGAAGCCCGTGTATGGCGAATAATTTTGAAACGAGATCAGTACCCCCCACATCGGCACATATTTAAATACGAGAAAATACAGAAGCCCTGGCGCAACCAATAAGTATAAAAACATATCCTGCTTTATCGCGGCCTTCACATCCCCACACTCCTTTCTTCTACAACTGCATCTGTTCGCTGGGGAAAATTCAACTTGACTATAGGGGAAGCGCCGCTTGAATGCATTAAAAAAATCTTGCCGCGCGCTTTGACCGGCTTTGCACTTTATTGCAGCAAAGCCACTATCCGCCCCCGGCGGGGGCAATTAAAAAAAAGACCTCCCGGTCTCGTCCGTGGAACAATCCACTTCGGAGACCGGAAGGTCTTTTGCTGCTTGCCCTTTCAGCTTACTCGCTAATGTAAGAGCAAATATAGTCGCTGACGGTTTTCACGTCGAGCTTGAATTTGGCATTCGCCGGAACGGTGAACTCGCCTTGTCCGCTGATGGAAATCCATTCGCTGCTGCCCGGAAGCAGAACGTTCAGCTCGCCGGCTTGAATTTCCATAATTTCTTTCGTGTCGGTGCCGAACTCATACTCCCCCGGGAGCAAAATGCCGAGCGTTTTTTTCGTTCCGTCGGCAAATACGACGGTGCGGCTTGTTACTTTGCCGTCGAAATAAACGTTGGCTTTCGTAAGTACAGTTACATTTTCAAAGCTGGACATCGGTAGCGGTTCCCCCTATACGATACGTGTAAATAATCCCATGAGCGGTCGGCTGCTGCAGCTTTGCTTAAGCCAACAGCGCTTTGACTCTGGCTACGACATTCTCGACGGAGAAGCCGTATTCTTTCAGAACTTTATCTCCAGGCGCAGAAGCGCCGAACGTGCTGATGCCGAGGATCGAGCCTTGGTCGCCTACGTATTTTTCCCAGCCGAGCGGGTAAGCCATCTCGACGGCGAGACGTTTTTTCACGTCAGGCAGGATGACGGAATCTTTGTAAGCTTGCGGCTGTTTGTCGAACAGCTCCAGGCTCGGCATGCTGACGACGCGGACGTGGATGCCTTCCGCCTGCAGCTGCTTCTGAGCGGCCACAGCCAGCTGAACTTCGGAGCCGGTCGCCAAAATTTGCGCGTCAGGCTTGCCGTTAGCCGCATCGGCGATGACGTAAGCGCCTTTGTCGATGTTCGCTTTCGCCAGTTCTGCGGAGCCTTCCAGAATCGGCAGGTTCTGACGAGTCAGTACCAGCGCGACCGGACCTTCCTGCTGGGCCAGCGCATAGCGCCACGCTTGGGAAGTTTCGTTCGCATCCGCCGGACGCAGAACGGTGATGCCAGGGATAATGCGCAGCGCAGGAAGCTGCTCGATCGGTTCGTGCGTCGGTCCGTCTTCGCCGACGGCGATGCTGTCGTGCGTCAGGACGTAGACGACAGGCAGCTTCATCAGGGCAGCGAGGCGGATCGATGCGCGCAGGTAGTCGGAGAATACGAAGAAAGTCGCTCCGTACACTTTCAGACCGCCGTGCAGCGCCATGCCGTTCATCGCCGTGCCCATGCCGAATTCGCGCACGCCGAACCACAGGTTGCGGCCCGCATAGCTGCTGGCGCTGTAGTTGGCTTCGCCTTTGATCATCGTGTTGTTCGAGCTGGCGAGGTCGGCCGAACCGCCGATCAATTGCGGCAGCTTGCCTGCAATCGCATTGATCGCGTTGCCGGAAGCCGCGCGGGTCGCCAGAGGCTTGTCTTCCGTCGTATATACGGGAAGCTCCGCATCCCAGCCTGCAGGCAGCTCGCCGCCGACAGCCATATTGAACTGAGCGCCAAGCTCAGGATAAGCTTTGACGTAATCAGCAAGCAGCGCGCTCCAAGCTTGTTCGGCTTTGCTTCCGTTTTCTTTAACTTTCGCGTAGTGCGCTCTGACTTCGTCCGGCACGAGGAAGTCCGGCTCTTCAGGCCAGCCGTACGCTTGCTTGGTCAGCTTGGCTTCTTCCGTTCCGAGCGGGGAACCGTGAGGGCCCGCATGTCCGCCTTTGCCGCCTTTGTTCGGGCTGCCGAAGCCGATTGTCGTCTTCACTTCGATCAATGTCGGACGGGTCGTGTCCGCTTTCGCTTCTTCCAGCGCTTTGGAAATCGCGGCCAAATTGTTTTCCTCTTCGACGCGCAGCACTTGCCAGCCGTAAGCTTCAAAGCGCTTTTGCACGTTTTCGGAGAAAGCCATGTTCAGCTCGCCGTCCAGCGAAATGTCGTTGGAATCGTAGAGCATGATCAGCTTGCCGAGCTTCAGGTGCCCGGCCAGGGATACCGCTTCGGAAGATACGCCTTCCATCATGTCCCCGTCGCCGCAAATCGCATATGTATAGTGATCGATGACAGGGAAATTATCTTTATTGTAAGTTTCTCTCAGGTGAGCTTCAGCCATAGCCATACCGACAGCCATGCCGATGCCTTGTCCGAGAGGACCCGTCGTAGCGTCTACGCCGGCCGTATGGCCGTACTCGGGATGCCCTGGAGTTTTGCTTCCCCATTGGCGGAAATTTTTAATATCGTCGATCGACAGGTCATACCCGCACAGGTGAAGCAGGCTGTAGAGCAGCATGGAGCCGTGTCCCGCGGACAAAACGAAGCGGTCGCGGTTGACCCATTTCGGATTCGCCGGATTGTGCTTCATATGCTGGGTCCACAGCACGTAGGCCATCGGTGCGGCGCCCATCACCATGCCGGGATGTCCGGATTTCGACTTTTCAATCGCATCGATACCGAGTGTGCGGATCGTGTTTACAGCAAGCTGGTCGATGTTTTGGTTCGTAACTGTCATCAAAGTTTCCCTCCTATATGTGGTTCTTTCTGCTTGTTTCCCCTACTTGTACATACAAGTCAGTCTTCTCACTTGAATTATTGTACCATTTGCTTTGAGGCATTGCCACAATAAACCGTTAAAATCTTCTGGCGTCAGATGAAAATAATATTGCAGACTGGCAGCGGAGTTAAGCTTACGGGCAGATTTGTTCCAAGAAAATATAAAGCGGACCCCCTAGATATTTTGGGATCCGCTCATTTATTTTTTATTTCACGCTATAGACGCCATATATTTCGCAGCATTGCAACGAAGGATGCGAGAGGTTCCCATCGGATCGTTCCGCCCCCATTGCGAATGAATGCATGCTCCGCCGAGACAGCGCTCAAGCCAGAACGACTGGTTTGAGCACTTCTTCGCACCATTGGCGAAAGCTGGTAGGGGTAACGGACTGCGGGGTGCGAATCTCGGCGTCGTATATGCCCCGGTCGACCGCGGCCGCCATATCGATCAGCCCCTGCGCCCACGACTCGGTCATCCCATGCTGCACCATCGTGGCCTTGTAGGCCTCGCCGGGGACCTGCTGAAAGCGAATCGGCCTCTCCAGCACCTCGGACATGATCTGTGCCATGTCGTTGAAGGACAGGTTCTCGGGACCGCATACCGGGACGCTATCTTGCCCGCTCCAGGAGTGATCGAGCAGCAGCTTGGCGGCGACGGCGGCGATGTCGCGGGTAGCGCAGTGCGGGACCTTGCGATCCCCGGACATCGGATAGAAGAACATCCCCTGGCGTTTGATCGGCTCGACCTGCCAGAGCATATTCTCCATAAATCCCGGCATGCACAGCGAGCGGTAGCTCACGCCCGTGCTCTCGATCAGATCGTCCATGGCGAATATCGCTGAGATCTGTCCGGCGTTCTTGGATATCCCGCGGCCCAGGCTCGAGACACCGATGACGCGCTTGACGCCCTGGCTGTTGATCGCTTCGCACACCGGCCGGATGAAGTTCAGAACATGGTCCTGGACGCTCTTGGCGCGTGGGTTCGGGGGCACCACCCAAAATACGGAGTCAGCGCCTGCAAACGCCTTGGTGACGACATCGATGTCGTCATGCGACCCCTGCACGACCTCGACGCGCTCGCGCACGTGCGGGCAAAGACGGGAGGGATCGCGCGCGATCAAGCGAATTGCCTCTGCGCTATCAAGGACAATGTCAAGGACCTGGCGGCCGATCTGGCCGGTGGGAGTGGTTATGACCATCATGAAAACCAATCATCCTTTCTTGTGTTTTGCTGGAATTAAATGAACTCGTTCGAACGGCCAATTTAGAAACAATACAGTGTTGTTTAAACAACAATTTCGTGTAAACTATACTGTATAATGAATGATAAACAGTTCGAGCGATCCGAGCAATCAGCAAACGGCCGTTATCGTTGTATAGACAACATCTTTGCCTTTTTGTTGACTTTGAGTAACAAATATATCTTGATTTCATGTCCGAAGGGGAGTCCTGAGTATTCCTAATTTGAGGAGCGAGGTTGAACATGCCGGTAAACCAAAACGATCCCCGCGTGAAACGCACGCGTCAGTTGTTAATACGATCCTTTATGGAACTGCTTGAACAAAAGAAGAATATCTACTCCATTTCAGTGCAAGACATTACTGATCGAGCGACAGTGAATCGCGCCACGTTTTATGCACACTTCGAAGATAAATATGCTTTCCTTGAGTGTTGGATGAGGGAAAAATTCCAAAGAAAATTGGCGGAAACATTGCCTAATTCTTCAATATCAAATATGGGTAGCTTGCGAACCCTCATTTTAACCGTTTTCGAGTTTCTTGCCCTTACCAGGCAGTACATGACTCGGACTCCGGAGAACAGTCAGTATGAACCGCTGTTTGAAATCGCGATGCAAAAAGAACTTTATCAGCTTCTGTTCAAATGGTTGAGTGAAGAGTCGAATGATTCCGTCTCACAAGAGATGGTTGAATCCACAGCCCTCGTCATAAGTTGGGGCATATTGGGGACAGCCGTACAGTGGAGTCGAAGTCCTCAAAATCGCTTGGCTGAAGAGATGGTGCGAGACGTGTTGGTGATTGTGGCGGCGGGATTGGCACCCGTAATGGCATAGCCCCTCAATGAAGATAGAACTTCATTTTCGGAAAAAAGAGCCAAATTTTTCGTTAATTTTCGAAACAAAACGTATCGCCCACGCGTCTAATTACTATAGATACCCTAAATGTGCCTTAGGAGGTGCCCATCGTGCCGACCGCCTGGACGGAACGTGAAGTGATTCATTTGTTAAACCGCACCGCATTTAGCGTTAACCCGGCAGCCATCGAAGCCTGCTTGTCCTTCGGCAAGGAGGAAACCGTAAAGCGGCTTATCGCCGGCAAACCGCTGGTCTCCGCGGCAGCCCCTCTGTCCGCCATCAATGAGTTGAAATCGGGCGACGGAACGCTGCAAGCAAAGCTGCTGGACGACCAGATTGTGTACTGGCTGTACCGGATGATGAATTCCACAGCTCCCCTGATCGAAAAAATGACGTTGTTTTGGCATGGGCATTTTGCCACATCGTTTTACAAAGTCCAAAGCATGCCGCTTATGCTGCAGCAAATCGAGACACTCCGCACCCACGCCCTCGGCCCCATCCGCGACCTGCTTATTGCCGTCAGCAAAGATCCGGCCATGATGCTTTGGCTCGATGCGGGCTATAACAAAAAAGGAAACCCCAACGAAAACTATTCGCGCGAGCTTATGGAATTGTTCACACTGGGAATCGGTAATTATACCGAACAGGACGTTCGCGAAGGAGCCCGCGCTCTTACCGGCTGGAGCTACAATGCCGAAACTTTCAAAGTTGTCTTTGACGCCAAACATTTCGACAGCGGCACGAAAACGTATCTCGGCGAAACCGGCAACCTGGGCCTTGTCGAGGTGATCGACGTTCTGCTGAAACAAAAAGCGTTGTACGCTTTTCTGGCCCGCAAGCTGCTGCAGGCGTTCGCCGTGGAAAATCCTTCGGATGCGTGGGTCCATAAGCTTGCTTCCCACCTGACCAAAGCGAAAAATATCGGAGAAACGATGAAATTTCTGCTGACGTCCGATGAGTTTTACCATGATTCCACAATGATGTCTCTGGTCAAATCCCCTCCCGAATACATGACCTCTATTATCAAAACCCTCTCGCTTTCTACGGATATTCATTTTGCATATGCGATCAAGGAAATGGGGCAGGAATTGTACGCTCCGCCGAATGTAGCCGGATGGCCCGGGCATGCCGAATGGCTGACGACCAACTATTATTTGGCCCGCTTCCAGTTTGCCGAGTATGCCGCGGCGCGCGCTTCGGCGAAATTTTTCGCCCAGTGGGAAGAGCCGGTTCAGGCCGAAACGATGATCAAAGCGTGGTGCCGCCTTTTGGGAATCGGCAAATTGAGCGACGTCTCCTTGAAAGGGCTGCTTCGTTATGCGGGCGAGGCTCCGGATCCCGGCGATTTGAAGGAACATGCCAAACGAAAGCTGCTGCAGCTGCTGCTCATGTGTCCCGAAGCCCAGCTCAAATAGGAAGGGAGGTAGCTTAAAAAATGAAACTGACGAGAAGACAATTTTTGAAAAAAGGGACCGGGCTGCTGGCCACCCTCAGCTTCGGCGGCGCCTTTCTGAGCGCGGATGCCGATTCCATCCTTTATGCGAACTCGGCGGCCTCCAAGCCTGAAGTCAAAAATCCCGTACTGGTCGTGGTCCAGCTCTCGGGGGGTAACGACGGCCTGAATACGCTGATTCCCTACGGGGCGGGCGAATATTACGATACCCGGCCTAAGTTAAGCTTCAAGCAAAGCCAGGTGCTCGCCATCGACAACCAGCTAGGCTTCCATCCGAAGCTGGAGGAGATGCATCGAATGTATCAGGAAGGCAAGCTGGCAATCATTCAGGGCGTAGGCTATCCGAACCCGAACCGCTCGCATTTTCGCTCCATGGACATCTGGCAGACCGCCGAGCCCGCGAAACAGTACATTAGCGGGTGGCTGGGCCGCTATGTGGATTTGTCCAAGCCGTCCGCTCCCCTTCCGGCGATTCAGATCGGGGATAGGGCGAACAAAGCGCTGTACACCCAAAACTACGATGTGCCGGTCGTCCAATCGCTAGGGCAGTTCCGTGCCTTCAATCCGAAGCAGAGTGCCGCGGAGAACGGCAAGCTCGAGCAAATTTTGAAGGACATTTACAATGCTCCCGGCAAGCCGGAATATCTCCGCGTCTCCGCCCAAAGAGGCAGGAGCGCCTTTGAATACGCCGAGGCGATCGAGGCCATGACCAGCAAGTATCAGCCGCTGACGGCCTATCCGGACTCCAAATTCGCCCAGCGCATGCAGTTGATCGCCAAGCTGATTTCCGGCAAATCCGGCACTCGCGTTTACTATGCCGAGCTGGGCGGGTTTGACGATCATGCGAATGAGGCGCAGCAGCATAACCGGACTTTGAACGATCTAGACGGCACCTTGAGCGCTTTTTACAAAGATCTGCAGCTGCATCAGCTGCAAAACGATGTCGTCGTTATGGTTTTTTCCGAATTCGGACGGCGCCTCAAGGAAAACAGCAGCGGCGGGACGGATCACGGCACGGCGGCTCCCGTATTCGTGCTTGGAGGCAGCGTCAAAGGCGGCTTGTACGGCTCCTATCCGAGCCTCAGCAAGCTTGACAACGGGGACCTTATATACTCCGTGGATTTCCGGTCCATCTACTACACGCTGATCGATTCCTGGCTCAAGGGGGATGCACAGGGCGTTCTTTTCAAATCCTACGAAAAAATTCCCTTCATCTGATCCGTTGGCTGACGGCAAAAAGGCTGACCCCGATTCGCGCCGGGATCAGCCTCTTTTTGTGGCTGGAAAAATAGATATTTAGGAGAACACGACCGTTTTGTTGTTGTGCACGATGATGCGGTCTTCGACATGCCAAGCGACGGCTCTGGCCAAAACGCTGCGCTCGATCTGGCGACCGATTCTTTTCAGATCCTCCACGTTGTCGCGGTGGCTGACGCGCTGGACGTCCTGCTCGATGATCGGTCCGCCATCGAGTTCCTCCGTCACGTAGTGCGCCGTCGCCCCGATAATTTTCACGCCGCGGTTATGCGCGCGATCGTACGGCTTGCCGCCGATAAACGCCGGAAGGAACGAATGGTGGATATTGATGATTCTGTCGGCGTAATGCCGGATAAAGGACGGCGAGATAATCTGCATATATCTGGCCAAAATAATCGCGTCCACATTGTCGCCAAGCACGGAAAGCTGCTGCTCTTCGGCCTGCTGCTTCGTGTCGGCGGTCACCGGGATGTGGTGGAACGGAATGCCAAACGATTCCACCGTAGCTTTCGTATCCGGGTGGTTGCTGACCACCATCGCAATCTCGACGTCGAGATCGCCCGAACGCCAATGCCACAGCAGCTCAAGCAGACAGTGGTCCTCCTTCGAGACGAAAATGGCGATGCGCTTCTTTCTGCTCGCCAAGCTCAAATTCCAATCCATTTGAAACTTGTCGGCCACCGCGGCAAAATCCTGCCGAAAGCCGCCGATTTTCCGCTCGATCTCCGGAAGGTCGAATTCGATCCGGATAAAGAACAGCCCGCCTTCCGGGTCCATCGTATATTGATCCGATTGCACGATGTTTGCGCCGTGCTCGAACAAAAACTGCGATACCGCAGCCACGATGCCCGGCTGATCCGGACAAGAGATAAGCATCCTGGCCCGATTGTTTTGTTCTGCTGCTGGTTTTGTCAAGGAATTGCCTGTTACCCGTTCCATCTTATCCTCCTCAAGTAAAAGCGACGCTTGTGCTGTGTTGTTTGCGGCTTGGATTAAGCTTGCTTCAGCGCCTCTTTGCCGGCCAGCCAAACAGTCAGCCTTTGGTTGATTTGTTCTTCGCTGAGTTCAGGGAATAACCCCTCCTCATGAAGCAAATCGTACAAGCGTTCCATCGGCTCGCGGCCGTCCGCTTTTTTCGCTTTGGCATCCGTTTTGAGCAGATCCCATGTTTTTAAAATATAGTCGCGGTGATGAATGTCTTTCTTCGTCAGCAAATGATCGATGCGCTCCACATGATCCAGGAACTCGCCCCCGAAACGCCCGCTCAAATTGCCTGACAGCAGCGCAATCTCGGCTTCGTACATCGGACGCTGCGTTTTGTCTTCCTTCCCGATCCACGGCGTCTCCAGAATCATCGGCCGTGATTTGAGCTTCTCGTGATTTACAACTCTGCTCATGGCCTCATAACCGATCCAGCCCGACCCTACAGGGGCATGGCGGTCTTTCGAAGCGCCGCGCGGATTTTTGCTGTCGTTCAAATGAATAACCGCAATGCGGTCCAGACCGACGGTGCGGTCAAATTGCTCCAAAACCCCGTCCAGATCGTTGATGATATCGTATCCGGCATCGTGCACGTGGCAGGTGTCCAGACATACGGTCAGACGGCCGTTATCCTGCACCTTTTCGATAATTGCGGCAATTTCCTCAAAGCTTCTGCCGATTTCCGAGCCTTTGCCCGCCATCGTCTCCAAAGCGATATTCACTTTCGTCTCTTTGGTTCCTTCAAGAACCATGTTCAACCCTTCCGCAATGCGGTTTATGCCGTATTCGGCATCCTTGTCCGTATAAGCGCCGGGGTGCAGAACGATATTGCGCACTCCCAAATAGTCGGTTCTGCGGATTTCTTCCTGCAGGAAATTCACCGCGAGATCAAAAGTATCTTCTTTATATGATCCCAAATTGATGATGTACGGAGCGTGCACGATGATTTCGTCAATCCCGTGCTTGTCCATCAATGCCTTGCCCTCTTCGATGTATTGCGATTCTATCGGCTTGCGCCGTGTATTTTGCGGTGCACCCGTGTAAATCATAAATGTGGAAGAACCGTAGGTAACGGCTTCCTCAGCGGCATTCAGCAGTCCTTTATCCGAGAACGAAACGTGCGACCCGATTTTCGGCATGTTTCTTGCTCCTTTGCTTTTGGTTAGTTCTTGTCTATTTTACTAAGAAAGTCGCAAGAAATCTAGAAATGATATATAATTTATATGGCTACGACTCGTAACAGAGGTGAAAAGTATCGTGAACAACTCCGCGTTTATGTGGTTTATTATTTTCTGGGTATTCGTTCTGCTGTTTTTCATGTCGGTGGGCGGGTATTTCATGTTCCGCAAGTTTTTGAAGGTGCTGCCCAAAGAAGACGGCAAATCCAAGCTCGACTGGCAAAATCATTACGTCGAATCTTCCCGCCACCTGTGGACCGACGATTCGAAAGCGTTCCTCGACCAACTGGTCTCCCCTGTGCCCACGGCGTTCCGCGATATCGCCAAGCATTCCATCGCCGCCAAGATCGGCGAAGTCGCTTTGGAGGAGCAAGCCAAGGAAGTGACGCGCGACCACTGCATCAAAGGATACATATTGGCAACTCCTCGCAGAGATTACCGGAGCCTGACCAACTTCCTGGATAAACATCAGATCGACTATAGCGCATACAAGCATCTGTTGAATTAAGCGCAAAAAGCTGCTCCCCGTCAAGCCTGAATCGGCTTCAGGGAGCAGCTTTTTGCGCCGGTACTAGCTGTCCAGGGCCATCTGCAGCTATATTTATAGGGTCGCGTGTAATCAACTCCGCGCTTTCTTAATAACAACTCGGAAAAGTCATGACCAGAGAACATACGACCAAGCCTCCCAAGATGCGGCTTCAGATCAAAGTCACTCACTGTTGCTGTTCTGCTTCCAGCGCCTCCTCATCCGTATCCCGTGTCAACACGCTTAGCAAAGGCAAAAACAAAATGTCCTCTGTATAAGGAAACACAACTGGGCATATTAGATCGAAAGCAGGCCCACTAGCAAAAAACTTTATAAAAACGAAAAAAGCCCCGTTTTCACAGAAGCTTTTCTCAACACGTGATTTCACCTTGCGGTGAATAAACATATATGCAATTGAATCCATTATTCCTATTATTAATGCTATATCACGTATGTACTGCATACGCAACATATATCTACATAATCTAGAGCTTTGAAAGATCAACACCAGCTGCTGCGGCTGCTTCTTGAATCATTGCTTCTACTCCACTTTGCTCTGAAAGGCTCTTAAGTAGTTGGATCAGCCTGTCAGCCTGTAAATTTCTACTATAGCTCGGAAACAAATTCAGCACATAGTCCTCTAATTCACTCAAAAGTAAAGGAATGGTTATCGAGCCCATATTATTGGTTACACGTTTTTTATCAACCTAGCGAAAGTTTCTCATTTGAATTCCAGTGTTTACTTGAAACCCGTCAGCTGGTGTTGCATCAATAACATTGGGGTATCCTCGACCGTATTTTTTCGAGCTACAAGGAGCAACTAAAATACTATTAAAATCAATGATGAGCACGACACATGGATGCTCAAACTGAGGTTCATGACCAAAATTTGTAGCGCCAAGATCCGCCATTAAGATTGTACCGGGAGCATAGTAAGTTGTCCTATCCCCATGTGCAAGGCTTTTCAACCATCGTTCATGAAAAAGAATCCAATGGCCTAAATCATGCACCGAAAGATTAGGAACATGATCAATTAGATTCCATATTTTCAACTTATACTGATCAAAAACAAATGCATTATCCTTACCTGTAACGCTTTTTACAATTGAACTCTTAGTTTCACGTTTAATACTTCGATTATCAATTGTAAACAGAAAAACTTACCTCCATACTAATTGCTTGATCAATATCCCCTAGTTAGCATAGCATACAATATTCCTTTTTTTAACTATTCAGGATTTTAGATGGAAAGGAAAGCTTGAAATTTTCATCCCTTCAGCGCAGTTCCGAAAGCTGAGGAGACCCCGCTTTCGTGGCGGGAGGCATCTCTTACGCATAAACCGGTTGTCCACAGAAAGCCTGCGAAAGTGCGGCTTTTTGCTCCTCCCCGATCCGCATGCCTTGAAATGTTCCTGCAAATCTGCAGGCTTCTCCGCTCATGCGCGGGGCCCAGTCGGGCTCAGTTCCATTTGCTCAGGAATTCCTGCACAACAATCACAGGCTTTTCCTCCAACAAGTCGGTTTCCTCGAAACAGCCTGCACTTTCCAGGCTGCTTGAGAAAGTCACACGCCGGAGCCAGCAGCACATCTGCCAGGTAACGCGCAGAAAACCGAGTCAGACTGTTAATACTCTCACGCTGGAAGGTCACACATTTACTTGGAAACGAGTAAAAACCTGCAAAAGTGCAGTTTTTTGCTCGTCGATACGCTGTCAGCGAAAAATTCCTGCAATTGTGCAGGCTTTTTGCCGGACACACGGCCTCCGATTCATTTTCGTCGAAAATTCCTGCACTTTCGCAGGCTTTTTGCCAAAATGGACCATATTAACAGGAAAAGCCTGCACTTTTGCAGGTTTTTCCCCGGCCTGGTCTGCCAAGCAGCCTCGTACCACCTTCTGTACAGCGCCGCAACCCAAGCCGCCTCACGCCCCCGCTGTACAGCGCCGCAACGAGCGACGGGAAAGGACTGCGCCGCCAGCGGAGCGCGCTTCCCGCCCGACAATGCCGCTTCACACGATGATCGGAGNAACCCAAGCCGCCTCACGCCCCCGCTGTACAGCGCCGCAACGAGCGACGGGAAAGGACTGCGCCGCCAGCGGAGCGCGCTTCCCGCCCGACAATGCCGCTTCACACGATGATCGGAGCATCAGGCGGCCAGCTGCGGCTTTTTTTCGCGAAAAAAAGCCTTTTATGTCGACAATTCATTCCATTATATTCAAGAATCTGTTAATCTATAAGTAGAAGATTCGCAGATTCATAGACGGTTTTGGCCGATTTCCAATAATTTCCGACGTTTTTGACATACTAACAAGGAGGACTTGAAATTATACAATTTACGGCAGCAAGCATACAGCACAAAGGAGAATGATAATGAAACGTTTCTTCATCCCGCTCACTTGCTTTGCTCTTTTATGGAGCTTAGGACCTCACCCCTCGAACGCAGCAATCCCCGCATCCGCAGAAGAAATCCAATCCACATTCAATGTAAAAGACGCCAAATTCGGAGCAGTCGGCAACGGGGTGGCCGATGACAGTCTCGCTATTCAAAAAGCACTCGATCTAGCCAAGGACTCCGGCGGCGGCACGGTCTTTTTTCCCAAAGGTACATACAGAACGACCAGAAATCTGTACGTTTACAAAAATACGAATCTCGTCGGGTATTCGGCCAAAATTTCAAAAGCGGACGGCGGGCTCGGGTACACCGTGATCATGATCATGGCGAAGCAAAGCGACATTACTATTGAAGGACTTTGGCTGGAAAATTTGAGCAAGTCGGACAGCATGATGATCGATATTGCGGACGGCTCGTCCAATATTCAGGTGCGCGGCAATTCGTTTACCGGGCCTAATTCGCAGGCCGTCAATATGAACGCCGCGGATATCAAGCAGGTGCTCGTATCGGACAACCGGTTCGAGGAAGTGGCCTACGGGGTTCTGACCAACCGGAACGCCAGCAATTTGCGGGATTTGCGCATCGTCCAAAATGTGTTCGCGAACGTGTACGCCGATGCGATCGAGATCAACCATCCCGGCGGGCCGGAGACGGCGAAAGCCAGCAACATCGTCATCGCCAACAACCATATTTCGGTGCCGCCGGAATATGGGAACGCGCCGACGAGCGGCTTCGGAATCGGCATCGCAGGCGCCTCGGACGTGACCATCAGCGGCAATACCATCGAGAATGTCCGCTATGAAGGCATTCATATCGAGGATAATTCGAAATACATTACGATTACCGGGAATATTATCAACGGCGTGAAGAGCAACCCCGATAACGGGCTCAATTCCGGCATCTACGTCATCGACGGCGACTACATTACGATTACCGGCAACTCGATCAGCGATGCTGCGGACTACGGTATTCATCTGGAGATCGACCCGAACAATACCGCTTCCAACACGACGATTACCGGCAATACGGTAACGAAGAACGGCGCGGGCGGCATGAAAATTGTCGCCGAAGGGAAGGCGAACCTGGTCGTTTCGGAGAATGTGGTGACGGATAATGCGGGGCACGGCATCGTGGTCGGGGGCAAGCAGGATAATTTGCGCATGACGAACAACACAACGAGAAACAATGCAGGATACGGGTTGTACCTGTATTCTTCAGGCAGCGGCTGGATGATTTCCGGCAACTCTTTTTACGATAATAAAACGGGGGATATCGGTTACAGTAATTCCTATACCGTGCCCGTCAACATCAGGGATAACGGAACAATCATCCAGGCCAAAGTGAATTCAGGCTACACGCCCTGGATGAACACATTCACCCTGGGGCTTTCCGCGGAAGGCGTATTGTCCGTCGTCACGCAGTTCAGCGGCATCCGCACGAGCCAGATGTATAAAATCAGCTGGAACGGCTCCGCCCTGACCGCTGTGAAGCTTGGCGGCGAACAGTACGGCAACATTGAAGTGCTGTCCCCGCGCATGAACGGCAAACAGCTTCAGGTGCAGAGCAAGCTGAACGCTCCCGACGGCACGGCGATCCATTTTGACGTTCAATTTGACGGCATGATTCTTTTTAAATAAACAAGCCCGCGGCTGTTTCCCGGCAGTATGCAGTCGACCGACCGCCGTCATGCAGCGCAGCCTCGCGCTCCGGGACTTTGCGAGGTGCGAAAGCAGGTGCCGGAGACGGCCTTGCCGTCCGCTCCCGATGAGAGCGTTTCCATTTCAAAAGTAAAAAAAGCTGATCCATCGCCCTTACGCCAAGAGCGGCAGATCAACTGTATAACCCATGAAGCCGGGTGTCGAATCCATCAGCATGCTTTCTTTCTTGCATTCTTTATGAGCGCATGATTTGCACTGAGCGAGCGGAATTTTCACTTTATAATAACCGGTTTTAAACACACGCTCGGCGTGATATTTAGAAACAATTGTGTTGCACCCCACACAATAGACAGTTTCAAATGCATCCACACCCATTCCCTCCTCGATTTGTTAAATATTGTCGCACATTGTTACATAATGTATTCATCAACCATTATATGTTACAATATGTAACAAATCAAGAGGTTATTCCTTTTTTTGCCCGAAATCTTCTGCGGATCGCTAAAAAAGCAAGCGTCAGCGAGCTGCCGATCAGCGCGCCCACACCATCGATGACGATATCTCCTACCTTCGGGGTCCGGCTGAATACGAACCGCTGATGATATTCGTCGGTGGCCGCGAACGCCAGGCACAGAACCATCGTGACGATAAATACCAATAACGCCCGCCTTTTCAGCAGCAGATTGACAAGCAGACATACCAGGATACCAAAACATGCATATTCTACAATATGCGCCATCTTTCTGATGACGAATTCAACGAGTTCCGTTACCCCGTTCTGCTTCACGTTAATAGTCGTGCCTTCGTAAGTAAACTTGACATCGGCGAAATAATGAGTCCACTCACTAGGGATCCGCGTTTTAAGCCATGGCCTTAAGTTTTGCTGGTCGTAAGACTGCGACGAAAATACAAAGATCGTCCCCATCCATGCCATCATGAAAATGGCAATCAAGAACAATTTTCCTTTGCTCTTTCCGGCGTCCGTTTTCATTGAATCAACCCGCTTTATTCTATAATTTTTTTATTTAGCAGCTTTTTGAATGATCTTTTTCCCCAATTCCTCCTTCATGATTTCAAACCACAGCTTGTAGCCGGCCTCGGTCGGATGCACGCCGTCCTTGTTCAGCACTTCTGTCAGGTCGGCATTGCGGGATTTGAATCCCGTGTAAATATCGATGAATAGCCAGCCTTTCCCGGCGGCCAGCTCCCTCGTCTTGGTCACGTAATTCTCATACGTGAGTCCTTCCGAATTTTGACCCGTATCGGCTCTCGGATTGGGAGACAGCAGAATGATCAGCGCATCCGGCAAATCCTTATGGAGCGCGTCGACGACAGATGAAATATTGTCGAGCGTTCTTTCGATCGGCACCGCTTGTCCGAAGTCGTTAATAAGGCACGTTTCAAAAATGACGACGTCCGGCTTTTGCGAGACGATCGTGTCCACCTTGCTTTTGATCAGGTCGGTGCTGTAGCCGCTAAATCCGTTGTTCGTGAGCGTAACGTTCATTTTGCCGTCCAGGTCTTTCAAATAGTCCCGCAGCATCGAGCTCCAGCTTTTGTCGACATGGCTCACGCCCGCGCCCGCCGTTACGCTGCTGCCGAGCGTGGATATGTTGACGCTGCCTTTCATCACATGAATATCGCGGATGACATCAATCATGGACATCGGCTGCCAATCGTCCACTGCTTTTTTGATTTGATTTTCATGCAAATACCAATTGCTTCCCAACAAGATCGATACGGTTACGATAAACAACAGTCCTGCTGCTTTGAGCTTGATCACAATCTCCTCCTTACGAATCCCCAAAAAGCCCTTAAACGAAAACGGGACCTGCAGACGAGCGCGGTTCAGCGGCTCATCTACAGATCCCGGATTCGTCTATCTGACGACAAATTCAACAATTTCTTCCCAATCGGTGTAAAGCCGAATGTTATCCTCTTCAATCAGTTCGCTGCCCGTCTGCACTTCGATGAATTCCAGATCGGTAATAGCCCGGATCGCGTGCCTGGCCCGCATCGGAATCTGAATCACGTCACCGGCCTTGACGTCGATAAGCTTGTCGTTCAGAATCAGCTCGCCTTCCCCGGCTATGATCGTCCAAGCCTCGTAGCGCTTGTGATGCAGCTGGTAGCTGGAATTTTTACCGGCCTGGATAAAAATTTTCTTCGTCAGCACCTGGCTTCCGTCGTTCAAAATGCCGGAGTCCAGCACCCGGTACCAGCCCCAGCGCCGTTCCTCGTACATCGGACGTTGGTCGGAATTTTTCATTATGTCCTTAATTCGGGGGCTCGACGATTTCTCGGCGACGAGAATGCCGTCCGCGCTCGTAGCCACGACAACGTTGGACAAGCCGATGACAGTCACCGGAATTTCCAGCTCATTCAAAACGTGCGTATTATGGGAGTCGTCGCTAATAATGCCTTTGCCCATCAAATTGCCGCTGACTTCCTCCGTCAACGTGTTCCACGTGCCCAGGTCCTTCCAGTAACCTTCGTAAGGAAGCACGAAAATGCGCTCCGCTTTTTCGACTACCTCGTAGTCGAAGCTGATTTTGTTCAGCTTAGGGTACTGTTTCGCCAATTCCTCGTACCGGATCGGCAATCCCTTCTCAATCAGCAGATTCATCACATAATCCAGCTTGAAAGCAAAAACCCCGCAATTCCAGAGCGCGCCTTGCTCAATGAGCCGCTGCGCCTGATCTTCGCGGGGTTTTTCTCTGAAGTTGCTGACCTGCCTGTAGTCCGCATGACCGGCTGCGCCGGTTGGCTCGGCGGGAACGATGTATCCGTACTTTTCGGACGGATACGTCGGCTTCACACCGATCAGCGCGATATCCGCCGATGCCTCGTGCACGGCTTGCTCCAGATCCTTCAGCCGGACGAAGAAGTCGTCTTCGACGTAAGGATCCACCGGCAGCACAGTAACGACTTCGCTGAGGCTGACGCCGACGATCGAGTACAAATACGTCGCTGCAAGAGCGATCGCCGGGAACGTATCCCTACGTTCCGGCTCGATAATAATCGGCGCGTCCACGCCCAGCTGGCTGTAGATCATATCCAGCTGGCCCTTGCCGGTAGCGACGTGCGCGGAGCCGGATAAGCCGACTTTCGCGACCTGGCTCCAGACGCGCTGAACCATCGATTCCAGGCCGCCCGCTTCACTGCGCAGCACCTTCAAAAATTGCTTGGAACGCGCGTCGTTGGACAGCGGCCAGAGACGTTTTCCCGAACCTCCGGATAACAGCACTAATTGCATTAGCCCACATCCTTTTCCGATTGATTGGCATATATAATTTCCAGTATGGCATCTATGATGCTCGCGGCCGAATCGCCATGCCGGCGAACGCTCGGCAGCCTGCTTGCCATGGCGGCGATCGCCGCGGCGTCCAGCCGCAAATCCGCCAGCTGCTCCCAGCGGATCATTTCGCCCAGCTTTTGTTCCACCACGAATTGCGAAGTGTTGCGATCCTCTTCCAGCGCATTTCTTTCCACAATAAGCAGCGGCTTGCGGTTCATCGCGGCTTCGCCGACCGTGGCCCAACCGGCCTTGGTGATGATCAGGTCGGCGGCCGCGACATAATGCTGCGTTTCCGTGCTGCCGGAAGGGATGACGGCGACGTTGGGATGATCGACCGGATGGCTGCCCGAGACGAGAAAGCTCACTGCCTCGTTATCCCACAGCTTCCAGGAGCGGACCGATTCCAGCCGGGTTTTCATGCCGAAGCCTACGTACACAAGCGGCTTGGCGCTCACGGGCTTTACCGCCGCGGTCACTTTCGCCAGCTCGGCCGCATCGATTTCCCGGCTGACCAGCCCGAAAGTCCGCCTGCCGCGCCGGCCCCATGGCGGCTCATGGCTTGCGGCCAGCTCGAAAAAATAGTCCATTTTGCGGTAAGCTTGCTGCAGGAATGCCAGTTTATCCGGCGGCAGCAAGTTGCGGTAAGCGGTAAGCCACGTAAAATTGGATATCCCGATGCTCGGTATGCCCAGTTGGTCTGCGCTTTCGAACGGCAGCGGGGAAATGTCCGACAGAACAAGGCCGACCCCGGCTTCCCGCAGAAACCGCGTCTCTTCGCGGATCCATTCCGGCGCGTCCTTCACAAACTCGTCGAATTGACCGTTCATTCGGCTAATATCCGGCTCCAGCGAATCCCGCCGCAACATGTAGCCCATGTCGGTCGCTACCCGCCGCAGTTGTACTTGCGGCCAGCTTGCCAGCGACTGCCCGACAAAATCCAGCGCATAAGAGGTGCAGATCACGACGCTGGAGTCGGGAAACCGTTCCAGCCATTTGCGGATGACCGCAATGCTGCGCGATGCGTGGCCGAAGCCGTAATCCGATATGTAATAGGCCATTGTGATCTTCATGCCGGACCGCCTCCTTTCCCTGGGCAAGCTGCGCCCCCCGCTCCGGGTTATTTCATTCTCAAATGCTGGTACGTGAACTCCAGACCGGCCTGGCTTTTAATTTTCGCGGCCTTGTCGTTCGCATCGACGGATTCGATGTTGTCGTTTTTATCGACAACGTTGTTCGAGCCTGCATTCGTCATCATTTTGGAATTCGTAAAGTTGCCCGTCACGGTATTGTCGCGAACCGACTTTGCCCATATTTGCAGCCAGCTCGGCACATTCATGACGACGTTATCGGTGATCGTAAAATAGGCGCTGCCTTCATCGGGATAAATCGCTCCGCCTTTATGCACCTGCTTGTCGATGAAGTTGCCTTTGATCGTGGAATTGGGCTGCGACCCTTGCGTATAAATCGCCCCGCCGTCATAGAGCGTCTTCATCACGTCGGTGATCAGGTTATTTTCAATTCTGTTGTCCTTGCTGTACGTCGGGTCGACTTTTCCCCAGCCCCAGCCCAGCGATATCGCGGAATAAGGAAGATCGGTCAGCTCATTGTTCCGAATGACCATATTTTGCGTGTAGCTTCCGAAGATCCCTACCGATGAGCGGTAATCTTTGCCGATCGCCCGAATGTAGTTGTTGGACACTTCGATGTCCTTAATGATTTTGCGCGGATCGTCCGGGTTGAAGTTATCCTTGTTGTTCCGGTCCGGCTCTCCGACTTGAATGCCGCTGCCGGAAATGTCGGTGAACACGTTGCCTTTGATGCGCACGCTTTGGCTGCCCTCGGTCAGATTGATGCCGGCGCCGCCCAGCTTTTCGAATCTGCAGTCTTCAATGGCGATATTTTCCGCCATTTGGGCGTCGAAGCTCGCCTGGATCAGCGTTTCCTTGTGGTACTGCAGCCCATCCACTTTCTCTTTAATAATATTGGCCTGCGCGTCCGGGAGACCGGTCAGGCTCGGTTGATACCATGTCGTATAGGCAAAAGTAAGCCCTTCGAAGCCGATGTGATGGACGGGCGCTTCCGGCGTGCCCTTCAAGTCGACCAGCGTCTCCACGACGGGAACGATCGCCTTCGCGGCGCTCATATCTTCGCCGGCCAAGGGCTTATAAAACAAATCGCCGCTCGTGCGGTCCAGGTACCACTCGCCTTCCTGGTTAATCAGCTCATACGCGTTCTCCAGGTACCATGGCACCGACAATTCCGGCAGCCCTTTATTGGTCAAATTGTACCAGCCCGGCTGCTGCATTTTGATAATAGCTTTGCCGTCGACCACCTCGATAGAGTCGATCAGCCCCCGGGAGTTGGTCCACACGTCTAGGAAAACAAGCTCCATGTCCTTGACGTTTTTCCACTCGGCGAGCTTGACAGCGGTGGTGGAGAAGCCGTCGCTCAGCTTCTTCGCCTCTGGCAAGGGGGTCTCGCTGATCGCCCGCTTGGCGCGCGTGCCGTTAACGAACAGCTGGCGCGATTTCAGGTCGCCGACGTGAGCCTTATAAATATTTTTTTGCGGATCGTGCATCGTCCAGCCGGATACAGGCGTGCCGCCGCTGATCGTTACTTTCTCGTCCTGATAAGCCTTGAAGATGACGGAATGACCGTTCGAGCCCGAGTCTCTGGAATCGAATTCCAGCGTATTCGCAAGCGAATAGGTGCCTCCGCGCAGATAGACGACAATATCGGACTGCATATTCCCGTTTACCTTCCGCACACTTTCCTGCGCTTTTTCTATCGTCTTGAACGGTTTGGACAAAGTGCCTTTATTGTTGTCGTTCCCGTCCGTTGACACATAAAATACGCGCGTGCTGTCGCCGGCTTGAAAATCGCCGCAGCCCGGAAGCACGGTCAATAGGACAGGTAAGAGAATACAACCGTAGAGCTTGCCTTTCATAGTGGACGCTCTCCTTCGTCGTTGTTATACGGTCACAAGCAAAGATTTGTATTTGGTTATGGAAATTTCTTTCTTCAAATGCCGTTCCAGATAGCTTCGCCCCTGCAAACCCATCTCGAGCAGCTGCTGCCGCTCCATCTTATGCATCGCTGCGATGGCCTCGATGATGCCGTTGTAATCATTCGGCTCCACAACGATGCCCGAGGAGCTCTCCTCGATCAGCCGCTGCGCTTCGCTTCCCTGCTCCAATACGCCGATCACCGGTTTTCCCGCAGCCATGACGCCGTAAATTTTGCTCGGCACCGACACGCCCTTGATGCCCTTTTGATTGACGACCAGGTGGGCGTCAGCCGCATTCAAGGAGTATTTGATAAACTCTTTGGACTGAAAAGGCAGAAAATGCACATTCCCGATGCTGTTGTCCTCGACAAACTGCTGCATGCTCTTTTTGACGGCTCCCTCTCCTATAAAAACAAAGGAAAGCTGCGGCTCATCCTTGAACGCCTCGGTGACCCGGATCATATTCTCAAGATCGTAATACAAGCCGAGATTCCCGGAATACATCACAATGAACTGATTTTGCAGCCGGTGCTCTTCCAGGAAACGCCTGACGTGCGGATGCTCCTTGCCAAGCGGGATAATGTCTTTCTCGTCCGTCCAGTTGTTGATGACGCTGCTTTTCGGCACGTTATGCCCGCGGAACCGGCGGGACAGCGTCTCCTGCATATCTTTGCCGACGACGACGATATGGTCCGATTTTTTGCAGTTCCAGTTGTCGATCCGCCTCGCGATGTCGAACACCCATTTTTTGTCCGTGTAGCTGACGGCCTCGGCCTGCTCGGGATTGAAATCCTGAATGTTGTACACGTGCTTGCTGCGCTTGAACAGCTTGCCGATCGTTCCGATCAGCCCCCCGAGCACCGGCGGCGAAGAGATCGTAAAGATCGTGTCGATCGTCTTGATCCTCAGCAAGGCGATGGTGGAAAGGATGAAATACGCCGTAATGAACTTCAGCCGGCTCATCTTGTTCGTCTTGATGACTTCAGGCGTTTTCACGCGGATGATCTTGATGTCTTCCAAATAGTCTTCTTCGAACAGGCGGGTTTTCTTGTCTTTGTTTTGCTCCGGCTGCACGGCCAGAACGATGATTTCAAAATCTTTTTGCAGCTCCAGGCACAGCTCCGTCAAAAGCTGCCCCGTCGAGGCAAAATCCGGATAAAAGTAATTGGCGACGAATACGATTTTTTTCTTCATTACTTACTTCCCCTCTTCAAAGCGAAATTTCAAAAATTTCGCAGGCATCCCCGCATGCACTTCATTGCGGGGTACGTTTCTGGTTACCGTGCTTCGAGCAGCTACCACAGCCTTTTCCTGAATAATAACGCCCGGATAGACGAACACGTCCGTAGCTACCCAGGCGCCGTTCTCGATATGAATCGGTTTCGTAATGAGTCCGAACTGGGGGTCCTGAATGTCGTGCGAGCCTGTGCACAAATAGCTTTTTTGCGAGATCACGCAGTGCTCGCCGATCTTGATCCGATCGAGACTGTAAAATTCCACCTGATCCCCGATCCAGGAATAGCTGCCGATCTCGACCTTCCAGGGGTACAGGAATTTGGCGGAAGCTCTGACTCTGACGCCTTGGCCGATTTTCGCGCCGAACAGGTTCAGCAGAAACCGGCGCCAGCCGTACATGTTGTGCAGGGACAGCCGGAATAGCGTACTCTGTACGAACCACCACAGCATAACGACAAGTTTGCTTCGTCCCCGGGAATACCAGTCCTGATTATATTTGTTCAGTTCGACGTTAGTTTTCATGTTCCACCCAGCATCTGATTTGTCTTGGCAATACCGCGGTACTGCTCGATATGGCTGTCAATAATCCGGATATATGTCATATAATTATCGCTCGGGGCAGCGGCATTGCTTTCGTAGTTCTGCACGGGAGTCCGTACATAGCGCTTCTTGACGAAGCTGTTGATGGAACGCATGATCGCCGATTTGCTTCGCGGATCGAAATAGACGGCATTGGAGCCGCAAACCTCTCTGGCATAAGGCAAATCCGCGGCAAGAATCGGCAGCCCGGCCTCCTGCGCCTCAAGCAGCGGCAGGCCCAAAGTCTCGGTCAAAGACGGGAAAATCAAGGCGTCCACGCTTTGGTAAGCTTTGAATATGCTTTCGTACGGAATTTTGCCGATATACCGGACATGCTCCGAGCTCTGACCGTCCAGAGTCAAATACAGGACGACTTTGCCCCCGTTCTGCGCGTTCCATTCCCGGATCGCCTCGATGAGAATGTCGTTGTTCTTGTATTTTTCACGGTTCGTCATATAGAGCAGCTTCGTCCCGGCCCGCTGAAATTCCAGATCCAGATCGCTGCCGAGCGGGTTCGTATTGTTTTCGATGCTCTGGATCGCGGGCCGCACGATATGAATGTCCTTTCGGTAGCTGTATTTGCGCTGAATCGCTTCTTTCATCCAGCTTGTTTGCACGAACACGCCGTCGACATGGGCCAGCTGCTTTTTATAGATAGAGTGCAGCATTACTTTATATTTGATAAAATTTTTCAGCTCCAGCTCGTTCGCCCGCAAATCGGAGAAAGGAATCGGCTGATGAATCAGCACGTACTGCGGAATATCCAGATTGGATAATCCGAAATTTTGCAGGGACAAATAAAAATCGAACTTGTTTTCCTTGATAAATGCAGGGAGCAAGCGGTTTTCATAGTTCCATTTGTGCAGCGGGCTTTTTTTCGGATACGGCTCATAGATCACTTTGACCTGCCCGGTTTCGAATTTGCAGAGATTTTCTTTAGCCACCAGGGCGGTTAACTCAATCCGGCTCTCGCGCAGCACATCGGATTTGCCTGCAATTTCATACAGAAAATCGTGAATGACTGAATACCCGCCTCTCGAATCCAACGCTGTGGCATTCGTTAAAATCTTCATCAAGATAACCTCCAGAACGATTCGTCTACTCCGGCTTGCTTGGGTCCCCTGGCGCGGCCTTTCAGATTGCTTGTCTGACCGGTTTATACTGCAGCTGCCCTTTGATGAAAAAGATCAGCTTGTTTTTGCTTTCCTCGTCCAGCCGGGCGATGTACGCCCTGATATGCGTCTGGTAGCCCTCCAGCAAAGCTTCCACGCTGCGGGATTCCATGAACTGCACGAACTCCCTGACGGATTGCCCGTACACGTAACCCAGATCCTCGGACCTGATGAACTGCATGCACGCCACGTCGGAAGCGATCACCGGCTTATATTTGTAAAGGGAATCGAATACGACCCCGCTCGATGTGGAATTGTAGCTGCTGCGATAAGGCAGAATAACGAATCCGGTACTGGCCAAAAGCTCGTCGTACCGCTCCTCGCTGATGTAATCGTTGATGATTTCGATGTTGTCCGTCAGCCTCGGCTTGATCGCTTCATACCTGCCGGGATCGACGAACCGTCCGGCGATGCACACTTTGTATGGCGTGCCGATGAAGCTGTCTACGACATCTTCGATATTTTTGTCGTCCCTGATTATGCCCACCGTTACAAAATCGTACTTTCTCCGGGCCGCCGTCTGCGCCGACGATTCGAAGAACAGGTAGTCCGGAATGACGATCCCGTCCTTCCGGTAGGAATTCATCGACTCCTCCAGACCGGAGATGACGCCTTTGACTTTGCGGCTGACGAGGCGGAACATGAACCGCTTCAGCTCGCTTTTATGGCTCAGATTGTCGTAGCGGATCAAATAAATGTCTTTGCCGCCGACATAGAACAGCAGGCATAAGCAGAGAGCAAATATGTCGACAGCCTGGATGATCACCTTGGACGATTCCGAGTTCAGAATGCGAAACAGATTGGCGAACAGCTTGTATAACCGCTTGATTTTGTTTACGGGCCCTTTCTGATGGTCGAGAATCGCATGTTTGAGCGGCAGCAGCGGATAGCGGCTGAGTTTGCCGACGTAGCTGGTGCTGGCCGTAACCTCTACGTGAAAATGTTCCTTTAACGTCTCCGCATACTGCGCCGCCGTTTTCCAATAGTGACCCGAAGGCTGTCCGTTCGCATCGACCAGCTGCAAGCAGTCGGCAATAAGCACCGTTTCTTTTTCCACCCTAATCATCCTATCGATAATGTAATGTTGTTTTGGCCATCACCGGGCTTTTCGCCGGCGACGGGGCTCTCAAAGCCTGCTGCGGCAACGGTTCCCTCAGCTCCAGCCCCGCTATGTACGGATGCTGCATAAGAGCCAGCCACAAATAAATCTGGATCAGCGCGAACGAATCGAACTGCACCTGCGACCATGCCAAAAGGATGAGCACCATTTTTAAATAGCTTTTCTTCGGTTGGTGAATGACGAAATACAAGAGCGGGGCAACCAGTAAAATGCCGAGCAGCCCCATTTCCGAAAGGATTCTCGTATACATGTTGTATTGATGCAGCGTCTTGTCTTTGTCCGCGTCCCGCAGTTCCTTCTGCTTGATGGAGCTCAGGTCGACAATCTCGGAATAATTTTCCCTATAACCGTAGTAATAGTTGCCCAACCCGTAACCCATCAGCGGCTTCTGTTTGAACGAATCCATCGCCACCTTCGAGAACGTGCTGCGGATGGAAAACGATTCGTCCTGGTTGATTTCCGTCGGATTTTTCAGGAATGCGCCGATTCGCCCGAAATGGTCGGCATTGATGCCGAACACGTTGATCACAAACACCAGATACAAGACGGCGTACAGGCCGGCGAGGCTGAATCCCGTAATCAGGCTAAGCTTGACGACCCGCTTCGTATACAGGAATAAAAACACCACCAGCAAAATGATGCTGTCCATGTAGTAGCGCAGCGAGAAGGAGAACAGGGAGACGACGAACAGTCCGATGACGATGCTTTTGATGACCCAGTTGAGCTGATTCGCCCTTTTCAGAGCGATGAACGCCGGGACGAGCAGCAGATTCGTATGCAAGGCGATATAGGAAGGTTCCGAAAAGGTGAAATGGATCCTTGCCGTACTCATATATCCGGTTCTGCTGACGAACAGCCCGATGAACTTGGACAGGAAGCCGGCCGGCAGCACGTAGACATAGATCACTTGCAGCACGCCTATGCCGATCGCAATTCCGTAACCGTAGATCATATACTTGAAAAGCTTGAGATAGGCGCCGGGCTCCTCATGCTTGGCGACAAATATTTTAAAGCTTAAATAAATTACTATTCCCGACATGATCGTCAAAAGCGCATCTACTAAGCCCGTATTTTCGTAGTGATAGTAAAGATTTTGGAAAAAGGTGCACAGCACGAACGTGATCATAACAAGCAGTACGTATATCTCCGAAGCTTTGTACTTCGCCCGAAACACCGAAAACAAGTTCACCATCAAATAGAGAGCGATAAAAATAAGGGATACCGGCTTGTAGCCGCCCCCGAACATGAACGGAAAATTATCTAATGGCAGTAAAAAGGCAGCTATGTAAATCAAACGGTTCATTGTAATTCCCCTTCATAGTTCGTTTCTGGGAGTAACTCCGTCGGACGGACTCCTTGTATCCCTTATCTCAATTACGCTCTTCGTTCCTGCATGAGTTCCTCGTACAATTGCGCATAACAGCCTGCAACATGAGACAGCTCAAAAGAGCTCTCGACTTTCTCCCGCGCATCCTGCGACAGCCGTGACCTGCGGTCTTCGCCCTCCAGCACCCAGGCAATGCCGTGCGCAAGGTCGGACACGTCAAACGCTTTGGCGAGATAGCCGTTGTGGCAATGGTTGATCAAATCAGGCATGCCGCCGATCCGAAAAGCGACGCACGGAACGCCGCAGGCCATCGCTTCCATCACCGTGTTCGGCAAGTTGTCTTCCAGCGACGGCGAGAGAAATACGTCCGCCGCCGAATACAGCAGCGCGAGGCTGATGTCGTCGTTCAGCCGGCCCGTATAATGAACCGGCATGCCCAGCGGCACCGGGTTCGCCGGCGGATCGGAGCCGAATACGACCAATTCCGTATCCGGCAAAACATCCTTGCCCGCAAGCTCCAGCAGCGCCTGCTGTAAATACTGGAACCCTTTGCGCGGATCGCTCGTCGCGCTCATCGCCCCGAACAAAATCAGCCGCTTGTCTTGCGGCAGATTCAGCATCGCCCTGGCCAGCGATTTGTCCAGCGGCTTGAAGCGGTCAAGGTCGATGCCGTTGGGAATGACCTCGACCCGCACGGCTTGGAACAACGTGCTCGCCCGCGCGCAGTCCGCCATCCATTTGCTCGGGGTGACGACGGTCAGATTGAGATCTCCCCAGGCGTTTCTTTTCCATTTGAGCATTCTGCTGCTCAAATCGCCGGCAGAGGTCGACTGCAGCTGGCTGCACGAACCGCAGCCTTGCAAGTAGCCTGTGCAGCTGCCGGAGTAATGGCAGCCTCCGGTAAACGCCCACATGTCGTGCAGCGTCCAAACGATAGGCTTGTTGAATTTGCCGAGCGCATGAATGGGCACGAATCCGTGATTGATCCAATGCAGATGAATAATGTCGGGATTCAGCGCGTGAATGCTTTTCACTACTTTGCTGGGCAGCCACGATATGCTCCAGGGCGACTTCACCCGGTTCCGGTACAAATGCACCGGCAGATTGTCAATCGACGGCTGCAGGCTGCTCCGGATCCGGTCCGTTTTGCTGAGCGGCCCGAATACCGAGTGGTCGCTGCTGCTCTTGCTTTGCACAAGCATCCTGGACGTCAGGCCGATGCCTTGCAGCCCTTTGTGCAGCCGGTAAGCCGCACGCGCAGCCCCGCCTTCTATGTCGGTAGTGTTCACTAGCAGTGCGTTCAATGTACGGCCCTCCTTCTCCGGTCGACAAACGCGGGATTATACCGATGATACGAACTGGCTGGCGGCTGCGGCCTTGCTTTCGCCGGTGAATTGCTCTTTCCAGGCGCGGATTTGTTCCAGCGGCAGGCGGATTTTCGTTGCTTGCGGCTTCGCAATCCACGCCCCGATGCCGGAAATGTCCGCCCGGTCCACGACAGGAAGATCGGTGTCTTTGGAAATTTCCTTGGCCCGGTTGTCGACGGCCAGGATCAGCGATCTTCTTTTGTGCTGCAGCGCCCGGATGCCGCCGTGAAGCCTTGTGCCGATATAATCGCAATCCAGAGTGGCCAGAACATGGTCGAACGCTTGCAGGCTCGGGGGAATGTATTTCACCTTGCTTCCGCCGATGCTTTGCATATATTCGTAGTCAGCAGGCCCCTGCGTCCAGAAGTAGACCGTTTCGTACTCTTTACTAAGCAATTCAAACAGCTTCGCATCGTTCGTTCTGTCCTGATTGTAATCCGTAAACGTTACGACGACTGCCTTCTGTTTGCTCGCCGGAACGTCTTTGCAGTGGTCCTCGGTTAACCTCCACATCGTCGGGCACGCCGTGTTGATGACATTGTGAATGCCGGCCGCCCTCAGCTGCCGCTCCGTGAACGAGTCTCTGACCGAGTGCATCGTCGTGCCGGAGAGCACCCGCTTGTAGAGCATTCTGGAGTACGCGTTGGGCGGGTTCTGATACTGCCACCAGCCGACTCCCATCAAAGTGATGTCCTGGATGAACAAAGAATCGAACAGGTTGATTTTCCACTGGCTGTAAGCATTCATGTTGGAGGATAGCAGGTTCGTTCCCCCGACAAACTTCAAGTCGCTTTTGCGGATGTAGCGGTACGAGTTTTTGGAAATGACGTCATGCGTCTGGATCGGAATGAACAAGGAATCCCGGAACAGCTCGGTCAGATGGCTTTTGACGGCATCCATAATGATCTGATCGCCAAGATTCGAACTGGAAATCGATGTATCGAATAAGGAAATGATTTTCATGTTATACCTTCCTTAAAAATAATGACTTGAGGATGATCCGAAACAGCTTCCGGTACGGCCTGGAGAACAGCGCCGGGGAGCAAATCACGAACACGTAGGCGAATACGGTGGAGATGGCCGCGCCCTTCACGCCGAAAGCGGGAATGGTGTACAGATTGAGCGCAATGTTGATGCCGGCCCCCGCCAGGTTTCTGAGGAAAGCTTCGAGCCTCTGGTTTTCATTAATAAACCAGGTAGCCGTGGAAAGCTGCAGGAACACGAACACCGCCGACCAAATATGAATCGTCAGCACCGGCCCCGCTTCCTGAAAAGCTTCCCCGTACATGATCCGCACGATCGTATCCGCCAAAAAAGTAATCGGAACGGCCACTGCATAAGCCATCCCGATCAGCAGGACAAACGTTTTATGAAACCGCGCGTAGTACAGCTCCTCGTTCTGCTTCTTCGCCTCGATGATCGAAGGCGCAACGGAACTAACGATCGCCGTCGGCACGAAGTACCACAGCTCCGACAGCTTCGTGGCGGCCGTGTAGATGCCGACTTTCGCCTGGCCGAGCATCTGGCCGATCATGATCTGATCGATCCGCATATAGATCATGACGACGAGGCCGGATAAAATAAGCGGCCAGCTGTCGCCCAGAAGCTGCCTGGCGCGCCGCATGTTCGACCGCCAGTTGCGGATGCTTGAGCCCTGCATCCGGTAGCTGACGAACAGCCCGGCCGCGCCGATCGCGATTTCCAGCGATCCGACCCAGGCGAAATTCAAAAGAGGCGCTTGCGTCAGAATAAGAATCACCTTCATGACGGAGGTGAGCAGAAACGCAATGTTTTTGGCATATACCGTCAGCTTCGACCTCAGCTTCGTCTGGAAGTAGAGGTCGATCGTATCGAACGTCTGGAAGACCGTGCCGACCGCCACGATGCCGACCAGCCAGCGGATGACCGAGTCGTCGTCGATGAGCGAGATGGCCGTCACCGACAGGCCGAGCGTCAGCGCGGCTCCGACGATCCGCATCGTAAAGGCGGTGCCGAGAATTTCTTCCTTTTCCTCGGGCTTGTTGACGATATCTCTCACGACGATGCCGTCCAGACCGAGCGTAATCAAAGGGCTGAACAGAAATACAAAAGCCTGCGCATAATTGTACATGCCGAACTGTTCGGGCCCGAGAAACCGGGCCACCCATACGCCTACGATCAGGCCGACGCCCATTCGCACAATTTTGTCGAGAAACAGCCAGCCGGCGTTAAAGGCGATTTTTTTCAGATCGCCGTGATTTCTGAACTTCGCATAGAGCGCCGGGATTTTTTTGATGATTGCATGCATGTGTCCAGCATCCTTACCGGTCAGACTTGAATGAGCTTCGCCCTTCCTTCGGCCTCTACCTTTTTCAGATCGGAATCGACCATCATATGGATCAATTCTTTGAAGCCGACTTCAAGCTTCCAGCCTAATTTTTCCTTGGCTTTGGAGCAGTCGCCCAGCAGCAGATCGACTTCCGCCGGTCTTACGAAAGCCGGATCGATGACGACATAATCCTCGTAATTCAATCCCGCGTAGGAGAACGCAACTTCGAGCAGCTCTCTGACCGTGTGCATTTCACCTGTGGAAATGACGTAATCGTCAGGCTCATCCTGCTGCAGCATCAGCCACATCGCTTTGATGTAATCGCCGGCAAAACCCCAATCGCGCAGCGAATCGAGATTGCCCATGCGCAGCTCCGACTGCAGGCCCAGTTTAATGCGCGCTGCGGCATCCGTCACTTTGCGCGTAACGAATTCCAAACCCCGGCGCGGGGATTCATGGTTGAACAAAATGCCGGAGCAGGCGAACATGTTGAAGCTTTCGCGGTAGTTGACGGTGATCCAGTGCCCGTAAACTTTGGCTACGCCGTAAGGGCTGCGCGGATAAAACGGGGTTGTTTCCGATTGCGGGGTTTCCACCACTTTGCCGAACATCTCGCTGCTGGAGGCTTGATAAAAGCGCGCGTCCGGCTTCATAATCCGCACGGCTTCGAGCATATTCGTCACGCTGAGCGCCGTGATTTGCCCTGTCGTGAGCGGCTGCGGCCATGAAGCAGCGACATAGGACTGGGCCGCAAGGTTGTAAACCTCGTCAGGCTGGGAAATGCGAACAGCTTCAATCAGGGAAGCCAGGTCGGTCAAATCTCCGGAAATCCAGTTGATTCGATCTTTAATGTGCTCGACGTTCTCATAGTTCGGCGTGCTCGTGCGGCGGCGCAGGCCGTACACTTTGTATCCTTTTTCCAATAAGAACTCCGCCAGGTAAGATCCGTCTTGACCTGTAACGCCGGTAATTAACGCTGTTTTCATCATATATCCTCCAGAGAATGTATTTTATTTGGTTACGGCGAGCTGATTGTCGAGGAACCACCGATAGGCCGAGCGGATTCCGTCTCGCAGCGGGATTTGCGCTTTCCAGCCGAGACTGTTGATTCTCGCTACATCCACCAACTTGCGGGGTGTCCCGTCCGGCTTAGAGGTGTTGTATGCAATGCCGCCCTCAAAGCCGACAATGTCCTTGACCAGCTCCGCCAGCTCTTTAATGGAAATATCCTCTCCCACTCCGATATTGACGATATCGCTGCCTTCGTACTGCTCCATCAAAAAGACGCAGGCGTTCGCCAAATCGTCCGCATGCAAAAATTCGCGTCTCGGCGTGCCCGTTCCCCAAATTTCTACGGCAGGCAGCCCCTGCTCCTTCGCTTCATGAAATTTCCGGATCAACGCCGGAAGCACATGGGATTTTTCCAGATCGAAATTGTCGTTGGGGCCGTACAAATTCGTCGGCATCGCCGATATGTAGCGGGTTCCGTATTGACGGTTGTATGATTGGCACATTTTGATGCCGGCGATTTTGGCGATGGCGTAAGGCTCGTTGGTCGGCTCCAGTTCGCCGGTCAGCAAATATTCTTCCTTGAGCGGCTGGGGAGCCAGCTTCGGATAAATGCAAGTCGAACCGAGGAACAGCAGCTTCTGCACGCTCGTCTGGTACGATACATCGATCACATTGGTCTGAATCAGCAAATTATCGCGAATAAAATCGGCCGGATACTCGTTGTTCGCCACGATGCCCCCGACCTTGGCCGCCGCAAGAAACACATATTCGATTCTTTCTTTCAAGAAAAAGCTCAGCACGTCGTCAAAATTGCGCAAGTCCAGCTCGGCGCTCGTGCGCGTTACCAGATTGGCAAAGCCTTTGGCCTGCAAGCTTCTTAAAATCGCCGAGCCC
Organism: Paenibacillus sp. sgz302164; assembly: GCF_056120505.1. Taxonomy (NCBI): domain Bacteria; kingdom Bacillati; phylum Bacillota; class Bacilli; order Caryophanales; family Paenibacillaceae; genus Paenibacillus; species Paenibacillus sp. sgz302164. The sequence continues at coordinate 122,488 of NZ_JBVYOL010000016.1, read as the reverse complement.
ACCAAACCGCGGTGGCCGGCCACATATATGTTGGCATTCAGTTCCATACGGCACCTCACATCTCTTCCAAATTAAAAAGCGTCTTTGGAGCCAAGCAAAACGGCAAACGTCTTAACGATAATTTTCAGATCGTTCCTTACGCTGCGGTTCATAATGTACTCCAGATCGAGCTCGACCATTTCCTCGAAGCCGATGTTGCTTCTCCCGCTTACCTGCCAGAGGCCCGTGCAGCCCGGCGTAACGAGCAGGCGCAGATTGTCGTAAGCCGTATATTCCGCCACTTCTCTGGGCAGCGGAGGTCTGGGCCCGACCAGGCTCATCTCGCCTTTCAGCACGTTCCACAGTTGGGGAAGCTCGTCGATGCTCGTTTTGCGGATGAATCTGCCGATTCTCGTTACCCGCGGATCGTTTTTCATTTTAAACATAGCTCCGCTCACTTCGTTTTTGGCCAAAAGGTCTGCGAGCAGCTCCTCCGCGTTGCTGACCATGGAGCGAAACTTGAACATATAAAATTCCTTGCCGTCTTTCCCCACCCGAATCTGCTTGAAAAATACAGGGCCCTTGCGGTCCTCGATCTTGATCAACGCGCCGACGAAGAAAAATACCGGGATCAGAAAAATAATTCCCCCCAGCGACAGCACAATATCCGCAGTCCTTTTGACAAACAAGTACAAGGATAAATCTTTCTCGATAGTAATTGTCGAATGAGCAGCTTGATATTGGCTTCTCCGGGCAGCAACATCTACATCAGACAGATTCATAACTCATACCCCTTATCTAGCATAAGTATTGGTTCGATTCACCATTTGCTCCAGAGCGGCCAGAAGCGGCTCCCGCAGCTCGCTGTTCATCAGCGCATAATCCAGAGTAGTCAGGATAAAGCCCAATTTTTCCCCCACATCATAGCGTGTGCCTTCAAAATTGTAGGCATAGACCTGCTCAAGCTCGTTCAGCCTCTGAATCGCATCGGTCAATTGAATTTCGCCGCCGGCTCCCACCTCTTGTTTATCCAAAAAGTTGAATATTTCCGGCGTCAGGATATATCTGCCCATAATCGCCATATTCGACGGGGCCATCAGCTTGCTCGGCTTTTCGACAAAATTGCTCACTTGATACAGTCTGCTGCCGAGCGATTCGGCAGGATCAATGACGCCATACCGGTGAACTTCTTCGTCCGGCACGCTTTGAACCCCGATCACCGAACGGCCCGTTATTTCATATTGATGAATCAACTGCAGGAGGCACGGTGTTTCAGCTTTTACGATATCGTCGCCGAGGAGCACGGCAAACGGCTCGTTGCCGATAAACTTACGCGCGCACCATACGGCGTGGCCTAAACCGCGGGGCTCTTTTTGCCTGATGTAATGAATGTCCACCATTTTCGCCGATCGCTGTACCTGCTCCAGCAGTTCCAGTTTGTTTTTTTCGAGTAATTTTTGCTCCAGCTCGAAGGCATTGTCGAAGTGGTCTTCAATCGCCCGCTTCCCTTTCCCAGTTACAATGATGATGTCTTCAATCCCCGATTCGACTGCTTCTTCAACAATGTACTGGATCGTCGGTTTATCTACGATAGGCAGCATTTCTTTGGGCATTGCTTTCGTTGCCGGGAGAAATCGTGTACCGAGTCCTGCAGCTGGGATAATTGCCTTCTTCACTTGTTTCATACGGTTACCTCCATTTTCTGAATTCTGCTCCTACGCCTCTTTCTGTCTAAAATAAAAGTGTTAGGTATTCCGTCTTAAGAAGCTATCGTTTCATAAAACAGAATAACTAGCACTTTTACTTGGGGCATTCAACCCTTCCTCACATCACACCACCGACGATATACGTCTAAGGTGCTTGCACACCCACAGCATGATCGAGTGCCTGCAGTGATAAAGGTGCAGCAGACTTTACCTAATCCTTTATTTACTTGTCGGTCGCACCGTAATAATAGTAGTAAGGCGTATCGTCGTTCTTCAGATTCGGCTTGTTGTTCAGCACGACGCCGAGCACGTTCGCTTTCACATTGTCCAGCTGCTGCAGCGACCGTCTGGCGAGCTGCCGCTTCACTTTGCCGGATTGAACCACAAGAATGACTCCGTCGCACAATGTGGCGAGTATTTGCGAATCCGTCACCGCAAGCAGCGGAGGGGAATCGAAAAAGATCAGATCGAACTCCGCTTCCAACTGTTGGAGCAGCAGGCTCATTTTTTGGGAAGCGAGCAGCTCCGAAGGATTGGGCGGAACCGGCCCGGAAGGAAAAAAGGACAGATTCGGTATATCCGTTGCCGTGACGACTTCCTCCATCGTGCATTGATTCGCCAAAACATTGGTAAGGCCCATCCGGTTGGATTTGAGAAAATAATGATGAAGTGTCGGTTTACGCAAGTCAGCGTCGATCACGAGAACCTTTTTGCCTTCCTGAGCATAAGCTACAGCGAGATTGGTAATCGTCGTCGATTTTCCTTCTTTCGGCTGGGAGGACGTCACCAGAATTCGACGTATTTCCTTATCTACCGAGGAAAAGGTAATATTGGTGCGAAGCGTACGGTACGCTTCCGAGATGTACGACTTCGGATTCGTATTGGTAATAAGCGGGATGCCCTTTTTATTGGTTGACGTTGACATACTTTGCATCCCCCACTACTCTTTGTTTTTTGGCCGAATAGCCTTTGACTACATCTTTGGGCTTGATTTTCGTAATAACGCCAAGCGTCGGAATGCCAAGATAATTCTCAACATCTTTTTCCGTCTTAATGGTATCGTCCATATATTCCAGCAAAAAGGCGATTCCAATGGAAACCAGCAAAGAGATCAGGAAGCTGATGGCGATATTGGTAGTCGGATTCGGGCTTACGGGGGCGGTCCGGTCGGATTCTTTGGCACGATTCAGAATCGTAACGTTATCGACCTTCATAATGGAGGAAATTTCGCTTTGGAAGACCTCCGATATTGCATTGACAATGCGCACGGCTTGCTTCTGAGATTGGTCCTGCACGGAGATGGTCATCACTTGCGTTTCGTTCACGGAGCTGACTTTCACTTTGTTGATCAAAGCTTCCGATGACAGCTTGATTTCGGGGTATCTTTCCACGACTCTATCCATAATTGCGGGCGTTTTTATGATTTCCTTATAAGTGTTCACCAGCTTGATGTCGACGCTTACGGTCCCATAATCAAACGCTTCTTTTCCTTTGCTGTCCTCGGACTTGTTGACGATCAGCTTGGCGCTTGCCGAATACACCGGTTGCATGAAGTAGTAGCTTATGATTCCTGCGATCAGCGTGCTGGCCAGCACGATGCTGAAAATAATCCACAGCCGTTTGCGAAATATTCTTACATACTCTTTCAGTTCTAGTTCCATCTGGACCTCCAGCCTAAACGATTTTCTACATCAGCTGCATTTTCTATGTTACATTTTGTATCTATGACTCTACTTTAAGATACGTTTTGTATAGTGTCAAGTGATTTTCAAAAATTTTCATTTGTTTACAAGCCAATTAGTCAAAATAACAAGATACATTTTGTATCTGAATTATTTTAAAAATGACTCGAATACGGCCGTAAAAAGCGCAGCCAATCTCTCTTTATCCGCCCTGCGGAAAAGATCCGTATCGTTTCATCGCGGATCAGCAGGCCGGCATTTTCCACAAGATGCCCGACGTGTTTTTCGCCCAGGCTGGAATTTAAATAAGCATATGCCCTGGCAAGGGTGCACGGTCTCGATCCCATATTGTGGGCATCGGAAGCAATGACATGCGCGACCTGCTCCTTGCATAGGTCAAATGCAAATCTTTGAATCTTCTTGCCGAACAAACCTGACAACGATTGGGAAGTGACCTGGCATAGAACTCCCTGGCTCACCAGCGAGCCCAGCTCCCGCGGCTGTTTCAAAAAAACCGCGTTGCGTTCCGGGTGCGCGATCACCGGCGTAATTTCCATCAGCTGCAGCTCAAACAGCATCTCCTGAAAATAGGCGGGCACGCTCTGCGAAGGGAATTCGATTAACAAATACCGCGACCCGTTCAATGTGCGGATAAGGCCGGCGGATAAATCGTTCAACAATCCCGGATAGACCCGGACTTCCTGGCCGGCGAGTATATTCACCGCTATGCCTCTGAGCTGGAGTTCCCGATTGAGCGCATCTACTGCATGATCGATATCTACCGCCGCATTATCATATTTGCCGTTCGCATGGTGGGGGGTTGCTACAATCGTATGTATGCCCTGCCGCTGCGCCTCCCTGGCCATCTCAATGGCGTCATCCGTCTGATCGGCGCCGTCGTCAAGCCCCGGCAAAATGTGACAATGGGTGTCGATAAGCATAAAGTTCCCCCTTTCGCTAACCTAGTAAATTGATCGTATGACGCTGGGCGTCGGGAGAATCCTGGTTAACATAGCTGCGCATCGCTTGAAACAAAATGTATTGCAGCTTCCCGTAAACGAACAGAGATTCCAGCAGCGAACTCCGCGCTTTTTCGCCGTCCAGCCAGGCGGCTTCATACTCATAACCGCCCGCTTCGCCGGCTGCGGCGACCAATACGCCCTCTGCCGAATGGCGGTTGTCACCATGAAATTGGAACCGCCATACGACTTGCCCGCCGACAGGCAGCTTAAGGTCCGAGCGGAATCTGATGCCATCGGCATCTGCGGACAACAGCTCGATCGGAGCTATTTTGGAATCCATCCGCCGCCCGTTGAGACTGGCGATTTGCATAACCCCTTGCATGCGGGGGGCGAACCCGATTCTATAATTTTGCGAGGTGCTTCTTGCCATGGACATTTTTCATCTTCCTTTCATAAACAGGCAAAAGTGAACTAAACATAGATACGATATGTATCATGCAATATATACAAAATCAATATTTTAGGTTTTCCTAACTTACATACACTGGTATAATAGGTCTTACACAATGGTAATAATGGTTACTATTATTCTTATCGAAATGTGAGGAACTTACATTATGACAAAGTATGGGGACAGGATTGCCTTTTTGCGCGAGAAAAATGCGCTTACCCAAGAAGAATTGGCCCATAAATTGGGGATCTCCAGAGCGGCCCTATCTCACTACGAGACTTCTCGAAGAGAACCGGATTACGATACGATCGATAAAATCGCATCTTTCTTTCACGTCTCTATAGATTATTTGTTAGGAAGAACGAATAAATCGGACAGTGTGCTTGATCAGGATGTGCGGGAATTTGTCGACCAGCTGGAGTTATCGGACGATGCGATTCTTGAGAAGTTTTCGCTAACCGTGGACGGAAATAAATTGACACCCGAGGAAGCAAAGCGATTTATTGCTTTTGTGAGGGCTGAGCGTTCTCTAAAGTAACGAGTTTATCGTCCTCGCTGCTTATAAACGCTTCTTCTTTCAAACCAAGCTGCGCTAACACCTTCAATATGTCAAGCGTGATGGGAGTTTCTTCTTTCATGTAAGAACCTCTTTTCCAACCGTTTTTAGAATCATATTATGTGCAGCACTTTTCTCTTATGTACCTAATTTATGATACATCTTGTATCGTGTCAAGAACATTTTCGAAGATATATTTCCCTTTTTCTGGCAAATCCTACGCCATCAGGGTCGGTTTTCTTTTTTTCTTTTTGTTTCGACAGATACAATATGTATCATATTTTCGATACATCTTCGTCAGCTGCTTGCTTTTGCCAACATGCGGATGCGCCCCGCTTCTGCGGTTCCCGTTCCCTCACTTGTTCGCGCTGGGAAAGTGTGCATAATACCGTTAGAATAACCCCGTAAGACAAGCATTTATAGCTGGGTTGAAAAAACATGCCGATGCTTACCGGTACGATGGACGCCAGAATGACCGGCAGGCGGCTCATGGACAAAGACCTTGCCGTATGATGCAAAATCCACGCCATATACAAAATGAATGTTATAAGTCCAATGACCCCCGATTTGAGCATATAGTAGGTAATGACGGAATGGGTATAGGACACTTTATCCATGTAGATCGGATCAAAAAACAGCCCTCCCCAGCCTCTCCCCAGGAAAAATGCGGAGGGGTCTCTTACGACTTCCGAAAAAATCGTGAACATTTCATCCGTTTTTCCGTTGGCGCCGTATTCGCTTTGCTTCGCTTGCAGCAGCTCCAGGGAGCTTGTAATCTGGTCGTGCGCGATGACGTACACGGCGGCGAACACGATTACGACCAGAACGAATTTGGCCAAGGATTGCCGCGCCATGCCGAGCGAATAGAGAATAAAGCAGACTGCGGCAAGACCGATCGGCGCACGTTGGGCCACCGCCAATAATGAGCCCAGGGCCAGGACTCCTCCCGCGATCATCGCAATGCTGCCGAGCATGCGGGCCGGGCTGGACATTTTCCACATTTGAATCGCCGTCAGCGGCAGGAAAATACCGGCAAAGATGACGCTGGGATCGTACGGGAAGTAAAGGAGATAGTCGGAAAAGTACATCCGGCCGATGTCCAGCAGGCTGACTCCTGCTTTTATATAGAAGCGAATTGCGAAAATCACGCCTGTCATCGAAATGAGCCACGGCAGAATCGCTCCGAAATTGTGTTTCGACTTGTTTATAACCGGAAGCAGGAACAACGGCATATACAAATAAACGAACGGAATCAGATCGCGAATGATATCTCTTAAACCGTTGCCCTTCAGCACGGCTCCGTTAAACAGCTCCCACCACAGCAGGAAGAAGAAAAGAATGTGCAGCCACGCCGGGAAGCTCCTGTACGGCTCCATCCCGCGAAAGGAACCGGCGGCGATCAGCGTACCGACCGGAATGCGGACAAACAGCAGCAGGAACAAGGCGATGACGGCTTCAAACAAGCCGGGATTTTTCGGAAACGGGGAGCTGAGCGTCGCGTAGATCACAAGTGCAAGAGCTATGTACAAGCCGCTTTTGACGGATGCGGTCATAGCGCTTTGTCCTTATTGGCGCTGTTCATGCTGTACATTTTGATACCCACCTGCCAGTAATACATCGACCGCGCCAGCGCGTAGTGGAACCCCGCTTTTCCGTCAAGCACGCCCAGCTTCAGACAGTAGGAATGCAGGAAGGCGAACACCCACTTCATCGGCATCTTGTTGAAAATCTTTTTTTGCAGCCTGCGGATTGCGATCTGGGATTCGTTCAGGTTCGAGAAGAGGCCTTTGTTGCGGACAACCGCTTCCCAATCGGAATACCGGTTGTGCTTGGCAAAGTAATCGAACAAAGAATCATGGTCAAAGTGGATCAGATGCTTGCTCAGCACTTCCGTCCTGCCGTTGATCTGCGGCTGATAGTGCCCTTCCACCTCCCACATATTCGATGCGTCCAAATCGTCGTAATCCAGAAATCTGCCCTTGTTGCGGTTGAAAAGAATCAATTTGTACATGCGATGTCCGAACTTCAGCACTTTATCCATAAAAATATAGTCGTAGCCGGCAAAATAGCCGTCGCTCTGCGGCTGGTTGAGGAACAACCTGCGAATTTCCTCCTCGGCTTCGGGAGTGACGATTTCATCCGCGTCCACATAGATGACCCAATCGTGCTTGAAGGGCAGGTTCTCCAGGCACCACTGTTTTTTCTTCGGATATTTGCCGTCCCAAGTGAAGTTGACGAGGATGGCCCCCATTTCGTTTACGATCTCCGCCGTTCGGTCCGTACTGTTGGAATCCACAACAAATACTTCTTCAAACGCTTTGACACCTTCCAAACATCGGCGGATTCGTTTTTCCTCGTTCTTGGTCATAATGATGACGGAGACCGGTATGGCTTCTCTCTTCATATACTGCTGCTCCTCTAAACACAATTTTATGTTTCAGTTCGCGTTTGTCGCGCTGCGCGTTCTTCTTTGGTCCCAATAAGACCTCGCTTCGCTAAGCAGCAGCGGAAAATCCGGATGAATCACGATTCCCAGCTTCTTTCTCGTCCAAACCCACATCAATACGTTTTGCACGCCGAGCCCGGCAAACATGACCGCCGCCAAACCGACCGCACCCGAATATGCGGCGGCGGCGACGCTGGCGATAACAGTCGCGATGCTCGTTATCAGCGTAATGTTCATCAGCGTCTTCTGATAGCCGGCCAGAGTCAGCAGCAGCCCGTTCGCTCCGCCGCATACATTCGCGACTCGGCCGAGGCTGAGCAGAATCAGAATCCAGTATCCCTTCTCATAGAAGGAACCGAAAATGACGCCCAGAATCCACGACCCTAGCAGCAAAAACAGGATCATGATCGCAGCGGCCGGCAGCAGCGAGATGGCGGTAACGATCCGGCCGAGCTTCTGCAATTGTGGAAGCGTTTCCTTCGTATTCATGGTGACGATGAGCGAGGGCAAAACCGAATTGCTTACGATTTCACAGAGCGCGACCAGCGCAATCAGCCGGGTGGCGGCGCCATACACCGCAACTTCGTCGGCACCCCGAAAAACGCCCAAAATCCAAATATCCGACGAAGTGAGAAAAAACAGGGTGACCGCCGATACCATGATGGGAAGCGAAATCGCAAACATCCGGCGCGCTTCCGCGGCAAGCGGGGCGGACGAACGCTGCCCCTGATCCGCCCGCAGGCGGCGGAGCTTCTTGAATAAAGCCGCCGCAGACACGGCGATGCTCAGCGCAATCGAGAGGTTGACCAGCAGGAGAACATCCGAGAGATTCGGCCGTCCGGTAACAAAAAATACGGATAAAGCGGCAACCAGCAGCAGATTGGACAGCAGGCCGCCGAAAACCGTGGCGAGCCGGATGTCGTCCAGCCCCCGGAAGCTTTCTGCCAGCAGCTGCTGGAACATGTTGCACAAAATCCACAATGCAACGAGGACATTCATCTGTTCCAAAAGCGGAGAATGGAACAAATTGAGATTAAAGAAGTGCTGAAAGCTTATGTACAGGACGAATACGGCCGCACCGCTCAGCAGCGCGATGCCGATCGCCAGTTGAACCGCCCGCCGCATGTCCCGGTACCGCGCGAGCCGGTTATTTTCGGCCAAAAACCTGACAATGCTCTGGTTCAGGCCGAGCATCCCGACGATGCTTCCGAAAAAAGCGATATTGAAAGCAATAAAATACGTTCCCAGCTCTTGCGGCCCGAGCAGCCTGGACAGCATCGCATTGATCAGCAGGCTCGCCGCAGCGAACACCAGCTTGCCCGCCAGCGCCCAACCTCCGCCCGACAGTACTTTATTCACCAGCGTCTTCTTGTCCATATCAGGAACCTGCCGCCACAGTCGGCTTATTGGGCTTGCTTTGTCCCGGTTTGAACGAATCCCGGTTCCGGTCTTTCCTGCTGAATTTTGGAATCAGTACGGCGCCCGAGACCCCGAACACCTTGAGCACGTCTTCTTCCGATTTGATCGTCGTATCGAAGTATTCGACCGCATTCACCGCGCCGATCAGCAAGACGAGGGAGGCAAACCAGGCCACAAGCGCAGCCGCCAGAGGATTCAGGCTGACTGGACCCGCATTGTCCGAATCAGCGGCGGTATTCAGAATGACGACATTATCCACCTTCATGATCGACGGCACTTCCGCTACAAACACTTTCGATACGGCATTGACGATGTGGGCCGCTTTTTCATAAGAGGTGTCCCGGTAGGCGACGGTAATGATCTGCGTGTTATCCTCCGATGTCACCGAAAGACGCTTGCCTAATTCGGTCTGCGACATTCCGATATCGGGATACTGCTCAAGAACTTTGCCCAAAATCGCAGGGTTCAAAATAATTCTTTTGTACGTTGCAATAAGCCCCTTGTTTGCCATAATCAAATCGTATGAAACCAATCCGCCCGCCGCTTCGTTCGTTTTATTCACGACCAGATCGCTCTTGGCTTCGTACTTGGGCGGCATGTAGTTAAAGGAATAAAAGGCGGCTGCTCCCGTAATTAAAAGATTGAAGGCGATGATGATCCATAGCCTCTTTTTGATGACCCGAAAAAAATCCTTTAATTCCATACAAATCCCTCCGCAATTCCGCTGCGCTGTCTAACTGAACTATTTTTTATTGATTTTATTGATGGCTACTCCGACGATTTGTATGTTTAACCGGTCGAACGTCTCTTTCAATTGTTCCATAACTTCGGCTTTCACTTTTCCATGCTCGATGACAAGCAGGACTCCGTCGCTTTTGGCGGCGATCATCATAGTTTCGGGCATAACATAAGCTGACGATGTGTCGATTATAATTTTGTCGTACAGTTCTCTGTAGCTGTGGATGATTGAGGTGTAGGAGTTGCTGGAGAGTAAATCGGAGGGATTGTTCTGAGCAAGCCCTGCGGTAAGTACGAACAGATTCGGAATATGAGTGCTTTGCGCCGGATCCTGGACGTCGTCCTTCGCGGATAAAAGTCCGCTCAGGCCCGTGTGATTTTGCGCCAGAAAAATGTCCTGCAGCGAAGGGTTGCGAAATGCCGCATCGATAAGCAGCACCCTCTGTTCCGCCTGCGCAAAGGCAACTGCAAGATTGACAGCCGTCGTCGTCTTCCCTTCCCCAGGATACGAAGAGGTGACTGAGATCACCTTAAGCTTTTCCGGTTCATCATACAAATCGATGTTCGTGCGGAGCGTGCGGTAAGCTTCTGAAATTCGTGACCTTGGACTCACATCGATCATGATAGGCTGCTTATTTGTTTTTTGCGCCATGCAAACACCTCTCAACAGTTTAGATACGATTTGTATCTTCGTTCCATAGGTCTAATTTATGATACAAAATGGATCTTGTCAAGGTTTTAGTTTGTGAAAATAGGAAAATCCGATACAAATCGTCTCGAAACTATATAGGTACATGGTTGGATATTTTTTACATTAAATAGGACTTTTCCTTATAAAGTGAAAAGCCCTATTCCTTTCGCTTGTTGGAACGCTTACCCTTTTGCCGCCTTCATGGCCACATATTGAATATCTTTGCTGTCGATCACGCCGTCCGGCTTCAAATCGAACTGCTCGTCAAATCCGGGCTGGCCTCTCTTCAAACCGTTCTTTTGCGAAATCAGGAACAAATCGTTCAGCGTCACCTTTCCGTCATGATCGAAATCCCCTCCGCCAACCGTCAAAAGGAAAGAGGCGGCGGCGACGTTTTGCCGGCGGCCCCGGCTGTCCGCGAACTCGGAGTCAGGCAGCAGGACGATCGGCGTTTGACCGTTATTGAGCGCTGTGAAGCTCAGTGTAATCAAGCCGACATTGCCGTTCTTGCCCGGCACTGCGCCGAGCTGCACACCCGTCAGCTTCACCAGGCCTGCGGTCGAAGTGTCTTTGCCGAACACCGCGCTGACGTTCTCACTGCCGAATTCGCCGCTGTATTCGATCTTCGTCAGCTTCAGCTGAGCCGTATCGTACTGCAGTTTCAGCAGGAACGCGTACAAATCTTTGGCCTCGCTCGCACGCAGCTGGACGCTGAACGTCGAACCGACCTCGGCGATATCCGAAGCCGAAGCAAAAGCGACCGCAGCCGAGGAAGGCGGTACATTGGCGGAAGTCGTCACGCTTTTGCCCGGATTGCCGACGCTGGCGTTGCCTGCCGCATCCCTTGCAGTCACCGAGAACGTATACGTTGTTTGCGGAGCCAAACCTGCCGCCGTATAGCTGTAGACGGAACCTGACACCGAGTCAATCATTTGGCCGTCGCGGTAAATGTCGTACCGGCTCACGCCGACGTTATCCTGCGCTTGCGGCCATTGCAGCCGGGCGCTGTTGTAAGTCACGTCAGTGACTGTGAGCTGCGCCCCTGCCGGCCATACCGGAGGCACGGCATCGCTGCCGGCAAGCTTGATTTGCAGCACAGAATTGCCCATTGTTTTGTACCATTTGCCGTTTACAATTTTCGTATTTCCTTTGGACGAGCCCGCGAAATAAGATGCGGTGTCGCCTGCAGGCTTGATATACAGTTTGTCGGCATGCGTAAATGTAAAGGTGCCGTCCGAACCCAACTTGTCAACCAGCGGGTTGCTGGAAAAATAATAAGTCGCCTGCGTCACCGAACCGTCCGGAGACTGCAAATAAATTTGCTGCGCTCCCCCGGCCGGCTGCTTCGTGAAAGCGATCCAGCCCTGATTGACCTCGTAGCTGACAGGCGACGAATAGCTGCTGAGCTCCTGGGAAGCGCCGCCGCGGTCTTTTTTAAAAATGCCGTTGGTGCTTCCCCGGGTGTATACGACCGTATTGCCGTCCCATTTTGGGGTGCGGCTGTCGTAGTTCGGCTCCTGCACAACCGTTTCGATTAAACCGTCCGCATAGTAGCGGTATATGTTGGTCCGGCTGGAGCCGTTCAGCGTGCCGGTAAAAACGAATTCGCCGTTTGGCGCCAGCACGGAATTGCGGTCTATGAGCGCATTTTGCAGGACCTCGCCGGTAGCCAAATTGATCCGGCCCGTAGGCACGAGGGCGTAATTGCCGGATATTTGTATATAATTGGTGTAACTCTCACAGCAGTAATTGCGGAATTTAATGCCCGTATCCTTCAGCACGTTGTTCGTCCACATGTAAATACGCGCCTCCGGAACGGAAGAATCGTTCAGCCACAAAATAGCACCGCCGGGAATAAGCTTTGCTTCCTGCAAAGATACGAGGCTCTGATATGCCCGAACTAGCGTAATTCCGCCGGTTGAGCGATTTTTGACATACAGGCCCATATCGGAACCTGTGTACAGCAGCCGGCTTTCGTCAAAATCGATAACCCGGCCCTCCGCCTCATCGGCTACGGCCAGCCTGTCGCTCGACTCCACATACAACATGCTCGTTGAGCTGACTCTGACAACCGGGCGTCCCTCGGAGTAAAATCCATCGGAGACGTCGACCATCAGCCGAAGAGACTTGCCCGCATAGCTAGAAACATCGACCGTCTGATCGAGAACTCCCGCTCCCGTACCTGTCCAAATCGTTTTGAAATCCCCTTCGCTGACCAGACTCGCCTTGATATCAGGAATCGAACGATCATCGACCGTTGTCACCAAAATGCGGGCAGAATTGGCTGTAATGACGAACTGATCAGCAGGTTTGACGGACACCTCCGGTTTAGAGTCATAAACGAACTCGATGCTTGCCTGTCCAGTCTGATTCATTTGGTCGGTCGCCGTGACGGTCAGAGTTTGATTTCCTTTTTCAAGACCTTCCACGGAAAGAACGCCTTTCCAGGTGCAGTCCCTGTACTGGCACACTTTTTGCAAAGCAGCCTCCCTGTCCTTCACTTTGGCAATGACGGTTTTCATTTCATATTCCGACGTCACCCTTACGGAAACATCCAAAAATTTGTCGTAAGGATACCCTGCTGCCGACGGATATTCGAACGACACGCTAACTCCCCCTGCGGCATGGGCATATCCCGCTAAGCAGACCACCGCCGCCAACATCAGCAACAAACCAAGCAAACTCTTTTTCATCCTGCTTTCACCCTCTCTTTCCCGGATAAAATTTGAGCGGTTCCATAAGTGCGCAGCAGTTCTCTCCCCTTCGTACGACGGCTTTTTCTTTAGTGAAACGTTCTTGGGGTGCGATTTGTGGTTCTAAAATGATACATTTCGTATCGTTTTAGACGCAATTCTTCTCACCTTACATCCTTTTCGATATCATTCGCGAAAATCCTTCCTGAATAGAGGAAATTTAAACATAATTTGTAACAAATAAAGCTCACAACAAGGTAATAACTACCGTGTTGTGAGCTTTATTTTATCTTTGAGGATGCTTCGTGTTCTGCTCATTAATAAACGTATTCATATTTTCATTAGCGATGCCTTCCTGGTCTAGCAATTCCTTTAAACGCTGCCTATGAAGCTCGCCGAGACCGTATAACAGGTACCCTTCATTTTTCGCCTTTTTAATATGCTGGAACATCGAGAAATCTCTTGCCTTCTCAGCCTTCATCATCGGTGATTCCCCGTCCGTACTGTAATCCTTACTCGCAAGATGCCATTTTTCTTTGAAGGAAGCTTTGTCTTTCTCAGGCGCAGACTCCTGCTCTTGCCGTATTTTCTCTTCAACATAGGCTGTCAGATCTCGATAAAAAGATTGGAACAAAGCACTGCTGCCTTCTTTCCTCATCTCTGCCGTGACTGCGGCATTCGAGCTTTCCTGCGACGAAATAGCTGCAGCGGTTTGATCCCACATCTCTTTATGAAGCATATAAGTTTGAAAGAGATCGGATTCTTCGTCTGCCCTTGAAGCAAAATGAATAGCCATTACCAAATAAGTTAATTCCGTAGTCGTTCCTTGAAGCTGATAGTTTTTTTCATCCACACTAACTCCACTTACTACCCTTAATATTTTCGGATAAAAGCTTTCGGCCCTGTGACTTCTCTCTCCTTCAGCCCCTTTAAACTTTTGATTGATTACTTCGTCCCGTCCTCGCATATCATTCGTTAATTCGGGGTTGCTTCCAGCCTCGGCCGGATATTCGGTGAAGCCTTCATGCATATATTTATCGGTGCCTACTGCTGCTGTTATATCTGAAAGATTAAGTGCCGCATGCTCTTCGCCAAGCACAAGCAGCTTATTAGGGAGACGAATCCAAGTGCCTTTCTTACTAACATAACCTATCTTATCAGTTGATTTACCCGCATACTGTTTCATCTCATCTTTACTATTAAAATATCGGGATGGAAAATCTTTCAGCATGTTACTAACATTTCGCTCACCCTCACCCAAACGACCGTGACTGGTTTTCGTTTTGTGTCTGAAACCACTGAAGACTCTATTTTTGATGTACACTTTTCTTTGTACAGAAGGAGTTGAAGCTGATTGATTTACTGGTTGCTGTATCGGTGTCTCCGATTTCTCAGCAGACCTGCCGGCATTTTGCTTGAAAAGCTCACCAACAGCGCGATTGCCAATCGTACGCTGCAGCTGTAACAATTGACGTGAATTCATCGAATTCACGTTCATCGGTCGTTGTAACATTACATCAGCAGATAATTGAAGACCGCGCGACTGCATCTCAACCGTTTCCGGCAAGTTCGCATTAGCAGTTTTAGTGGAACCGTCAGGTCTCCTGGCTTGATGATTAATCTGCATATGTACCTCTTTCAATTGAATTGATGATGTTCATAAGAACCAAACAGAATACGCTCCGGAAACACCGATCTTAATAACTTCATTGTAAAACAGTTCATATGACTAGACAAGAACTTTCCCTCTTCCTCCATCATTTAGGCCTGCTCGTGCTATTGAAGCCTCGAAATGAAAACAAAAAGAACGGCTGCTTTATCAGCCGTTCTAAAGGGGAATTGTCCCATAAGTTTTTTAGCACTCAAAATTGTGTCAAGTCCCGGTACGCTGCTGAAATAGCGCGTGCTCCCAGTCTTTTTCCCTTTCCAGCTGCCACAACCGCCAATAATAGCCTTTGCGCTTCAGCAGTTCCTGGTGCGTGCCTCTTTCGCACACCGAGCCGTCCTGCAGCACGATGATTTCATCCATGCGTTCAACCAGACCGGACAATTTGTGCGTGATCCACAAAACCGCTTTATCTTTCAGCAAAGCGTCCATGTTGTCGACGAACGCTTTTTCGGTCAGCGCGTCCAGCCCTGCGGCCGGTTCGTCGAACAGCACGGCCGGAGCCTGCCGCAGCAAAGCCCGCGCGAGAGCGAGACGCTGACGCTCGCCGCCGGACAAGCGGTCTCCCAGCTCGCCGATGACCGTATCGTAGCCGTCCGGCAGCGCCGCAAGCGTCTCGTCGATTAACGCAAGCCGCGCCGCGGCCCGCATTTCCTCCTCCGACGCCTCCGGCCGGCCGAGCTTCAAATTCGCGGCGGCGGACGCGTTGAACAGCTGCACCTTTTGCGAAACAACCGCAAATTCGCAGCGGACTGCCTCCTCCGGCAAGCCTCTCAGCTCTTGCCCGTTGATCGTTACGGATCCTTCCGTATACGGACGCATCCGCAGCAGCACTTGCAGCAGCGTGCTTTTGCCCGCTCCGCTCTCGCCGACGACTGCGACGCTTTTGCCCTGCCGCAGCGTCAAAGACAAGCCGCGAACCGCATAAGGCTCCCGCGGGCCGTAGCGGAATGAGAGATCGCGGATGCGCGCCTCCCAGCCGCCGGCCGACCGCTCCGGCCCGGTCCCCGCAGCCGCGGGCGCGGCCGCAGGCTCGGCTTGGCGGCACTCGTCCGCCAGGCGGAACAGCCTGTCGGCCGACGACATCGTCTGGCCGATGTGCTGGAACGCGGCAGGCAGCGCCATGACCGGCTCGAAGCAGGCCAGCGCCATCATCGCGAGCGCCGGAATGGCGAGCCCTTCAAGCCGCCCCGCGCCGGCGAGATAAACCGCGGCCAGCAGGACCAGCCACATCCCAAGATGCGCAGCCCCAAGCATGGTTCCGGCGGCATAAGCGCCCAGCCTGTTCTGGGCCGCCTGAAAGGCGTTCGACCGCTCCTGAATGTCGCCGATCCGGGCCAGCCGGTCGCTCATCCGGCCGAACAACGTCAATTCCTTCATGCCGGCGATCAAATCCGCCATTTCCGCATTCATACCGGCCCGCGCCTGCACGACGCCTTCCCCGTGCCGCCTTCCGAGGCGGGCGCAAATCCAAGGGATGCCAATTCCGGCCGCAACCATCATCCCGCCCAAGATGCAGGCCAGCCTCAGATCGTGAGCGGCCATCACCGCAAAGCCGAGCAGCCCTGTCAGCGAAGCGACAAGCGGCGGAGCGAGCACGCGCAAATATAAATTTTGCAGCTGCTCCACATCGCCGGTAATCGCGTTCAGGACATCGCCGCTGCGCCGGCTTTCCAGCAGCGCCGCTCCCCGCGGCTCCAGGCTTTCATACAGCCAGACGCGGACGCGGTGCAAAACCCTGAAAGTGAGATCGTGGGAAACGAGTCGCTCCAAATACCGCAGCACTCCCCTGGCGATGCCGAAAAACCGGACGCCTACGATCAGCGTCCAAAGCATCAGCACCGATTCGGGGCGAAGCGCCGACCGGGCGATCAAATAGCCGGACGTCCCCATCAGCCCGATGTTAGCCGCCACCGTCGCAAAGCCGAGCAGCGCCGCCAGCGCCGTCCGTCCTTTATACGGACGGACAAACGCCAGCATGCGGCGGAAGGTGCCCCTGCGGGCCCCGGCCCCGGCAGCGCCGCTGCCCTGTCCGTCCGGCGCTGCCGCCTCAGCGGCGCCGGCCCATCGACCGGGTGCCGCGCCAGGCGCCGCAGCCTCCGGCCCGGCGTCCCCGCCATCGGCAGCGCCGCCAGTGCTGCCGCCACCCGCGCCCGCATGAATCATGCGGGCGTACAGCCCGCCGGCGGCCAGCAGCTCGGTCGGCCGGCCCATCTCCGCGATGCGCCCGCCGTCAAGCACGATGATGCGGTCCGCACCCTGCACCGTATCCAGCCGGTGCGCCACCGTAACGGACATGCGGCCCTGCAGCAATGCATCGAGCCCCTTCCTGACGGCGGCTTCATGAACAAGGCCGACGCCCGACGTCGGCTCATCCAAAAGCAGCAGCGGCGCGCGTTTCAGCAGCGCGCGGGCAATCGCAAGGCGCTGCACCTGTCCGCCGGACAGGCGGACGGAATCGCCGACCGCCGTCTCCAGCCCTTGCGGGAGGCGGTCTATAAAATCAACGCCTGCCGCGCGGAGCGCCGCGGCAATCTCGGCATCCCCAGCCCCGGGGCTGCCCAAAGTCACGTTGTCCCCGAGTGTGCCGTGGTACAACCGGGGGTTCTGAGCGACGCCGGACAGCCGGCTGCGCCACCAATCCATCGACAGCTCCGCCATGTCGATGCCGTCGATCAAAATGCGCCCCGACGTCGGCCGGACGAAGCCCTGCAGCAAATCGAGCAGGGTGCTTTTGCCCGCTCCCGTCGGCCCGACAACCGCTATCCGCTCACCCGGCTCCAGCGTGAACGTAATATCCGCAAGCGCCGGCCCCGCAGCATCCGGATACGACACACCGACCGCTTGAAACTCGATCCGGTGCCCCCGCGGATTCTCGGTGCCCCGCTTCGCCCCCGGACGCTCGACAAAACCCGGCGGCTCCGTCTCCAAAATGTCCATGATGCGCGCCGCAGCGGACATTCCGTTCGTGCTGGCATGGAACTGGGTTCCCAGCGTCCGAACCGGCGCATAAAACTCCGGCGTCAACAGCAGCACCAGAAAAGCATGCTCAAAGCCGATTTCCCCGGCAATAAGCCGCAAGCCCAGGAAAACGGCAACGACAGCCGTACTGAGCGTGGCGAACAGCTCCATGACGAATGCCGACAAAAAGGCCAGCCGCAGCGTGCCCATCGTCGTCTGGCGGTAATCTTCGCTGATGCGGGCGATAATTTCGATTTGCGCCCGGCTGCGGTTGAACATTTTTAACGTAGGCAGGCCGCGCAGCACATCCAGAAAATGCCCGCTGAGCAGGCCAAGCGTCTTGAACTGCTTGCGGGCCTTCGATTTGGCGGTCAGGCCGACCAAAATCATAAACAGCACGAGCAGCGGAAGCGTAACAGCCAGCACGATGGCCGAGATCCAGTCCAGCCCCGCCACGACGCAAAATACTGCGACCGGAATCAGCATGGACAAGGCGACCTGCGGCAAATAACGGGCCAGATACGCTTCAAGCTGCTCGACGCCTTCATATGCCGTCCCGATCAGCTCGCCGCTGCGCTCGCCTTTGGCGTAGTTCGGCCCCAGCTCCGAGAGCTTGCGCAGCAGCCGCCCGCGCAGGTCGCTTTTGATCCGCAGCGCCATGCGGGCGGATACTTGCTCGCCCGCCGCCTGGACGACCGCTCTGAGCGCGATCAGGCCGAGCAGAATGCCGAATGCGGGAAGCAGCCCCTGAAGGCCGAGCCCGCCGAGAAAAGCTCTGTCCGCAATCCGGGCGATACCCGCCGCCTCCAAAATAATGAGCATCCCGCCTGCCGCGCCGAGCGCGATACAGACCGCGAACAGCGCGCGGGTTCCCTGCACTTTGGCAAACAACCGGCTCATCATGTCAGTACTCCAAATGGTCCTTGACGCTGACCCGCTTGCGGAATACCCAGTACGTCCACGCCTGATAGGCGATGACGATCGGAACCGTCGTAAGCGCGATAATCGTCATTACTTTTAGCGTGTACTCGTTGGAAGCCGTATTGTAAATCGTCAGCGTCCACTCCGGGTTGAGCGAGGAAATCATCACCCTTGGGAACAGCGACATGAACACCGTCACGGTGGACAGCGCGATCGTGAGGCCGGTCATAATGAACGCCCAGCCGTCGCGGCCCGCCTTCAGGAAGAAATGAACGGACAGCAGCGCCATGCCGGCGGTCAGCGGCACCATGCCCGGGATGATCCCGTCGCGCGTGAACATATCCGTCTCCACGTAGCTGAGCACAACGAACAGCAGAAGCGCCGCACTCGTCCAGGCGCCGACCCGGTTCGCAAAACGGCGGGCGCGATCGCGCAGCTCCCCTTCCGTTTTGAGCGACAGAAACAGCGCTCCGTGCAGCAAAAACAACAGCACGATGCTGACACCGGCCATTACCGAATACAGCGAAATCAAATCCCAGAACGAACCTACGAAATTCGTATTGGCATCGATCGGCACGCCTTTCATCAAATTGGCCAGCGCGACGCCCCACAGCAGCGGAGGCAGCAAACTGCCGCCGAAAAGGATCCAGTCCCACATCGTTCTCCACTTCGGATTTTCCAGTTTGCTGCGAAACTCGAACGCCACTCCTCTTCCGATCAGCGCCAGCAGCATCAAAAACAAAGCCATATAAAATCCGCTGAACAAGCTCGCGTACCAGCCCGGAAACGCCGCGAACATCGCGCCGCCGGCCGTGATCAGCCACACCTCGTTGCCGTCCCAGACCGGGCCGATCGTATTGATCAGCACGCGCCGCTCCACATCGGACTTGCCGAGGAAAGGCGTCAGCATGCCGACGCCGAAATCAAAACCTTCCAAGAAGAAAAACCCGACAAACAGCACGGCGATTAAAACAAACCATAAAATTTCCAGCATATGTTGACGTTCGCCTCACTTTCCTTTTTTCACTGCGCCTCCGCCAATTCTAGAGATAAGAGACGGCTCCCTTATTCGGGCTAACCTGCTTATGCTTAAGCTGCGACTCGTCGTCGGCGCCCTTGCGCACGAAATGAACGACAAGATACACGAACGCCGCAGCCAAAAGTCCGTACACGAGCGTAAATCCGATCAGCGAGGTCGCTACCATGCCCGTGGAAACGAGCGGCGATACGCCGTCCTCCGTTTTTTGCAAGCCGAAGACGAGCCATGGCTGGCGCCCTACCTCGGTCATGATCCAGCCTGCCGAATTGGCGATATAGGGCAGCGAAATGGCGGGTATCATCCATTTCAGGTAGATGGCGCTTCCGGCCAGCCGATTGCGCAGCGCCGCATAAGTGCCGAACATGCTGAGCAAAATCATCAGCACCCCGGCCGCAACCATGATGCGGAAGCTCCAAAAGGTCGTTCTGACCGGCGGGATGTAGTTGCCCGGGCCGTACTGGGTTTCATATTTTTTTTGCAGCTCATTCATGCCGGGCACGCTTCCGTGCAGTTTATTATAGGAAAGAATGCTCAGCGCATAAGGAATTTCAAGCTGATACTTGTTTTCCTTTTTGGCAGGGTCGATGAAGGCAAAAACCGTCCACGGAGCGCTGTCTCCCGTCGTTTCCCACAATGCTTCCGAAGCGGCCATCTTCATCGGCTGGGATTTCATCAGATGCTGCGCCTGCTCGTGCCCCGCTACAGCCGTCAAAAAGCTGGCTATCAGCGCAACCACGATTCCGATCGTAAAAGAAGATTGAAACAGCTCCGTCTGATGCTTGCGCAGTATTTTGTATGCGCTGATGCCGGTCACGAACAACGCCCCTGTCGCAAGCGCCCCGTAAACAACGTGCGGGAACTCGACCCACAACTGCGTATTGCCCAGCAGCGCAAAGAAATCCGTCATCTCCGCGCGCCCGTTCCGAATCGCATAGCCGACCGGCTCCTGCATGAACGAGTTGGCGCTTAGAATCCAAAGCGCGGACAGCGTCGTGCCGAAGGCGACAAGCCAGATGGAAGCCAGGTGCACTTTTTTGGGCAGCCGGTCCCAGCCGAAAATCCAGATGCCGAGAAATGTCGATTCGAGGAAAAACGATACGAGAGCCTCCACTGCGAGCGGCCCGCCAAAAACGGCCCCGACAAACCGGGAATAATCCGCCCAGTTCATGCCGAACTGAAATTCCTGCATAATCCCCGTTACGACGCCGACCGCGAAATTGAGGAGAAACAATTTGCCCCAAAATTTGGCCATCATTTTGTATTTGTCATCATGTTTCACTACGTACAGCGTCTGCATAAAAGCGATCAAAAACGCGAGCCCGATCGATAGCGGGACGAAAAAAAAGTGATAAACCGTCGTTATTGCAAACTGCCATCTGCTCCAATCCAAAGCGTCCAAAATAACGCCCCCCTTTCTTATGATCATGATTATAGGGAGGATTCGGACGCATTCATGTGACGAAAATCACAATATAAAGCCGATTTATGGCAAAAAAGGCACATCCCTAGCACAAAAACAAAAAAGACCCCATGGACCTAGATCCATGGAGTCATTCTGCTGCGTCCGTATTCATTTTGAACAGCGTGCCGCCCACTGCTTTGTACCACGAGCCGTGCAGCCATTTGGTCATTCCGCCGCCGTAGCCCAAATCGATCGATGCCGCTTGACCTGGCGCAATCAGAAACAATTGCTTGTCGAACGTGTAGGTTAGCGTGCCGTCAGGAGCCAGCTTGTCGATCTTCGGTCGGTCCACGTCCACTGGCAGGTAAGTTGCCTGCGTCACTGAGCCTGAAGGCGACTGCACATAAATTTGCCGGGTCCCGTCCCCCGACTGCTTCGTAAAAGCGATCCAGCCCTGCGCGATTTCATAATCGGCGTGGGGATAAACGTACGTGCCTTGCGGCGCAGCCGGCCCAAGCTCGGTGATGACGCCGTCCCGCTTCTTCAGCAGCTTGCCGCCTTCCCCGATGAAGACGATCGTGCGCCCGTCCCATACCGGATTATAGCTGGCACGCTCCCGGTGCGGAATGATGAGGCTGCTTTGCCCTTGCGCATAGCGGTAAATCTGCGTCAGTTTGTCTCCCCGGGCCGTCCCCGAGTAAACGAACTCGCCGTTTATGTTCAAGCTGGCGCCGTAGGCGGACGTGCCTTGAAGGGGATATTTCCGCGCTTCGCCGGTCGCTGAATCGATCCAGTCAACCCGGTGCGTACCCGGCCGCAGCACATAGCTGCCCGCGACCTGGAGCCTGTCGCCGCCGTCGCAGCACGTTTCAAAATAGTTCAGCCCCGTGTCCGCCGCCGAGCCGTCTTTCCAGAGCAGCGTATGAGCGTAGCCGTCCCCGTACAGTCCCGCGGTGAACACGGCGCCTGACGGAGTAAGCTTTGCGCCTATTTTATCGGGCTTCGCGTATACAACCGTATCGGGACCGCCCTCGCCATCCAGCAAATGGAGCCTTTTATCATAAGCTGTATACAGGATCCGGTTTTCGTCGAAATCGTCGATGACGCCCGGAACTTGCCGCAGCTTGACCAGCCGCAGGCCATTGTCCGCATACAAAGTATGATAAAGGGTTCTAACTCCGCCGCCCGCCGCATCCGATACCTCGGCTTGCAAATAAACGATCCGGTTCCGATAAGCGGAGATATCGAAATCGCGTTCTACACGCCCCTGCCCCTCCGCTTCCGCAAAAAGATGATTGTTCTCATCCAGCAGCATCAGCTTCACTTGTGCGCCGGCCTCGCCGGGAGGCGCCGCTGCAGCGGCATGCAGCAAATCGGCGGTGATGACCGATTGGTCCGCAGGCTCCAAATAGACGGCCGTCCGGGGGACGTCCGCGGAGAACGCGGTTAAAGGAAACAGCATCAGCCATGCCAAACTCCATAGTACCGTAATCCTTCGCTTTTTCATCAGCGGTTGGACACCTGCCTATCGAATATGATACATTTTGTATCATATCATACATGATGTGTGAAGTCACACGAATGTAAGCGGCATCATTTGGCTAATCAGCCTCTCGCCGTTTGCTGCTCGTTCCCGATTCCGATATATTTCAACGTGACCGAAGGCGCAGAGTGATTGAACAGATCGCGGAGAACGGATATGTTCTTCGTCTTTTGATAGTAGTGATAGCCGAACGTTTTGCGCAAAGTGTGTGTGCCGATATCGTCCAGCCCCGCCTGCTTCGCCGCTTCGTTCAAAATACGGTATACGCGAATGCGTTTAATCGGCCTTCCCGTTCGCTGGGACGGAAAGAGAAAATCCTCGTCACTCATATAAGCGATGTACTCGTTGATCTTCTCGGAAAGCTGCTGCTGGATGACGAACGTTTTTTCCTTGCGGGTTTTCTCTTCCCGGATCGTTACTCTGCTCTTGCCCTTCAAGTCCTTGACCTTCAAAGTCAGCAGGTCGTTCAGATGCAGGCCCGAATTAATGCCTATAGTGAACAACAACCAATCGCGCATCGACTGTCTTTTCAAAATTTCTTGAATCTCTTCAATCTTCTCGTGATCTCGTATAGGTTGAACGATTTGCATATCAGCTTCACTCCTTTGCTTTAGTTAACCGCAGTCTCAGGAAAACAGCTTTTCAACGATTTCCTTGACCTTTGCCATGTCGGGCAGCCAGTAATACAATTGGGCATGGACCAACGGGTCTTCATTGTATCCGCTTTGGCCGGGAATTTGCGCGTATTGAAAGTCGGACTCTTTCATGCCTTCCAGCATCCATGCCAAGCTTATGATATCGCTGTCATGAAAATTGGTGTCAAGGATATCTTTTTTCATGGACGTGACAAGTTCGACTGTCTTTTTCATATTTTGGGGGGCAAGCGCTTCGGCTGCGATATTGCGCAGCACTTGATACTGTTCGTTTTGTCGTCCGAAGTCTCCGTCGGGGAAAGCCCAACGCTCTCTGACCAGGCTGAGCGCCATAGCGCCGTCCAATCTTTGTTTGCCTGCCGGCAAATCCTTTTGGGTACTGCGCAAATGCAGCTGCTTTGGCAAATCCACATCAACGCCGCCGACCGCATCGATAAAATGCTCGAATCCCTGAAAATTCGTTTTCACATAGTAATTAATCGGTATTTTCAAAAAATCGCTAACGGCCTGCATCGCCTCTTCCGTTCCTTGATGATTCCCCCCTTTCGCTTCGCCGACAGCGTGGGCATGATTGATTTTGGTATACCCCACATCTCGCAAATAGATCCGCGTGTCTCTAGGAAGCGACAGGACGTTCGCTTTCTTCTCGGAAGGCACGACATGTATAACCATAATGACATCCGTCCGCGAAATCTCGCTGCCCCTGGCATCGATGCCAAGCAGCAGGACATTGAATGCCGAAGCTTGCGGGGATGCGGGGTTCTGGCGATTATCCGTAGGGACCGCTTCCGCAGCGTCTCCCGCTGTTCCCACGGGTGTCGAAAGAACCGGCACTTCACTTTTCTGAAAATGGCGACCGGGCTCAAGCTCCCAGTATGCGCAGCTGCCCAACAACAAGGTACTGGCAATAGCAGAACTTAACGCGATAATCTTCCAGCGTTTCACATGCTGCACATCCTTGTTAGGTTTTGATACAAATTGTATCATTTGATTTGTGCAATTACAAGTTCCCGGGCTATTAAATTGTGCGAAAACTCACATTTTTAACTAAATGCCTTAGTTTAACAACAAAAGACTGCCCTCTGCGGCAGTCCTGCGAATCTCGGTATGAGCATTAATAGGTCGTTTGCGCGATTAAAACAAATCCGTAATACAAGTACCAGATTTGCGCCGAAGGCCCCGAACCGTTGATGAACACCAGTCCCTGGCTGTTGACCGTAGCGGTAAAGCTCGGGATGAACGGGGCGTCCCCTTTTTTGATCGTGTTTCCGAGCTTCTGCACATCGGCAAAATCGTACGTTTTATCGTCATAGCTAACGATATAGTAAGCCGTGCTGCCGTGGTTCAAATCATTTCTCATCACCGTGACCGACAGCAAATACGTGCCTGGCGTCGGGAGGGTGATGAACGTATTGATCGTCTGCGAAAACGGGAGCTCGAACTTGTCTCTTTTGGTAATGATATTGTCCAGGAAATTGTCCGTAATCATCTGAAAACTTCTCTGCTTGATCGAGCGATTTTTCTGGTTCGGTTGCGGGGAATCGTTCATAAAATCGAGAATGCGGACACGGTTCTGCGCATCGTTAATAATCGGATTCACGCTGCCGTCGCTCGAATCGCACTTGTACACGAGCCCTTCGATGTTCACGTTGTCGTTCGGCCCGGTCACCATCGCGACAGACTCCTTGCGGTTGTAGCACCACGCATACAGGCCGTATACATTGACGTTTTTGGCAGCCCCCGCCGGATCGAAATAAATACCCGTATTCCAGTTTCCTTCCAGATACAAATTTTCCAGCGTTATATTGGAGTTGAAGCCCTGGAACTCAAGCATCATCTGCTTGACGGAAGTCGTATTCGAGCCCTCGATGGCGACATCGCGGAACGAGCAGTTCTTGCCGTCTTTGATGACAATGACCGACCCGTCATATCGCATCTGGGAAATGAATGTCTGCTTCACGTTCAGCGTATGGTAATCCAGCACATAGATGGCTTGGCCCTGGTAACCGCCCAACGACGCATCCCGCCAAAATCGGGAACGTGAAATTTCAATCATATACACGCCGTATCCGGATTGAAACTGTCCGTCCATGTAAATGCCCCATTTTCCGGAAGCGCAACCATTTTGGAAAAATCCGTCAAAATAAAGCTGTCCCCCCTGCGGAAGCCGGATACCCCCGCCCGTAGTCGTATCGATCTGGATATTGACGACCGACAAGGCGTCTACCAGATTTTGATTCACCGTAAAATCGAAACAGTAACCTGTACCCGTGTATTTGATGACCGAAGTGTACATATTGTCGCCCATAATGGTGAACCCGCCTAAGCGCGCGACATTGGGAATCGTTTGAACCTTGGGCGCTATCGTTGACTGCACCGTATAAATGCCGCTCGGCACATAGAGGGTGCCTTCCGTTCCGAGGAAATTGAACGCCCTCTGGAATCTTGCGTCATCCGTCGTCTCCCCGGCCAGCCTTGGGAAATTGGCCAGACTTACCTTGCCTTTTGCCATGTCGGCTTGCATTTGACTGTACAGCAGCGTCCACATTTCCTCCCGTGTGACGTAATCTTGAGGGCGGCTGCCGTCCGCGATGCCTTCCTGCACAAAATAATTTGTCGCCGTTTGCGCCAATGATGAACTGTTTGAACTGTTTGAATTGCCTGAACTGCTTGAACCGCCTGAACTGTTCGAACTGTTGTCCGCCATACAACTCCAACTCCTTTCTCAGTCTGATGAGTTAAACGTATGAGTCCACCTGGCATAAGCAGCCTCCCGCTAGATTCAGCGGCAGACTCCTATCTGACCTCTCCTACTTTTTCTCTTAAGATAGTTTATGTTGGAGTTGTACAATCGGACACAGCAAAAGCTTATTCCACCGCTTGCCCGGACACCTTGCGCAGCTCATTGGCAAGCCGGTGGAACTCGTCCTTGGCTTCCTGATTGTCCGTGCTCTGCCACGCGGCGGATAAAAAGCCGATCACTTTATTAGCGTCCTCAACGCTCATCATAATCTCAGTTTCCCCCTTCGTATCGTCCTCCGGACATATATCGTAACTGGTAAGCCCGTTCGTGTCGATAATCGCCATCAGCTTGGCGGCATATTGCGGGTCCGTCGCATACCCCGCGCTCTGCAGCGCCTGACAAGCCGCCTTATAATCCC
The DNA here is from genome assembly GCF_056120505.1 of Paenibacillus sp. sgz302164. Lineage (NCBI taxonomy): Bacteria > Bacillati > Bacillota > Bacilli > Caryophanales > Paenibacillaceae > Paenibacillus > Paenibacillus sp. sgz302164. The sequence continues at coordinate 95,819 of NZ_JBVYOL010000016.1, read as the reverse complement.
GCTCTTGGAGAACAGCGCGGTACCTGGCATTGCCGACCAAAAGCAAAGAATGATCGCGAATGCTGTCGGCCCAGCTCGCATACACGCGAAACCCGTCCACGATCTGCACCCACTTGCCGTTGATGTATTCCTGGGTCGTCAGCTGCTGCCCGCTTCCCTTAATGCCGAACAAATTGTTGCCGGGGGCCGACTGCCCCCAACCGCTTTCCAAAATCGCCTGCGCAATCGTCACACTGGCAAGAATGCCGTACTCCCGCATATCCGCCTGCGCCGCCCCGACAATTTGCGAAATAAACGCTTCCTTATTATTCATTCACGACCTTCCCCCTTATTTCTGAGCACTTGAATAATTTGCTTCACTTGATCAGGCAGCGGCAGCCCCATTCTTCCGTAATTTTCAGTAATCGAAATGAATTCATTGGCCAAATAAAAATAAATCGCCCCCGTCATCAGTAAATCGCCGCCAATGATCAAATCCAGACGGTGCGCCAGCATGATGACAAGCAGCATCAGCCCTTTGCGGGTAAGGCCCCAAAAGCCGACCTGGCTGTTGAGGCCCTTGTGCTCTTTCATCGACGCGACAATCCCCGTCGCATAATCGATCACAATCGCGGTAACAAACAAGCCGAGAAGCTCATTCCAACCGCCAAAAGCATACGTAATGAGCGTCCCGACCACCGCCGAGACGAAGTTAAACACGGCTTGGTTCATCGTTTTTTCTCCTTTCTGCTGCGGCATGGTTTGTCATGCCTTTGAATGGGAAACAGGCTCCTGTTATTGGGAGCCTGTTTTTTTGGTGGGGCGGTGGGAATTCTCAAAGGCTAGTCGCCCTTTTTCGCAGTCGCCGGATCTTGGTCTGCGTCGAGCAGAGCCTGCACATCCGCCCTGTGCCGTTCCGGCACCTGATCCATCGTGCGCCGGCCTTCTTTGACGAGCATGTAGTATACCTGAACCAATCTATTTCCCTCCTTGCAGCTTAAGCAGCATCTCGTAAACTTCTGCCACAGCTTCCATGGTTGCGACATTATCGTTTTTCAGCTTGGCATTTTCAGCCTGCAGCGTCGATATTTGCTGCTCTGCGGTCAGCACAGCCGGCTTGGACGCTTCCGCTGCTTGATACGCTTCCCATGCCGCCTGGAGTTCTTCTTCCGTCGGCTGCGCTGCGTCCAGGTTCCATTGCGCGATGTATGGACCTTTACCGTCGCTGTCGTCTTGGACGATATAGTCAACCATACGAACAGCAGTAGGGTAAAGGTGTTCAATCGCATTCCATTTTTTTTTTTTGTTCTTCGGTTGGTTGAATAAATTTTCCGCTTTGAATAACGTATTTATCTTGATTAGCAATTGCGTCATGCCATTGTTCCTCTGAGATCAGAATTGCAGTCGTCGGAATTTTAGTACCATCCCATATATCTTCGTTATAAAAAGCAATGATATTTCCGGTTATGTCATAGTCTGCATAATGCAGCGTCATAGCGTTCCCCCCTCTTATTAGTATCCAATAGCGAAGTAATGAACAGTTTTTGTGCCTGTTCCACTAACCCAGACAGTGCATCCAGAATTAGTGTAACTTCCGGCAGAGGCTGTATCAGTTGGTGTCCCACTTTCGACTGTTATATACACATTCATACAGAAGTTAGGAAACGCAATAGGGAACGTAACAGCCGCACTCGAACCACCTGTCACTGTAACTATCCCCCATTCGATGATAATTCCGCTAGGAATCTTTTGATAGCCATTTGTTGTTTTACTCACAGCACTGTTGTTATCTCCCCAAGGGTTATTAACGCCTTGAAGATTAATCATGCCACCAAAATCAACATATTCGGGAATGGTGCCATTGGGTTGCGTACCTCTTTTTGCTATTTTTCCGCCATGATATGCGTATAGACCGACCGAATTGTTTGCACCTAAATTGGTGTCACTATATATATTTGAATTATAATCACATAGGATTGCTTGTGCTTTATTTGAGATAACACTATTCGAAATGATTGCGTTGCAACTGACAGCATACAATCCATTTCCTGCCCAAGAACCTGTAGAATTGCAATAATTAAGAAATACGTAAGAAGAACGAGCTACAACATACGAGTCGATCGATGTTGATGTTGCATTAAAACCTCTTACATTCACAGGGCAAACACAATTATAAACACCTATAGTACTTACAGAGTAATTTGAGGAAACAGCCGTATCTCCATTCAAGGATAATTGACCGGAACCACTATATCCTTGAATAACGACATTTTCATTGTAAGTACCTGCAGCGACATTGATATTGTAAACATGATTCAAAATTTGCGGAACGCTATTTATTGCTTTCATGATCGTTTTGAAAGGCTTTCCTGCGCTTCCGTCATTGTTATCTGCTCCGTTTGTCGCATCGACGTATAGCGTAGTGGCTTGCCTAGTTTGTCTGGGCACTTGGTAGACCTGTCTCGCCAAGTTCTCTGTAGTACTTATCCGCGCCTCTGCATCTGCTTGATTTGCAGCTAGTGCATCGACAACAGTTTTTAGGTTGCCTACGTACTCTCCGTTGATTTGTATCAAAGGAGCAGATATAAAGTACTGATCGATAGTGAGATAAGTCACTTCGTAAGTGGCGGTTGAATCGTAATTAGCAGTAGCGATACGGGCTTGAGCATATCCATATGGCGTTCCTGAAGGATATGACCATTGCGGGTCTACTCGCCCATTTTTAAATACACTAATAATTTTTAATGTCCTATAGCGTAACTGTGACATGGGAAATGCGGTGTTATTTATCAAGTACTCATTATTAGTTGGGTAATAAACTGGATTCGCCTTCTCCCGCACAATCATACCCGTTCCAACTTCAATCTGATTCATTCCTTCGTGAAGCGAAATGCTGCCTTCTACAGCGATTTCTTCGAATGTTGGAGTAGCAAGTTGGTATGTGAGTTTGTAAGGAGTGTACCCTGCATAGGATACGGTCTGTAGTGTCGTTGTAGGCGCGTTTCCATCCATTTTAACCCATGCCTTTGTACCGCTTCCGTTGTATCCTGCTGTAAAACTCGTGCCATTCCATACACCCATTCTCCAACCATAAAAATATGCCTGTATCTCGGGTGTCGAAGGCGTGTAATTATCTCCCCAGCCTGAATCTGTATTTGGAATAGTAATATTTATACCAGCACCGTTCAGAATGCTTTGATCGGCTGCTGACAAATAAGTCGCTGCATCCATAGTTGAACGCACTATTTTCCCATCGTATTTGACAACAGATTCAGTAAATTGTTTGTACCCTCCTAGTCCTGTCCCGGAAAAAAACACTGCTTTATACCCAGTTTTACTTTGATCAAACAACCACGATAAACTGCCATCTAGCACAACATCTCTCGCAAAACGATTCTCGCGCCAATACTTGCCATCACGCTTGAATAGCGTGTCATATACAGTTCCGTCTAAACTGGAGGCAAGCTGGACGTTCGGAATGTATAGATAATCGTCATTACGCGGTTTGAATGGTTTGGCTATTGATCCAAGGTTGAGCATAGGGCTTGAGAACGTAATCGTTCCGCTTACCGCTGAATCTACGGCTAAGGAAATCCTCAACTTCACAGCATTAGAAGGTATTGTAACCGTTTTGTTTATTACTGTAGTTCCATTAGTGGTAACGTATGGGGATGAGCCCAAATCAGTCAATAGGTTACCATAGGAATCAATTGGCTGTAAATTGTAATACGCCCCATATATAGTGGTTCCATTAATACCAGAGACATTAACAGTAGTGGTAAATGTGTACGATTGATTGGGTATAACAGATATTTCGACGTAATTACCACTAAAATTACCTGCTGTTTTCACAAGATTTAAAGTATAAGGTTCGACTAAATATTTTGTACCTGAAGTGATGAAATCTACCCACTCATTAAATTGCGGCAACAGGTTTTCCCCATACCTATAGACATATGGTGCTGTAATGTGCTTCACATCGTCTACGTAGGGGTATTTGGTGGTGATTTGTGAAATAGTTTGATTGTTAAAATTTACATACTCCGCTGAACTTATTTCATATAGCCGTAAACCATCGATATAACCCGTTGCAGTCCCAGTCGTAAGACCAAAAACTAACGAACATAAACCGCCTGTAAAAGAAGCGCCGGAGAATACAGTAACCACAGTTTGCCACTGGTTAAGCTTCGTATTATCAAAGGAAAAAATAGAAGATGATGCAATAACTGTCCCGATATTGTTTTGCTGTACGTTAACAACAAAATTAGTACCACCAGAAGTAGAAGTAAGATAAGCATCCATCGCCACCATATAAAATTTACCTGTAGTAACAGGGATATTGTTTTTATAGATGTATGCTGTTGTATTAGATTCAACAAGTTTAATCGAAGTTGTCCCATATTTTGAGACAGTTGAATCTACTGTAACTGTACCTGAACCACTTACCACAAACGGAGTAAGACTAGTACAATTCCCATCCCGCCCCAGCAGGTTCACCAACGTGCCGCCCTGGATGCTCGTCAGATTAAACGGCGAAGTTTTCGCGGCGTTCACTACCTGGAGCCCGTTCGACAAGTTCACTGACGTTGCCCCAGGATTTGCTGCGACCTGAGCGCCTAGCTGCGCATCAATTTTGTCCCAGTTGTCATTGAGCATCGTATTGATGTCGAAGGTATCATTTCCGTCCGATGCCGGATTTTTTTTGTAGAGGCCCAAATTCGTTGTCGTGCTTGGCATTTATTGTTCCCTCCATCTTAGAGAGGAATGAACGGAGCGAAATCCGTCAATTTCCTCGTTTGAATTTGGTTGATCGTCATCGTTTGATGAACTTGATTCAGTAATAAATATTTGTACTGATACACCACCTGCAAATGCGCAGGCTTGATCTCCTCAATCGCCGCCTTAAGGTCGGCGAGATTCGGCGGCGCACCCAGCGTGTCCACGAATCTTACCGTGAACTGGTAAGCGGACGCCTGCTGGGTGACGTCTACCTCCCCGCGGTCGTAGGCTTCCGCTACGTTCCGGATCAGGTCGACGGTCACGGTGCCGACGCCCCGCAGCTTCGAATTGATGACCGCTCTCCGCTGGTCATCGGGTTTGCCCGGATCGGAGCTGATGCCCAGCTCCGCTTCCCAGGCGTCGAGCCCCCACGTCGCCGAGCTGACGAAAAACTGATCGAGCGTCTCCCGCAGCGCCGATTGAAGCTTGTCCAGCTCCCCGCCGTGAGCGTCCAAAATAGCCCCCATCACCCGGGAGGTTTCATAATAAGCCGGGAGATAGCCCAACATGCGCGGACCGCCGGCCGATGTCCAAGCTGTCATGTGAACGTCACCGTCCCTGTGACGGCGATTTTTTCCGCGCCGATTGCGACGTTCGACGTTCCGCCGTTGATCTGCAAGCCGGCATAATCCTGCACGCCGTCGATGTCCAAAAGCAGAGAGCCGACGCGCACATAGCGCACCGTCGGATCGGCGGCAAAAGCCAGCTCAGCCAAATATTTGCGAACGGCCTCCGTAAAATCGCTCTTCACCTGCGCCAGCGTGCGAGTTCCCGTCAAGGTGAGCTGGGCGCTGATATTGGCGCTCACTTCCACAGCTTTCACAACCGAAACAATCGCCCCGATCGGGGCTTTGCCTGTCAGCGGAGGATTAGGATAAATGTATTGCTGCACGGCAGCAACAATTTCAGGCGAAGCGGTCCGGCTATCCGTGCCGATGACCACCACTTTGACGGTGCCCGGGCCGTTCCACAAAGGAAGCACCTGCGCGCCCCCGACTCCCGGCACCTCCAGCGCCCAGTTCAAATAATCCGCCTTGTTACCGCTAGTGCCGGGGGAGCGGACTTTGGCGTAATACCGATTGAGCAGCGTCGCATCGCTCTCCACATCCATCCCCCCGGTTGTCGCATCCGTGTTGACTACACCGGTTACGCCCGCAACATAGGTGATCAAAAGACTGATCCCTCCGCTCGGCACGTTGCCTTTAACGCCCCCCTCGACGGCTGCGACCGGCGCGACACCCGTTCCTGAACCGTCGAGAGTGACGGCCTCCAACGTCTCAAAAATAACGGAAGCCGTCCCATGCACGGCATCCGCAGCCGTTCCCACGCGCGTCCCGGCGGGGACAACCGTTCCTGCGGTTCCGGCAAATTTCACTTTGCCGCCCGCTTTGACCGCAGGCCTGCGCGTCACGCCGTGCTCGGCGCAGCGCAAATCCAGGTATGCGCCGAAGGTAGTCCCGGCAAAACCGCGCCGCAGCACCTCCTGCGCCTGGATCGCCGCAAGCGCCAGCTCAATCGCAGCGGGCGAAACGGCATCCCAAATGAACGAACCTTCCGATTGATCCAAATCCGAAGGCAAGCTGTCCAGCATGCGGCGCCGGATCGCCTCTTCGGTTTGCTCGGTTAAATAGTCAGGCAAAACTGCCATATTAACTTGTCACCACACTTTCTGTCATCGTTGCTTTTTTCCCGCGCACATTCGTAATTTCACATTGAAAATAACAAGCCCCGTCCGCCCATTGAAAAGAAAAATTGCGGACGTCAGCCGTCCGGGGGTCGACTTTCAGCGTCTCCGTCGTGATTCGCGCAATTTCCAGCTCATTGGCTTCGCGGGTCAGTCCGCGGGCGATCAAATCTTCATACTCCTGACCATAATTCCGGGAGTAGACCAAAAACATATACCGCTGGGTGCGCAGCGCCTTTTGACACCATTCCAGCCATGCTTCCGAATCGGTGCATTCCGCGATTTTACCCGTAGAGGTCGTTGCAAAATCGCCCTTGGCATGATCGAATTTGGGACTGCGCCCGAATTTGACCGTCCCTAGTTGCGAGCCTGAATTCCCGGCGTTTGCGGCCCAGGTTAATGAAGCAGGAAATAAGTTCGGCACATTATTTCACCACCTTGCAAATAATTACCGCATCGTTCCCGCTCTCCACCGGAATAGCCAGCACGCGGTCGCCCGGCTTTAAGCCCTGCTGAAACTCCAGCCGAACCTCCTCCACTTCCGCCGCATCAAAAGCAAACGTGCCCTGGCCCGAAATGCTGCCGGTCACAGTGCCTGTCAGCGTGAACGCGGGCAAATGAAGCTTTGCCACCCAATCTGCGACGTAATAGTCCGCGATCTCGGTTTTCAAGCTGTCCAGCTTGAGCCCGTTCGTCGTGATCGTACCCAGCTCTGCGGGCAAGCCCGTAACCGCTGCGGCTGCGTGGCCGGACATGCGCGCGTCCAATATGGACGCCAGTTTTTTATACGGATTATTCAATGTAATGCCTCCTTCTCACCAGCGCGGGGCTGCCCAGTTCGAGCACCATTTTGCCGGGATCGCCCAACTCGTGGCGCACCGACATGGCGATAAGCTCCATCCCGCTTCCGGCCAGGTCAACTTTATCGCCGGCGCGAATCGTATTGACATCGATCGATGTTACGCTAAGCGTCTCCTGAATGCCGGATAAAAGAGCGTGCGCCGCCTCCTTCGCCTCTTCCACCGATTGGTAGCTGCTATCCTGCACGATTTTTTGCAAAGTGCCGAAAGCTTCCGTATCCCCGGTTTCGACCGCCAGCACCTGGGATGCGGAATCGTCGCTGCCGTTTTTGGTGCCGAGCACTTTCACCTTGGTAATCGTCCCTTCCAGCGTTCGATTCTGGGTGATGCTCTGTACATTCACGGAAGGCTCCAGCGACCACACCGTTTCGTTTCCGCCGATTTGCACCAGTTCAAGCCCGTTCGCCGTCATCCTCGGCCTGTACATCGGTCCGCCTTTTTTTGCCGTCTCCTTCAAATCCTTCATCATCATGGAATAAATCGACTCCGTGCGGTACAGCGCTTTACTGAGGGCAACGCCCGTATCCGGCAGCGAAGCGATCTTAATGTTCCAATCCTCCGCATACTTGCGAATCCGTTCGCTCGCTGTGGTCCCGTTCGGAAACAAATACTCATCCTCCGATTTGGCCAAATAAATCGTTCGATCGTATATCGTAATGGCCAAGCGGTCGCTTTGGCCGTAGCTGTTCTCGCACTGCCAAATAACCGCAGGGGACAAAAGATTTTGCACCACGCTGCCGCCAAAAGGAATCCCTGTCACACGAATGTCCTGTCCAGGAGATGCGCCTGGAAAATCGTCGGTAACCGCAACCGTTGCAAGCGCTCTGTACGAAATCTCATCCAATGACTCTTCAAGCGTCAGCTCGTGAATAACGTCATGCAGCGAATATTTGTTGTCCAGGATTACATCGTATGCGTATCCGTTTTCGGGCGATTTCACGGCATGACCAACTCCTGCCCGGGAAAAATAAGATCAGGATTAGGCCCGATCGTCTCCTGATTCGCATCGTAAATTTCCCGCCAGCGGCCGCCGGAACCGAGCATTAATTTGGCAATGCCCCACAGCGTGTCCCCGGACTTGACGGTATACAGGACAGGAACGGGCTTGATGTCGGCGCGGGGTGCGCCGGACGAATCGCCGCCCTCGCGTTCGGCAAGCGTGCGGATTTTATAGTCCTGCCATGTGCGGAACGTAAGATCGAAGTAGACATCGCCCACCTCGCCGCCCTTGAAGCTGCTGTTATGGGCGGATAGCATGACGAGCACATTCACAGCCGTGCCTGTTATAATCAACCGCAGCGGCTGCTTGTTCTCCATCCATGTATTCAATTGATTCATAGTAATCTGCGGGTCGGGCAGCGGCTTGTACCTGCAATAGCTGGAATCATATTGATCAGGGTTGGGGAAAAAGGAAGAGAAGGTGATTTCCTTCACCTTCACGCCCTGCGGCACATCCAGCTCCCCGCCGTGAACAATTGTGAGCGTTTCAAAGCTTTTGTCCCTGCGAATATTGATTTCCGTCGGATTAACGGGAAAATGAAGCTTCGTTCCAGACGGATCTTCCAGCGTTATATCTATGTTTTCATATTTATTCATTGTTTGTTCACCACGACTTTATGCGAGATTGGGCATAACCGTGTTCATTTGCTGCACGATCTGCCGGCCAATCGTTAGGGCTAATTCGTCCTTGTTCACTTCTTCTTTCGGAAAATTAACCGCGACTCCATCCACCTTAATGTCATACTTGCTGCTTGCATCTATCGGCTGGTCTGAAACCTGATTTGCCGGAGGGATTGCGTTAACGGCAGACGCAGCGACGGACGGACGATCTTGCGGTACCAAATCGATCTGGTCCGCCTTATCGGCCGCCGGCTTTTTGTCTCCGAAAAATTTATTTCCGACCCACTCGCCCAAAGCATCCCCCGCCATTCCGCCGAGTGCACCGCCGATAGCAGTGCCGATTCCAGGGAGAAGAAAAGTTCCGATTGTTGCTCCAAGCGCAGCCCCGGCAGTACCCGCTACAGCCGAAACGGCCGCCTTCGGTTTGTTATCGGAAGTAGCGATATCCGCTATGGACATAGCGATTCCAAGGGGCGCAGCCATCTTCGATGCAGCCTTGCCGAGCATTTTGACGGCTTTTCCTCCGCCCTTCAGCAAGCTTTTCAAACCGCCTGCTTTCGAAGTTCTAGGGGCCGAAGACGAAGCCGCGTCCACTTTTGGAGAAGAATTAGCGACAGATTTAGGCTCAGTCGTTTCCGCAGCCTTAGTTGCTGTAGCATCTTTTGCTTTAGAGTCGGTTTTAGCTTTTGCATCGGATTCCGTTTTTTCTTTAAGCTTCGGATCCGTTTTCTCTGCAGTCACGGTGTCTGTTAAATCTCCAAGTTTCGAGTCCGTTCTGCCTTTCGTAGCGGGGTCTGTCTTTTGCGAAACCTTAGAATCGGTTTTTCCCGTTGTCTTGGGATCCGTTTTATCGTTGCATTTGCATGCTGTCTTACTGCCGGCAGTAGGCTTGGTTGTCTTGGACCCGGAGCCGCATATGTTTCCGCAGCCCTTAAATACGTCTTTCAAGCCTCTCAACGCTTGTATAATTTCCTTCAAAGCGGCTCCGAAGCCTTTAAGCGCTGTACCGATGCTGCCGATTCCGTCACCTAAGGTTTTAAAGCCTGTGCCAACGGTGCCGATTCCTTCGCCGATACTGCCAATTCCGGTACCAATACCTTTGAAACCGTCCCCTATACTACCGATTCCGGCTCCAATGTTTTTGAAGCCATCACCGATACTGCCGATTCCGGCCCCAATATTTTTGATTCCATCGCCGATACTCTTGAAGCCATCACCGATACTGCCGATCCCGGCTCCAATATTTGTGATACCGTCACCGACACTCTTGAAACCGTCACCTATGCTGCCGATTCCAGCTCCAATATTTCCGATTCCGTCGCCAATACTCTTGAAGCCATCGCCTATGCTGCCGATTCCGGCTCCAATATTTGCGATTCCGTCTCCGACACTCTTGAAGCCGTCTCCTATGCTGCCAATTCCGGCTCCAATATTTCCGATTCCGTCGCCGATGCTCTTGATGCCGTCGCCTATGCTGCCTATGCTCGCTCCTACAGCGCTAATTCCATCGGCGATGCTTTTGAAGCCGTCTCCGATGCTGCCGATTCCCGCTCCAATGTTTCCAATTCCGTCGCCGATGCCTTTGATGCCAGTTCCAATGCTGCCGATTCCGTCTCCGACGCCCTTGATCCCGGTTCCTATGCTGCCGATTCCGTCGCCGACGCCCTTGATCCCGGTTCCTATGCTGCCAATTCCGTCACCAACGCCCTTGATCCCGGTTCCTATGCTGCCAATTCCGTCACCAACGCCCTTGATCCCGGTTCCTATGCTGCCGATTCCGTCGCCGACGCCCTTGAGGCCATCTCCGATGCCGCCAATTCCGTCACCGACACCCTTGAGGCCATCTCCAATGCCGCCGATTCCGTCACCGACGCCTTTGAGACCATCTCCGATGCTGCCGATTCCTGCACCGATGTTCTTGAACCCGTCGCCTATGCTGCCGATTCCAGCTCCGATGTTCTTGAGGCCATCTCCGATGCTGCCGATTCCAGCTCCGATGTTTTTAAACCCGTCGCCTATGCTGCCGATCCCTTCGCCTATGCTTTTGATTCCGGCGCCTATGCTCTTGAGGCCGTCGCCTATAACGCCGGCTGCACCGCCCCCACCGCCTTGGGCAGATCGGGCAGCACCGCCGGCCGCGCCTTGCACGGTCACTTTTATCGAGCCGCCCAGCCCTTGCAGCAGCTGCTTCAGCTGCTTGACGCTGGCGATCACCTGATTGTTGACGATCAGCTTCAGCTCCACTTTCATCCGGCTGAGATTCGCAAGCTGCAGAAGCAGCCGATCGATGGCAAAAGAAAAATAATCCCGGACCACAATGGCCGGTCTTGCCGTAATTTGGCTCAGCTTGGTACCCGCCGATGCGGCACGCCCAAAATACTGCTCCATCCGCTGCAGCGACTGGCTCGTCCGGTCTGCGGCGCTGCGCAGGCGTTCCTGCATTTGGGTCACTCTCGCCAAATTGCCTTGAACGGCTGTTTCACTCACCGCTTTCACCTCCTCGCGCGTTCACGTTCCCGCCGGAGAGCGGCCTCCTGCTCGATCTCCAGCTCCAGGCTGGCAAGCAGGAAAAGCTGCTCTCCACGGGGCAATGTCCAGAAAACTCCGGGGCGCAGATGATGCCGCGTCCATATGGAATGAAGCATGGCAGGCAGCCCCCCGGAGGAAATTAGTTTTTTACCTCATCGAGCGAAGTGTTGAACCCGCTCAGGTCCAATACCTCGTCCCCCAACGCGGACAGCTCTCCGGCGAGCAAAATCCGCTTGATGACCTCTTCGCCCGAGCTCGCCTGATATTTGGTCAGCAGCCGGGAGTCCCCCCAGTTGGGGGACACCGTTGCAGCCGAAATCAGCGCTACGTTGAATTGCTCTTCGTCCAGTCTGTCCGCTTTGGCGCCTCGGCGGTCCGAGCGCTCGGTGCAGCGTTCTCTTAACGAGAACACCTGCTTGCCTGTCAATCCCCGCAGCGTTACGGGAATGCCGATCCGCGGAAGGGTCAGCGTTTTTTCCGGCAATTGGTCCGCTTCCAGCAGCTTTTGCAAAATTTGCTCATCAGTCATCGAATGTCAGCCTCCTAGTTTACCGCTTTAATGGGATCGTTCAACGTGTAGCCTTCAAAAGTGAAGGAAATTTCTTCCTTGACTTCTTCGCCGGCCGTCCAGTTCACAAGCTGCAGCTTGTCCAGCATCACATTGTTGATCGTAATGCGCTCAAAGCCGTATGCGTCCGGATCGTCCAGCTTGGACATCAGCGTAAACTTCTCAAAACCGCGGCTGATCATATCGCTGGTCACTTTGAAGCCGCTGATCGTTCCGGTTCCCTTGAGCGGGCCCCGCTTGTGGCGCACCCACGGATCGCCGGCCAGGTTCAGCTCTTTTTTCTGAATTTCCACATTTGCTTCCATATGATTAAAGTTGGTTTGCCAGACCCCATTAATGAAAACTTGACCATACGTTCCTAAAATTACTCTGCTCGCATCTAAACTCATCGCTTCTGCCTCCTTAATTTACGATAAACGTTCCGAAAATTTGTTCCATGACATCGCTCAAGCGCGCTTCCCACTTGACGTACACTTGGTCCGCCTCCGGCTTAAGCGTCGCGCCTTGACCGTAATAGGCCGGATCGAGATACACGCTGAAATTGCCTGAATCGATTACGCCTGCCTGGGACAATGTAAGCATGTACTGCTTGCCCGCTTCAACGAGCGCAAGGCGGCCTTCCTCGGTGTTGTTCACCTTGCCGATATAGTTGTCTTCCGCAGTGCGCAGCAAATCGCCGTTGATGGCGTCCATGACGCGGATCGTGCGGATTTTTTTCCAGGCCGTGCTCTGGCCTTGGCGCAGGCTGATCAGTGAGTTCATGCCGCGCAGCACCTTTACCTTTTGGCCGTCGTGGTACAGCAGGAACACCCCGCTGCGCACGGCCGTCTCCTGCTCGCTGCGCGTCCAGCGGCGATTGACGTCGCTGAACGGAGCCGCCGCATACGTCGTCGACTCGCTCAGCCGCTTGCCGGCGATCAGGCCCGCGACGTAAGCCGCGATCTGCGCCGAGCTGTAGCTCGTGCCGTCAAGCACGGCGCCTACGCCGACATTCACGATGCCTTCGTGATTGAAGGACGCGCTTCGCGCCGCCGCTTTGCTAACGGCATCGGCAGCCGTATCGTCCGCTGCGGAGCCGCCGAGCACGGTGATGATGCCTTTGCCTTCGCTGCGCAAACGGGAAGTCCAGGCTGCAACGGAAGTTTGGATGGTCGAATCCGATACGCCGTCCAGCGACAAAACGTGGAAATCTTGCGTTTCCAACACGCTCAGCGCATTCACATAATCCGCAGCCGCAATGCCGCTCGTGCCGGAGTTCCCCCCGGTCAGCGCCGTTCCGGCAGCTGCAGCCAGCGTTCCGTTGCCCGGAGCGAGCACGGTGGCGTTGATCCAAACATTGCCGCTATTCTGATTCACGCTGTCAGCCGCAGCCTGAACGGAGTTGCCGGCAAATGTGAAAGTTTTCAGCACAGCGGTTCCTTCCAGCAGCTTCAAATCTTTTTTCGTCGAATCTACCGGATTCGTCTGCACGATCACCGTGAAGCCGTTGCCTCTCGTACCTTCGTACTTCGCTTCCAGCTTCAGCACGTCGGCCCCGGCCGAGTCCTTCAGCGTCGCGGCAGCTTTGGCCGCGGACGCATCCGCAAGGCGGTAAGCCAGCACCTTTTTCGGCCCGCCGAGCAAAGAGAGCTTTAATACAGCCGCAGCCGTCGCGCCTCCGCTCAGATCCGTGCCATACGTATCATTGATTCCCTGCTCGCTGACAATTTCCACAAACTGACGAACCGGTCCCCAGTTCGCTTTCACCGGCATAGCTGCAATGCCTTGACTGCCAGGCTCGATCGCGCTTAACGCCGCAGCCTCAAAGTTCATATAAAATCCCGGCAATACGGGACGATCCGTCTGATTCCAAGTTCCACCCGCCATTTATACCTGCACCTTCCTTTGTAAAAAGTTTTGAATGAGTTCTTTCGTGCCTTCAATGGTAAAACTGCTTTCCGCGCTGCCGTGCCATGCCCCCGCCAAAACCTCCGGCGTACAGGCGAACAGCTCCAGCGAATTTGCCATCAGCTCTTCTTTGGAATACAAGCTTTCTTCCGTCTTATTGACCGTTTCTTCCACATTCATCACCTCATTGTTGGATTGTTGTTTCGACATGCATCCCGGCTATAGGCGGGGTGTTGTCCCCGGGCCGTTCAAGCGGACCCGTTAACGTGACCGTGCATATGCCGGTTGCCAGATTGGCCGGCTGGAGCTCTGCTCCGGATGGGGAAATCGTCAGCCATCTGCCACTTTCCGGCCCGAGGCGCAGCCTGTTTTGGACGGCCATTGCATCCAGCAAAGCCTGTGCGGCTTGCTCGTACTCCTGCGTCGTGCGGGCTGAAATCCGCCCGGCATAACGCTTGCTCAGCCTGTTCGCAACCCCCGCGGACGGGGCCAGCTGCAGGCTTGTGCACTGCCAGGACACGCTCGGCCGGCTGGTGCCCGCGAAACCGCGGTACACCCGCCATCCCGTGCCCAGAACGGCCGCGCTAAAATCGGCCAGCGCCGTGATCCACGCTTCCTGCGTCGCCGTGACCTGCCGCACGATCATGACGCTTTTCATCAAGTATCTGCCGGCTCCGTCGCGATCCTGGATTACAGGCAGCGCCGTAACTTCCGCGGTGTACGTCCTGCCGTTCACTGCGATGAGACCGCCGGAGGGCTCGATCAGCTTGCTCAAAACATTCCAGATGCGCTCCTGCGCCCCGGAAGGAGTTGCGCTTCTGGCCACGAGGGCCAGCTTGCACCACACATCGGGGGCATCAAGCTTGAACTCCGCGCTGCCGCCATGGTGGGTGAGTACGATAAGCTCGCCTGGCGCCTCAGGCACCGTATCGATGACCAGATCGCTGCCGATCGTTCCTTGTCCCGCAGATTGAAGATAAAGAGCCATTTGGCCTGCAATATCCGTAATCATGTTGTCGATCACCTCCTTTCGGCAGCCATTCTGTTTGTTTTGAAATTCAAAACTTTTTTTTCAAAACAAACCTTACCGCTTGGCGCACTCAGGCCGGCTGCAAAACTGCTTCACTCCTTCCCAGCGCCCCCAGACGCAGCCTTTGCACAGTTCAGGTCTGCTAACCGGAGTTATTCCCTCTCTTTGCTTGTCCACTTGATCGCCTCCCTAATTTGTCTACATTACGATCATACCATGATAAAACCCAAACGGACTGCCAACAAGCGGCCAACTTGCGGTCATCCCCCTGACGCCACCGCGCCGGTTAAGCCCGTCTGACTTCCAGCCGCAGCATATAAGCAAGCTTCTCGATAGCTCTCGCTTTTACACGGCGATACGTCCGTTCGCTGAGATTAACCTCGTGGCAGAGCAGAAAATCGTATTCGCATTCCCGCTGCAAATAGCGTTTGCGAATAATTTCCTGCTCCTTGCTTTCCAGGCACAGCAAGGCTTGTTCCAGCTCCTCGCTCAGCTGTCTGAGCTTTTCTTCGGTATCCGCGTTGTAAACCGCAGCCTGCTCGGTCACTTTGCCGATTTTATTCGTGCTTCCGTGGAACCTCGGTTCGTAGCCGGAGATCACTTTCGTCTCCCGCCGTACGAAGCCGATGTGCCGGTAAATTCTCGCGGTCTCCAGCACCCCCTCCACCCGCTTTCTTGTCGCATTCCGGTCTATTTCCATATGATCCAGTAGTTGAGTTGTTTTCAAGCTCATCCCACGCTTTCCTTTTGCTGTTTTGTTATCCTAAACAAATTTTACGCGATTTTGTTTATTTTTTCAACACAAATTGTTAAATTTTTCATCCACTCAAAACAAAATAGCCCTCCGGTCGTTATACAATCTCTCCCGATTATCCCCACCGCATGCAGCTCCCTCCTCCCGGCTACCGCGGCAACCAAAAGTGAAAAAAAGCTCTCCCTGTCACGAATTCATCGGCGGGAGAGCTTTATAATTATCAGCTGTTCAGCTGTGCTTCGATACTTCGCGAGAGCATGTCGATTTCGTCGGTAGGTTCGAACCTTGCGACAACTTGCCCTTGCTTATCAATAAGGAATTTGGTGAAATTCCATTTGATGGAGTCCCCTGGCAGCCACTCCGGATTTTTCTCGGTTATCATCATTTTTAGCAGCTTTACGTTAATATTCGTTTCATCGAATCCTTTGAATGGGGCGGTATTCTTTAAGTAATTGAATAGAGGGTGAGCGTGCAGACCGTTGACTTCAATCTTGGATAAGATTGGGAATTTGACCCCGTAATTGATCTGACAAAATGCTTCCGCTTCCTGATTGTTGCCAGGCTCCTGCTCGCCGAATTGATTGCATGGAAATCCTAGAAATTCCACGCCGGATGCACGGTATTGATCGTAAAGGTGCTGCAGATCGGCAAATTGAGGAGTATACGTACATTTGCTGGCCGTATTGATGATCACGACGGGTTTTCCTTCAAATTCATACAATGGAATTCGCTGGCCGTTGGACTTGCGTACTGTAAAATCATAAATAGTTGCCATGATGTCACCTCTTTTTTTGAGTTAAATATAGTATAAACGTTTTTGAAAATACTTTCGATTCACAAACCTCTTTCTATCATATATTATTATGTTAGATGAGATTTTCGAGTAAATACGACAAAAAGTTCAACAGACTTTATATCGCAGGATATTCCGAGTCCAACACATATGCATGAGGTGTAATCGTGGTTACTATTGTAAAGAGAATCTTCTTATTGCTCTTAATTGGCGTCACATTGCTATCCCCCACCACATCAGGTTCAAGCTACTTTTATCGGGATCAGGTCGCCATACTATTATACCATCATCTTAGTCCAACAGATCAAAGCAATGTAACGATTACCCCTGCGCTGTTTCGAAGTCAATTGGAATTTCTTAAGAATAAAGGCTATAACTTTATCAGCATGGACGATTTCAAAAATTTCATGACCGGCAAGCCCGTGCCCGATAATGCGGTGTTAGTGACTTTCGACGACAGCTACAAGAGCATTTACGAATATGCGCACCCTATATTGAAGGAACTTGGCATTCCTGCGGTTAATTTCGTTATCACTCAAGATTTGACTCAGCCGTTTAGCGGCAAACTGCCCTCTCTTACTGAACAAGACGTAAAGGAAATGTCAGAAAATCAAATGGACATACAATGCCATTCCGATCGGCTCCATCGTAAAATCAATAACACCGAGCCCATGTTGACCGCAAGGATTGACGAAAACGGAAATCAAGAAACCGAAGAAGCTTACACTAGCAGAATTACCAACGATACCCAAGCATGCATCGCTAAGTTGAATCGAATTACATCGACCAACATTGATTCTTACGCTTACCCCTTTGGCAGTTATAATAAGGCTTCAATCGATCTCATTCGGAAGGCCGGAATCAAATACGCATTCACTACTGCCAGCGAAATAGCTACCAGAAACGATGATCCTCTGCAAATTCCTAGAATAAGTGCCGGCAACCCTGCGATAACGCCTTGGAACTTACACAATGCTATCCTTAAACGGTCCATCGATTTATATCAAACATTCGACTATGTCCCGCTTAGAGAGACCGTCAATCAAATCGGCGGAATCGTAATTCGGGATAATCAAGGAAACATAAATGTGTATTTTAAAGACAATCACTGGATATTCACCCCTGATCAACTAACCGTGCTAAAAAATAATCAACCATTCCTGAACTTATCCAAGCCGCTTAAGTCGCAAAATCGAAAAACCTACATTCTTTTGAATGACCTGAAAAATATTTTAGAAATGCAAATCTTTTATAGTTCAAACAAACAAAGTTTTCTGTCAAGATCTACACCCGCAATCGAACAAACAGGGGCTAGTCCCTGATCTCTCAAACCACCGCACATGCGGGTGCGCGATTAAAGAAAATAGCCCTTCATTCCAAATAAGGAAGAAGGGCTTCTCTGCTGCTAAAATCTTTTCCGAGGGTCTCCCGGATTGCACAGCTCGGTCAGTTTGCCATGAGCTTCTTTGTAAATACGCTGCAGCATTTGAACTTTGTCAAAGTCGGGGTCTCCAGGGCCGTAATGCTGCAGAAACATTTTTTGCAAAATGCCCGAATACAGCTGGATTCGCTCCTGAACGAAATTCATTTCCAATTCCAGCACTTCTTCCATGGTATGGCTTGCGATAAAATCATCCAAATGATCCGGCGCATCGGACAATCTCTCCGATTGTACCGACTCCCGCTCTTCTGTATGGGGATCGAGATTAATGCTCGTCCTGATCGAAGACATTACAATGTTCTCTTTTGCGCACAAGACGTGAAAATTTTTATTTTTCACAAGCTCTCCTACGACCAGCCGGCACATCTCCTTGTTTTGCAGCAGTATGCCTTCGAAAGGGTGAAGCGTCCAATTCCCATTATTGTAATACAGATTAAAAGTAAACCATTCCGTGCCGTAGAGCGTCCGGATATTTATCGTATTGCTATCTATTATTTCAAATGTGAAGTCCAGCATATGGCTCCCCCTTAGCAAACACATGTAAAAGCGGGGAGATTGTTCCCCCTACTTTTTCGCATTCATGATAGATTCCGCTTTTTCCGAGCTTGCAACGACAATGAGAACAACGACGATCGAACCGATAACGATACCGCTTATCACTCCAACACCCTCTATTAAAAAATCGCCTTTTTAAGAGGATATGCCGGAGCGCTTCATTCTATACGTTAAAAGGTTTGCATCAGCATCGGTTTCTCGACATGACTGGCCAAAATATTATACTTCGGCTTCAAAACGGGTATCGCTTCATCAAGCAGCAATTGCACCGCAAGGTACGGGAAGTTAATTCCGGATAAACAGGAAACGTGAAGACCGCCGGACATCCGCGGATTAATTTCCAGCAATTTCGGAACCCCATCCTTATACTTCATTTGAATGTTGTAGTTGTAAGGAATTTTGTATGCAGCGGCTACCCGGTTCGCTATGGCTAACAGCTCCTCGTTCTCCTCAAGCAGCCGAAGTCTTCCCCCTGCTTTGCGTCGCGGCACTGCTGCAACGAGCTCTCCATGCTTCGTTGCAAGGCAATCGATGCTGTACTCATAGCCATCCAGGTGCTCCATCACCATAAGCTCGTCAAATGTGCCGGCTTTGGCAAGTATGCCGCAGACCTGATCGATCGACATATACCGGTGAACCGCTCCAAAAAGATCATTCAATTCGTCCCGTTCATTGTCAATAATGCGGAACCCCATTCCGCCTTCGGCGCTGGTCGGTTTGAAACATACTCTATGCCCTTTGGCCGCCAGTTTTTCATACGCTTTTCTGAAATCTTCCGCATTGTCCACAACTTCATATTCCGGTATTTCCATAACCTGCGTCAGGGCAACCGATTCGTAGAATTTCTGCTTCACCATCATCCGCTCAAGCAATTCGGTATCCCGGCAAACCATCACCTGCGTGCCCTGCGTTTCGAAACGATCGATATTTTTCGCGATGTCCAGCATATGCAGCCTCGGAATGAACACGTCAATTTCGTGCTCTCGGCAAAATTCCAGACAAAACTCCACATACTCGTCTCCTTTGAGAGCAGGCTCGGTTTCGGCGTAATCGCAGGCCTGAAGGGACATGTGGTTGCGGTCCGGGTGCGTTCCGTAAAGGCGGAACTTGTTGCCATCCTCGTTATCGCGAATCATGGTCATATAGTGATAAGCTACGGAAAACCAGCGGTTGAACCATACACGGAGTTCCTTCATCTTCAGTTGCACTCCCTTTTTATTGTTGCTGGCCCTGATGTTCCAATAGCCGCAGCGAGACGTAATCGACAATTTCATCCGAGGCGCGAATTCCCGATCTTTCCGTAAAATGGTAGTTGGCGGGGGAACCCTTTTTCAAGTGCTCCCTGTACAGTTCGCCATGCTTGGGGACTACTGCGAAATCGGCTTCATTCAACATGCCCTGATCCAACAAAGAATCCCCGGAAGCAATGACGGTGTCCGACTGCACGATCTCCCGGAGGTGAGCGACTGCGTCCTGTTTATTGACTGCGCCGGGCACCACATATATTTTTCTGCCCTGGACGGAGACGTTCCAGCCCTTGCTTTGCAGCAATTCCGAGACTTGCTGTACTTCCGGCTGCGGCATTTTCTCCCTCTGAATGACATACGAAAAAAACAACTCGTCGCAAAAGCGCTCGCCAAGCACCCATTCAGGAGCCGCAATTTCTTGAAAAATGTGCCGGACTTCCTGCCAATTGGTGCTGGAATGAAGCATTTTCCGCTGCAGCTGCCCGTTCCATGCCTGATCCGGCTGTCCGTCCACCAGTATATTGCCGCCATTGCTTGTAATCGCATATTGGGGCTTGATGTTCAATGCAAACAAATGAATCCGCCGGTACTGCGCCATCGTTCTGGTCGTTACGGGAATGAACCGCAGCCTGGCGTCCAAAGTGCTTAGCTGCTGCCGCACGTAATCGGAGACATAAGACTGCACTCGGTCTTCAACGATTTCGGCGGGAGACATCGGATACTCCGATGAAAGCTCCAATCCGTGCGACCGTTCGGAATAGATCAAAGTCTGGTCCAAATCACTGGCAAAGATCATTCGTTTCGCTCTCCTTTAAGCGGCTTAATGATTCCGCAGCAGGAATACGTCAATCCTGGGAAAACCTCTACTGGCACGCTGCGCTCGGCAGCCAGAAGCATGATGTGCTGAAGATTGGGATTACCCAAACGGTCGACCAAAATTTTCCAAGGAACTCTTCTAAGCAGCACTCTCGTCGTTTCGCCGACGCCCGGCTTTACAAGATTCACATCGGCAATGCCAAAATGCCGCTGAATCGCTTCAATGTCCCGCAGCCCTTGCCACGTGGGCGCATCATCTCTATTCAGTATGTTCCGTGCATCGTCCATGGCCTGTGCGCCAATCTCATCAAAATAAGCTGCAATTGTGTCGATGAACAGCCCGGAGACATCGTTATCCAGCCATTCCTTGTAATACTTCGCCCCATGAAAATCGGTCGGCCCGATGAGGTCTTCCCTGTGCACCGTCCGGCTCATCAGCCCGGAAACGGTTGAATTCAGACACGCGCTCGGAATTAAAAAATCTTCCCTCGTCCCATACGTATCCGAACAGTGTCCCGGGTCCGCCAAGACCGCAAGATCGTCATCGAGCTTGACGCCGTATTCGGCCTCGAACCGGCTGCAAGCCTCGACGAGCACCCGGCGAATGGCTCCTTTGCCGGTCCAGCCGTCTACAAACTGGATATGCTCGCTTTGGTGCTCCTGCAGCATGTAGATCAGTGCATTCTCGTCAATTCCCTTGCCACGAATAATGGAAATGCTGTAGTGCTTCAAGTTTATGCCATACTTCATAAGGACGTATCTTTTTATTAAAATGCCGATCGGTGTCCCGGCCCGGGCCAGGGAGACGAGTACGGCTTGTTTTCCTTTTTTGTGCAGGATGAGCTCAGCGACAGTGCCGGCGGCAAGCGCGACTTTTTTCGCGCTCTGCTGCAGCGTCTCGTGAAATAACGCAACATACGGTTCGGACGGTTGATACTCCACAGGAAGCATTTCCGAATAATGAACCCCGGATTGAATGGCTTCCTCCCGGTCTTCCGTACCTTTTTCCAGACTGGCATCGCTAATATCCTTCAACAAAAAAGTGACGTCATCAGGCGAATAACTGCCCATAGGCACAGGAGGATGGACCATTTTGGTCAAAAAAGGATTCGTCATAGAAAAAGCTCCTTTAAGTCGTAAGTAGGAGGCGAGAAAAAAACAAAAGTAATTTGCGGGATATCCAGTTGATCCAATGCCCTTTTTAACGGCAGCAGCTGCCCGGGCCCGGTCTCTCTTTCCAAAAAAACGAACAGATCTGTGTAAGAGTGTCCCTTCACATTGTACAAATAATTGATGATTTGCTCGTCGTCCGGGGACGAATACGCGTATGCCGATCGTATGGCATAGCCTTGTTCGGGCGAAGGATGTATAGGGCTTCTGGTCGTCGATTGATAGTAGACCTGATCTCCCATCTCCGCCGCAATCCGCATCGGAATGAACATGAACTCGCCGGTGCCGAGGCAGAGCGTCTTGCCTCCAAGCCTCAATGCTCTCAGCCTTTCCGCCGTGCGGGCGATGGAGTCATTCAAGTCCCGGTTATGTTCCGGTTCCAGGCCGAACCGGCCCGTATGCCGCAAATAAACGGCTGCGTTCACGTCCCCCTTGCAGTCTGCAGAATAGAACGGCATGTGGGCAAAATCTTCCGCAACGTTGACAACGCCATATTGAGGCCGAACTACGGAGTCGCTCATTTGCAAAGGCTTCGCTTGCTCGATCGGCCCGCCTGTTACTTGAATCGTTCCTTTCAACAGAGATACGACCTGAATCGTAATCCCCGTCTCCTTCTCCAAGCGGGCGTACGCCTCTTCGTCTTCCGCCGTCCTCCAATCCAAAAGGGCGGCTACGATATATGTAGTGCGGGGGTATTTCCGCTGAATTTCGCGTATGATATTCAAGGAAGTTCTGCCCGTCGTGATTTCGTCGTCAATTAAAACGACCGGATCAGTCCCTTGCAAAAAATTCGCCGCCTGCGGATAACAATAATGCGAGGTCGCATGCGAATGTTCTTCCTCAAAATGAATCGCAGAATCGATCCTGCTGCCGCTAAAGAAAACCTGTTCGCGAGTCGTGTGGAAATAACCGACGCCCGCCCTGAACGCCTCATAGGCGCTGTGGCCGATGGCGGTGGCGGTTTCCGCGAACCCTATCATTTTCAGCTCCATAGGCGGCTCAAGATTTTCCCTGCCAAGCTTTTCATAAGCTTCCCTGGCTTTGGCCGGCTGCTGAAAAGCTTGCACGATATCCCGCATGAGGGACTCCTTGCGCTGTCCCCCTGCCCGCTCATAAATGAGTAGAGAGAGCGACGCTCCGCTTAACAGGGAGACATGCGGTTGAACCGGAATATGCTTGCCGAGAATTTTGCTTACGAACAGGAACGACCGCTTCTTATTGACCCTCGCAGCCATGGAAAACAGACAATCCGGAGGAATATCATAGGGATTATGGGTAACGTTCACTTGAACCTTCAAATCCCCCAATACGTCATAGGTAAGCTTGATGGGATTGTTGCAGGAGTGAGATAAAATGTTGTTTTTCATGTAGCACCCCATAAATTTTTGATCGTGCCATTATTCTTCTTGCCCATGTCAGATGGGGTTTGATTTCGTTCATCTTATTCGAATATTCGCTCTTCAGAACGCCCAGATAACCATGCGTATTGCCGATGATGCTCTCCGCGTCCAAATATTCCTCATGACTTACGGTATACAGGCACTGTACGGGCTTGATATGTGTCGGATGGATGATCGTCTTTCCGATAATGCCGTTTTCTTTATCCAATATAACCTCCCGAATGAGGCCGTCCACATATTTGGAAATGTACTGCTGCCGAAGCTTGCGCCCTTGCCTGCCAAATACTTCTTCAAAAGGAGTTTGTCTCAATTGAGGCTTGATGACCCGTTCCCGGCTCGAAAAATATTCCCATACCGGACCGGAAATGACGTAATGGCTGTCCCATCGCCCGAAAATGTTAATAATATCGGCTATGCAATCCCGAATCGTAGCGATGTCATAAATGGTCATATCGGGACTTCTGCGCAAACCGAATAGACTGGAAAAATCCGTAGCGCCGATGCGGACATTCAGCACATACTCTTTGTTGCCGTCCAAAATAGTCTTAATCGCCAAAAGGGTATCGATGCGGGTTTCCTTATACAGAATGCCCGCGATTTCCAGGATCGGCATGCCGTACAATACGGGAACGCCGCTTCCTCTTGCCCGATTGTACCGCTGCAAAATTTCGAAAAATCTCCCGCCGTTGACCGGCGAAAATTTCGGAAAAACAAAACCAAGAATGAGTTCAATATGATGCTCAAGCCGGGCAATCATCCGTTCAAGCTGCTCTTCATCACGTACGCGTATGAAAATAAGCGGCAGTTTATCCCGGCATAGCGTTCCGATCGTAATAAAGGAAGATATCCGAAATAGCTGCTGGAGCAAAGAATCCTCCGCCTGCCGAACCTCGTGGTCACCGATCGCATCCTCAAGATCGATGACCATCGATACGAGTCCTTCATGCTTTCCAAACACAATATCATCAGCAATCGTTTGACGAGTTGCCGGCATATACAAGGCAGCGCCAACCGAATACGCAAGCAATTCTTTATCCGAACGGTTGTCGAATTGCTCCGGCGGCGAGAAGAAGAGATCTTTTTCCTCTTCCAAGCTTAAATACTGGAAATACTTCATGCCGACCCTCCTGAACTCGGGTAAAAAAATCTCCCCTTATATTGGAGAGACTATGTTCTGAGCGATGCTTTTTACAAATGTTCGGGCAGCAATCGGCTACGCTTTGGCCGAATCGCCCTTTTTCCGCATAGCGCTGAAGATGATCGTCCCTACGAAAACGGCAATGAGTACAGAGAAGAACACAACATGCGAGACATGGAGACCGAATGCGGCTGCGATCATCTTAAGTCCGATAATAATGATCAGGATAAAAGCGGCTTTCTCCAACTCGGGGAATTTTTCGATCAGTCTCAGGAAAACCTGAGCGACTCCGCGCATCATAAGGACGCCCAGAATACCGCCAAGGAACAGTACCCATACCTTCTCGCTGACTCCGAATGCGGCCAGAACGCTATCCACGCTAAAAGCAATATCCATCAATTCGACGGCAAGCACCGTTCTCCAAAATGAATAGCCTTTATTTGCGACTTCCTCGCCTTCCGGCTCCTCTTTTTTAAGAAACAGGTTGCTGATGGCAATCCACAGCAAATACAAGCCGCCGACCACTTTAACCCACGTGATTTGCACGAGAAACGTTCCGACGCCAATGGCCAGGAAGCGAAAAACATAAGCACCGATGAGGCCGTAAAAAAGCGCCTTCTTCTGCTGCTCTTTAGGGAGATGCCTGACCATTACGGCCAGAACCAGAGCGTTGTCTGCGGAAAGCAGTCCCTCAAGCAGAATCAAAGTTCCGATGATCCCCCAGTTTACAGGATCGCTGACTGTCGCCACAATGACGTCCCAGCTGAAAAACGATGAAAAATTGTTAATAAAACTGGTAAAAAAGTCTGCCAAAGTCGAACCCTCCCGGCTCATTTAAAAATGCTATTTGCTTCCGGCTACCCAGCGCAATCCCCAATTGTAGGCGTTATCCAAATCCCGATGCCCCGAATAATACTGTACCAGCCTTTCGATGCTCAGCGTTTCGTTGTCGCTGTTTTGGATCATGGCGATGGCGCACATCGGCAATCTGTTGTTGTGCTCGTCCATCTTAACCACGATATCCGGGCCATCCTGCTGCTTGATCGTCACGACCCCGTCGGCTTCAGCCCAGTTCGTAACGCCTTCATAAATAAAAGCAAAAATCAAAATACGCTTAATCTCGGACAGCTTGTTGCCGTTAATCCGAATGTTCTCGCCGGTTGACACGGACCCTGTACGATCATCGCCATCGAGCGATATGAAGGGCTCCCGGTTTAACGAGCCGAACGATCCGCCGAGCGCTTGGATGACGCCCTTTTCACCCGATTTCAATTCATACAAACAAGCAAGATCAAGATCCACCCCGGTTTTTCGTTTGAAAAAGCCGCCTGATTTCGTTTGATTCCAGTTCAGGTTGACAAGAATTTCTCCCAATGCACCGGAAGCTTTCTTTTGAAGATTAATCTTGTCTCCCTTTTTCTTGAGCTCAATTTTCGAAAGATTGACCGGATTCGGACTGGGCGGAGCTGGGGGCGGTTGAGGCGGTGTCGCTTGCGTAACTCGATTAACGGGCTGGGGTACCGGATTGCTCGACGGGGAATTCTGCTCTTCCGTCACTTCAATGCCAAAACTCGCGCAAAGTGCCTGAAGCCCCCCCGAAAAGCCCGCTCCTATTGCATTAAACTTCCAATCGCTGTTGTACCTGTAGAACTCTCCGACAACGATTGCCGTTTCTACGGAAAACTGATTGCCAAGGTCATATTTCAATATCTCCGCACCGCTGCTTTCGTCTGCGACGCTAAGATACAACTGGCTAACTTCATTAAAACGCTGTCCGCGCTTCTCGCCTTCATGAATGGTAAGCGATACAGCCATTTTCTCTATGTGCGCAGGAACAGCGCTCAAGTCGATGCGGAACAATTTGTTGGCCGGCGATGAAGCGGGCGCTTCGGTATACTTTATGTATTGGCCTGCCTCAGGATTGTTATAGAAGATCAGATGGTCGTCGCTTGGAACCTTGCCGCCGGCGGCGAGCAAAAATGCGGATGTATCCAGTTCTATATGGGCCGGCGCCTTCCAGCCGAGACTGACCGCAATCCGCGAAAGTCCTGGATTGTTTTTGGTGATATCGGCCTTTTGCCCTTTAATAACCTGTATCGTCATCGTTTGCATACACCTTCCCTGAATAAATAAACAGGGTGAACAGACTCAGGTATCGCTCACCCTTTGCAATTGTGTATTACGTTATACAGGAAGTCCGTAATTGCGGCATAAAGCGGCCAATCCACCTGAGAATCCGCTGCCCACAGCCTGGAATTTCCATTCCGTTCCGGACGCATCGCGATATAACTCGCAAATAACGACCGCAGTTTCAACCGAGAAATCTTCGCCCAAGTCATAGCGGAGCACTTCGCGATTGGACACTTCATCCACTACGCGAACAAAAGCGTTGGATACTTGACCGAAGTTCTGGCTGCGGCTTTCCGCATCGTGAATCGTAACGGTGATGCCGATGCGGGAAATATGCGCAGGAACTTTGCTGAAATCGATTTTGATCTGCTCGTCGTCGCCGTCGCCTTCACCGGTACGGTTATCGCCGGTATGCTGAACGGAACCGCTGCCGCCGATCAGACGATTGTAAAACACGAAATCGTCTTCCCCTTTGGCTTTTCCGTCCTGGTGAATCAAAAATGCTGAGGCGTCGAGGTCAAAATCATGTCCGCCGTTATATTTGTTCGTATCCCAGCCCAATCCGATAATGACTTTCGTCAGACCCGGGTTTGTTTTCGTAAGATCGATACGCTGGCCTTTTGATAAATTAATCGACATGTTTTGGTACCTCCTGTTTCTGCTTAGCCAACTTGAAGGCCGTAATCGGCGCACAAGCCTGCAAGCCCGTTTTTGTACCCGCTGCCGATCGCATTGAATTTCCATTCGCCGCTGTGACGGTACAGCTCGCCGACAACGACAGCCGTTTCAATAGAGAAATCTTCGCCCAAATCGTAGCGGATCAGCTCTTCGCCGTTCGCTTCGTTTACGATGCGCGCGTATGCATTGGAAACTTGTCCGAAATTTTGGCTGCGCACGTCCGCTTCGTGGATCGTAATGCAAAAAGCGACTTTCTCTACATCGGCAGGAATGGAGGCAAGATCGATATGTATGGTCTCGTCGTCGCCGTCGCCCGCTCCGGTCCGGTTATCTCCGCCGTGCACGACAGAACCGTTTTCGTTCTGCTTGTTGCCGTAAAAAACGAAATTTTTGTCGGAGCTGACTTTTCCGCTTCCGTTAGCCAAAAATACGGACGCGTCCAGGTCAAAATCGGAACCGCCGTCATATTTTTTCGTGTCCCAGCCCAGACCGACAATTACTTTTGCAAGTCCCGGATTCGTTTTGGTAAGATCGACTTTTTGCCCTTTGGAAAGACTAATTGCCATTGTTATGACCTCTTTCTATATTTAAGATTTGGCATGTTAAACATAATTTCTTGCAAGCAAATCGATATGCGCAGCATGGGTAGCTTCACCGATAGCGGCAAACTTCCATTCTTCCTGATGACGGTACAATTCGCCGACGATAAGCGCCGTTTTGCCGGAGTAGTTATCCGTAAGATTAAACTTGACCAACTCCTGGTCGTTGCTGCTGTCGACGATGCGGATGTAGGCTGATTGTATCATGCCAAAGTCCTGCTTCCGGTTTTCGCAATCATAGATGTTAACGACCATCAAAATCTTGTGAACATCGGAAGGCACTTTTTGCAGATCGACAAAAATTTGCTCATCGTCGCCGTCGCCATCGCCGGTCAAGTTGTCTCCGGAATGAATGACGGAATTGCATCCGCTGTTCTTGTTGTAAAAACATACAAGATTTCCTTCCTTGGTCAGCTTGCCGTTCGCGTCGAGCATAATCGCAGAGGCGTCGCAATCGATGTTGACGGTCTTTTTCATGCCGAAAAACCCTTTTTGCACGGCCGGATCCCAGCCCAGACCGACGGTGATTTTCGAAAGCCCGGCTTTTCCTTTGGTCAGATCAATCTTTTGTCCTTTTACCAGACTGATAGACAATTCGTTCACCTCCCTTCGCACGTTCCCTGCACCGCTGCATGCACGCCGGTTCGGGAACCTTTGAATCACAAACATGCAATACGAAGTTTCCGGCGAATGGTTTCAGAACTCAACAAATTTTTACAAACCGAATTCGGAAGCGCTGATGGCGAGCGCGCTGCAAATTTCTTTGACGACCTCTTGCTCTTTCGCGTCAAAATCGCCGTCCGCCGAACCTACGGCGCAGCATACGCTTACGACTACCCTTGCAACTTCGGGCTTGTCTCTAAGCTTGCCGATTGCTTTCAGCGCTTCCTGTTTGCCGATAATCGCGTCGAACTCGAAATTGCTCACATAATGATTGAATCTCTCGATAACTTGGCTCATCTCGAATACCTTCAATTCTTCGCTGCGCCCGATGTAACCGGCCATTTTTTGCTTCTCGGCGGCGCTAATGGAACCGTCCGCAGCAGCGACAAGCGCGCAGCCGGCGACAACCGCTTCCAGGAAATCCTTATTTTTGTATTTTTTGACTTGGTCAGTCAGACCGTTTTTCGCATTGTTGACCCATGATTTAAAATTATTCAGCATGTTCATCTCTCTCCTTGGCCAATGAAATTATGATATAGGGATGGGGATTGGCGCAGCGCAGCTGTTCTCTAGACCTGCCACTCCTTCCAAATCTTCCTATCCATTAATTCTACCTTAGTTAGACACGATTTGACAATTCGTGCGCCAACCGCTTTACGGTAACAACATATATGTGAAGAAAACAGGCGAAACCGTTAAACACGCCCGCCAAAGCTGCGCATCGCCGGCCATAGGCGGAAGGCCTGTGACTGTCAGGCCGTTGCCCCCAATGCCAGAGGCGATAGCCAAATCTGCCTCGCTGCGCGAAAAATTCCTGCAAAAGTACATGAATTTGTGCCCTAGGTACGCTGTCCACGAAGAATTCCTGCAATTGTGCAGGCTTTTCACCGAACACATGGACAGAGATTCATTTTCGGCGAAAATTCCTGCACTTTCGCAGGTTTTCCGCCAAAAAAAACCAATTTCACAGAAAAAAACTGCACTTTCGCAGGCTTTCTCCCTGCCAAGCTGCCTCCTGCCAAGTTGTGCAGTTCCGCAACCTACGCCGGAGCACATTGGGAAAAAGCGGCTACCGCCCCCTCTCGTTCCCCTAACTCTAACAAATGCCGTAACTTCCTCAACGATCTGGATTGTGCAACAATTTTCGATGAAAATGAGCCCGAACCTATGCATACCTTCTACTGAGTTCATCGGATAGACTCCTAGTGCGGGGGTTTTGCAGCAGCCTGGCTTTCGCAGGTTTTGCCGGCCGGCTGCCGGGCAGCGTCTAATGAACGGCTGCGCCGTCGTCCACACGCCGGCCCTTCCGGTTGCCCTGACCGAGCGGCGAAACGTTCCAAACTTTTTGAAAAAGTTAAGTTTTTTTACTTGTGTTTTGTATGACAAAACATTTACAATAGAAACAGGTGATGAAGCAATGAAAGACATGGTGCAATTCGGAGTTACGATCAAGCGCTTGAGAAAGCAGCGGGGCTTTACGCTGCGCGAGCTTGGCGAACGGTCCGGAGTCAGCTACTCGTTTATCAACTCCATAGAGAACAACCGCTTCCACCCGTCGAGAGAGACGGTTATTGCGCTTGCGGACGCGCTTGGCGGCGATAAGGACGAACTGCTCCTGCTGGCCGGCTTCGCGCCTACGGACGAAGAAGCGCTCGAATCCGCGCACCCGGCGGACCCGATGGATGCGGACGATGTTGAAGTCAGCCTATTTTTCAAAGATTTCAAAAGCGCGCCCAAAGAACGGCGCGATGAGATGCTGCGCTTCTGGAACTTCATCAAAGAGCAGCAGCAGAACCGCAGACCGGATACAGAACAAAGCTGACTGGCCCTAATGGGGCCATTCTTTCTCGCTTTTCACCGAACATATATTCTTATCGGAGAGGTGTTTTTATGTTTTCCCATTATCAGAAAACCCCTCTGGAACAGTCCATTGAAGCCTTGTACGAAAAGCTGGAGATCACTGCGCCCGATCAGCTGCGTATCGCCAATCTGGCGGCGAAGCTGGATATCTGGGTGTATTATATGGATATGAACAGCATGGCTGTGGAAAATAACGGGCTTTTCAGCATGAATATCGACTCCCGCCTGAGCGCGAAGGAGCAGTGGGAGGATTTCCTGCACGAGCTGTGCCATGTGCTGCGCCATTCGGGCAATCAGATGATGATGCCGATGGATTACGTCGACTGGCAGGAGCATGATGCGGCGAATTTTCAAATGTACGCGGCCATTCCTTTTCCGATGCTGGCGAAGCTTGCTCTGCCGGAACGCCAAAGCGAATGCATAGATCTGATCGCGGACGAGTTCGGCGTGACCTACAAGCTGGCCGCAGCCAGACTGCTGCAAATTCAGCGGCGTACCCTGCAGGGTATCTGGGACAGCGAGTACCTGGCTTACACGCGAAGCCTGGCCCGCAAATACAACCCGGCCAACTGGTCGGATGCGACGATGCAAATCATGGACAAGCTGGAGAAGCAGCTGAAGCGGAAAGGAGCGGACAAGCATGGCGAAGCTGACGGTTTTGTATGAATTCCACGATACGCATTTAAAACCGTTTCTGATGACGATACGCTTTAGGCCCGGGGAGCTGGACTTTCGCAAACAAACGTTCTATGTGCCGCTCGCCGCGCCATTTCGGCAGCTTCATATCGAGGACATAACCGATACGGAGCCGGGAGTATCCGTCCTGCTTGAGGATCTTACGGTGAATGAGCGTTATCCGCATTGCGTCGGCATTCATTTGCAATCGATACAGGCGCGTCACGGCTTGGCCGACACCGATGACGCGCTGCATATGTGGATTCGCATCGGCGACATCGAGGAAGTGCTGCAAATCGAAAATAGCGAGAGCCCGTATACCCGGGAGGACTGTCCATTCCTGCAAAGTTGTGTTACTATGATACATAATGATACATAGAAGATACATTTTGTATATACAGAGGTGAACGCGCCGTGGAACAATCTCCATCCGTAACCTGGCATCACTCCGTTGTGACCAGGCAAGAGCGCTTTTTGAAAAATGGGCACAAAAGCTGCGTCTTATGGTTTACAGGCTTGTCCGGCGCAGGCAAGTCGACGCTGGTGTTCATGCTGGAGAAGGAGCTTTATCTCAGAGACATTCGCTCTTATGTGCTCGATGGGGACAACATCCGGCACGGGTTGAACGCCGACCTGGGCTTCACGGGCCAAGACCGGAAAGAGAACGTCCGCCGCATCGGCGAAGTGTCGAAACTGTTCGCGGATGCCGGACTGATCGTGCTTTCCGCGTTTATTTCCCCGAATGAGAACGACCGGGCGATGGTGCGAAGCTTGTTCGATGAGGGGGATTTTTTGGAGGTATACGTCAAATGCTCGCTGGAGGAATGCGAACGGAGAGATCCCAAAGGTCTGTACCGGAAAGCGCGGAGAGGCGAAATCCCCCATTTCACGGGCGTTTCAGCCGGATACGACGTTCCCCGCAGCCCCGATATTACGATTGATACGGAAAATCTGACTGTCGAGCAATCGGTTCGTTTGCTTATCGAACAATTGGAAAAGAGAAACTTTCTCACCGTCGATGAGAAGCTTCTCTCTCCCTAGCAACGAGGCGCATAGCATTGCATTGCATCGTAAATCAAGCATGCGCCTCGGTTTGATAGCCCAGCAGTTTGCTGAACATCCCCTTCGTTTCCTGTGACAGCTGTTGGTAGCCCCCCTGCTGAACCAAATTCCCCTGATCCAATACGATGACCTGATCGGCTCCGCGAATCGTCGATAACCGGTGCGCGATGACGATAATCGTCAAGTTCCCTTTTAACCGTTCGATCGCCTGCTGAACTTTCAGTTCGTTTTCACTGTCCAGCGCGCTTGTCGCTTCGTCCAGTATAAGAATCGAAGGCTTGCGGAGAATCGCTCTGGCCAGCACGATGCGCTGCCGCTCTCCGCCCGACAGCCTCACTCCCCGGTCACCGATAACCGTATCG
This sequence comes from Paenibacillus sp. sgz302164, assembly GCF_056120505.1. Taxonomy (NCBI): domain Bacteria; kingdom Bacillati; phylum Bacillota; class Bacilli; order Caryophanales; family Paenibacillaceae; genus Paenibacillus; species Paenibacillus sp. sgz302164. The sequence goes on along the minus strand of NZ_JBVYOL010000016.1, from coordinate 63,540 downwards.
ATGCCCTGCGGAAGCTTGCCGACGAACTCGGCCGAAGCGGAAAAATTGAGCGCTTCCCACAGCTCCTCTTCGCTCGCATGAGGGTTTACGAGCAAAAGGTTGTCGCGGATGCTCATATGGAACAAGAACGGGTCCTGCGACACGTAGCTGATCGAGCTTCGCAAAGGCAGCAGCGTATCGCCGTCAAGCGGAACGCCGTCTATGAGGATTTGTCCGCTTGACGGCTGTATCAGTCCCATCAAAATATCGATCAGGGTGCTTTTGCCTGCGCCGGATTTGCCGACAATCGCGGTGAGCCCCTTGGCCGGTATGTACAAATTTATATGATGAAGCGCATAGGACTTGGAATCCTGCTCATACCGGAACCGGATACCGCGGCATTCGATTCCGCGCTCAATCGGGATAGCGGGCGACAAGCCGCCGTCCTTTTGAACTTTCCATTCCTGTGCCGCTTTGCATTCGCGCTGAAGTTCCAAAACTGCCTTGAACGCAGGGAACATGGACACCATATTTTCCAGATTCGATTGAATAAGCGTAAACCGCGGCCACAAACGGGCGAAAATGATCACGATCAGCATCAGCTTCTCGGGCGGTATATGAAGCCATTCGAACGAAGTATAAATAAACAGCGCGACAAGTACGGAAGCCGCAATTTTATGAAGAGACTGCGTCGTCGCATTCAGGCTGACGAATTGGGTTACATTTTGTTCGATGCGCTGGCATAGCGAAAGGAACCACGTTAAGTGAATGTGCTCGAGACGGTTGCTTTTAATATCTTTGATGCCGTTAAAATGCTCGGTAATGCCCGCGTAATAGCTCTGCGACAGCTCGGAGGTGCGATCGCCGAGCGATTTGGCTTTTCTGACAAACTTGCGGAACAGCATGAAAATCGCGGCGCCGCTCACCAGAATGACGACAGTCAGAAGAGGAGACAACCAGAAAGCCAGAGCAACCTGGATAACGGTAAAAATGACAGAAGCGATCAACTGCATGAACATGTTAGCTCCTTGGCTGACCCTTGCCAGTTCCGTCGACAAAATGTGGCTGAAATCAGACCTGCGCCTGGCCAGAAAAAAATCCCATTTAGCCTGCAAAATGGCCCGGTAAGTTTCAAAGCGCAGATGCTTGATAAAATGCTGCTGAATTTTCGAACTGCGGATCGTCTGATTGCGCTGCAGTAACGCCTGGAACGCGATAATCGCTACGTACACGGCAAGAATAACGGGCAAATTAAGCACGCTCTGCATGCGCTCTATCGCAGTAGACATCCAGGGCAGCGGTACGCTTCTGGTCACATCGATATGAAAAAATCCGATCATTCCGAGCATAGGCAGCAGCAAATAAATGCCGATCCCGTCCAATAAGCTGACCGTAACCATGCCGGCCATATTGAGAAATATTCTTTTCCCCGTCACGGCAACCATTTTTTTCAGAAAAAACAGCATATCCCCCATGGGCATTCCCTCCTATAACGATGATTGCTGCTTGATTTGCCGCCAACACCACAGGAACGGGCGCAAGGGGAAGTATAAAAAATGCAGCGCTTTCGGCAGCGGCAGCACGACGGCATCCTTTGCGCTCGGATAAAACCGGTTCAAGATGTACGTCCACTTTTGCCTGCCGCTCTTCAGAGAAAACAGGTAGGTGCGAAAAGGCTTTGCCAGCTCAGGCGGCGGGTCCGGACACAGGTTCGCCAAGGCGTGAATGAACGCAAGCGCGCTCTGGGCAAGCTGGCGCTGCCGCCGTCCGTAAAACAAGCTCTTCATCTCATCGCTGACCGGCGTATGCAGCAGCCCGGAAGCGAGCATCAGCGCCTGCCCTCCGATATGCACGCAGCCGTATTTTCGAAGCAGCGCATGCAGTTCTCCCGGGCGCACCCCGAGTCTGACGAGTCTGTCGATATCCGCAAGCCAGCGGAGGCGGAACCAGCCGTGGCGGGAGCCGTGCGAGACGAGGTACAAAAATAAATCTTCGCTGCCCAAATAATAGACGGGGCTGCTGCCGATCGAACAGGTTCTTCTCCGTTCCCACAGCTCGCCGAACTGCGGCTCTTCTTTGCCCATATCGGGATTAAGCCGCCAATGCAGCTCGATTTCCACCTTTTTTTGCGGATGCACATAAGAACAGTGATAGAGCTTCCACTTCCAGTCCAGCACACGGACGGGATTGTCGCGGATCACGTAGCCGAGCCGCTGCAAGAGTTGCTCCGCCAGCTCCACATCCTGAATCTGGACGAGAATATCCAGATCTTTGGAAGTTCTGAGCGACAGGTCGCCGTACAGCTCTCTGGCCAGCACCGGGCCTTTCAACGTGAGCGTGCGGAGCTGATGCGTTTCCAGCCAGGCGCAAACCCGTTCCATCTCCGCGCCCAGATGAAGCATCTTTAGCGCATTGCGGCCGGATTCGACGCGAAGGGCCTGCATGACCTGGGCAGGAATCCGCCCGTTCCGGTCGACGCACTTCAGCTTCGCATATAGCGCCGGATAAATGCGGTGATGCTTGGCATATTGCAGAAACAACCGCCAATCGATGTCCGGAGCTTCCGCCGGGGCTTCCCACAGCTCATCATCGCTCAAACGCAGGATCGTGAAAATTTGTTCCAGCTCTTTTGGACAATTACGGTGATCAAGCTCGTATTCGTTCCCCATCCTTGTTCTCCCCCGACTTTCTCATCACTGAAACCTTTTGCCGAATTTCTCGACCACCGTGAATGATTCCATGCCCTCGGCTCCGGAAATATAGAACGGACCGCTGCGCAGCCAGGCGTGGGCGATCATTTTACCCGACTTGTCTTTGGCGGTTCCCAAATAGAGCGTGCTTTCGATTTTGCGCCGCTCCAGCATCTTCATCCCCGCTATGGCCATGACCAGGCATTTGCTTTCCCACAGCGTATGGCGGCTCATCATGCGGATTGCGCGGGAAATATTGCGGATGACAGCCTCATCCCGGTCCAGATGCGCATGCGGCGTCTCCTCGCTCCGGCTGCCGAGCGTGGGGGCGACTTTGGCGAAGGGAGCCGCTTTCAACATGCGCGCCCACGCCAAATACACAAGCGCTTCAAGCAGAAGCAGCTTCATGAAAGGACGTAAAGAAAGGAACGCCTTTGCTTTTTTATACACGGTCCATTAGCCCTTTCTGATTTGGATTAATCCTTCCCTGGTCAAATGGTTTAAAAAAGCGATTACCTGCTCCTCGCACGCGGAGGGCTCGATGTCATATTCCGCTTCCAGCGAACCGACAACTTCCCCGATAGACGTTTCGGCGGCGATCAGCTCCCAGATCCGGCCGCCGGTGGCGCCAAGATTGTAGTATTTGCCGGTTTCCACGCAAAGCATGACCTTGTCTCCGTCCATGTCGCTGACGAGGCTGCCCGCTTTTTGCACAACGCGGTCGCTTAATGTAAGCTGCTGGCTGATCATCGCGTTAAATACACCCCTTTGCCGATTGTATGTAAAATTTGCTCGGTCAGCTCATGCGCCGAGAATCCGGCCAGCGGCCGATGAAGCCGGTACATCTCCGTGCGTCCGCTTACTTGCGCCGATACCGCAAAGTGCCACTGCTCCGCATTCATCCGCCGGATGAGCGCCTTGCGGTAAGTGTGCTGCACCAGCTTGTGCAGCTTCTCCAGCTTCCGGAAAGGGCGGATGTCGATCTCCCTGCCGTCCGTCGGCACAAGCTCGAACACGCCGGCAAGCGGAGCCGGATCGCGATGATAGCCGCTGTGAACGGGAACCGCATACTTGTTGACCTCCTGGTACACCGGCCGGTATTGATTGGCCGCGAATCCCAGCCGGTCCATGCTTTCCTGCCACAGCTTCTGTTGAGGATATGCCGGTTGAACGATAGGCATGCCTGAATCCGCAGCGAGCGAGACGGCGATGACGTCATCGCTCAGCAGCAGGCAGCCTCTGCTCAAAAAAGCGGCCGCAAGCGTCGATTTGCCGGCGCCGGACTCGCCGACGAAAGCGTACGCTTTGCCGTCTACGACGACGGCGCTGCCGTGCAGCGGGAGAATCCGCCTTTGCATCAGCAAGGCGCCAATACACGTTCCGAGCAAATACACCCGAACCTTTTCGGGATCGGAACCCGGCAGCGGCGAAACCGCAATTCTGGAGCCCTCCTGCAGCCTGTAGATGGCCGTGTTCGGAATTTGAAACAGAAAACCGCCGTCTTTGACGACAAAGTTTTCGGATGCCGCCACCCGCTCCTGCCAAAACAAGGTCAAATCGGCGGTTTCGATCTCAACGTCCGCCGTTTCGGCCTGCTCTTCCGCAAGTGTCAGCTCCGGAAGCGGGATATCGCTGGCGATGCGCAGCCCGAACGCCTGATAGACAGACCGTTTATATGCTTTAATGGAATATTCCCCCTGTCTTGAAACAAAAGCAAAATGGCCGTCGCCGTCTTTCGACAGGACAGCGCCAACTTTTGCTTGCGTGTTTCCGGAGAGGATAACGCCCGCGCTTATCCTCTCCGGACACCGGCATCAGACAACAATTGCATAAGTACGAAAAGCATTAGCTCGGGTCGTAAAGGTCAGCATCGTGCACACTTACCCAGTCGATCTCTTTAGATCCTTTGCCTCCCATTGTCATGCCAACTTCAAGAACTTCCAAAGACGGTTGATTCCACTCTTTCTTTTGCATCGTATTCACCTCCCTTCAAGCGAACGGGCGAATGATCCGCCGCCGGCTGTTTATGAAAATGTTTAAGAAAACGGTAGACGATCAGCCCCTGCATCAAAATTTTGACATTTTCGTTGTTGGCGTATGCGGGAACAGGTTCTTTCACTTCGGACGCGGCCGCTCTCATCCTGTCGATGTTCAAATAGTCCGCGGCAATCCCGTCGCTGCACATGTCGTGCGCCTCACTCAGGAACGACGGCCAGGACGGCATCATCCGGTGAACCCAATCCGCCGGCTGAACGCCGCGGACTCTTTGATTCAAGCGGACGTTGTCGGGCAAATAACCGCGGGTCGCCCGGCGGACGAGCGAGCGGTCCTGCCCGTTTTGCACGTACTGTTCGTATGGAACCGACAGGCAAAAACGGGCGACTCTCGGATCATTGGTCGGATCCCGTTCCATCAGACCGAAACGCATCGACAGCTTCGTCGAAACGGTGCCGTTCTTGTTGGCAATGGCTAAGTTGTTGAACTTATCCAATCTGACCTCCAGGGCGTCAGCCGAGGAACCGTGCAATTCGAACGCGCTCTCCGGGATTTGTTCGAACACTCCGGTCTTCAGGGCGAAGTCCGGATTAATTAAATCGGAAGCGTAAGCTTGCAAGCTTTCGGCGCTGCGGGAACCCGGCAGGGGAAACGCCCTCTTGCCGATGATCCGCATGAGGCGGGACTTGCTCAGCCCCGTCAGCCGGGAATACTGCAAGAGCTCGCGGGACAATTGCAGCAGCTTCAGCCTGCGCAGAAGCCGGGTGTAATACTCGAGCGCAGGCCCCCATGAGATCGTGAAGTTGCCTTTTGCCCCTGTAAGCAGCACCCCGGCGCCATCTTCCCGCGCGTGTTCGTAAAGCCCTTTGATCCAAAAAATATTGTGAAAATATTTAAAAGGCATTTCCAAGAGCTGCAGCCATTCGTCCATGTCCGACAGCGGGCTTTTGCCCGGGAAATCCAAATAATTTTCTTTCACGTTGCCGACATGCTGAACGACCGAGCGGATAAAAGGCCGTTCGTCAGGCATGAGCCGCGAAGACGTCCAATCCACGAAGTCCGCCACCGGCACGTAGCTGTAAGCGTGCAGGAGCTTCCCCTCCGGCAGCAGCGCTTTGGCGGCAAAGCTGGCCACCGCTCCGGAGTCCAGTCCTCCGCTGAGCGCGACGCCGACCTGCCGGTATGTGCGCAATCTCGCTTTCACAGCGGTTTGAAAGACGTCGCAGAAAGCTTCCACATATTCCTCTCCGCTTCCAAGCCGGAGCGGTTCCACGGAAGTGATCGAGGAATAGCGGAAGGTAGCGACGCTGCCGTTCGCAATCGTCATCGCATGCGCGGGAGGCAGCTGCTTGACGTTGCGGTAAGGCGTGGCATACACATTCACCGTCTCATACATGCCCGGTATGGCCAAAAATTCGGAGAGCCATTGTTCGTGAAGCTCTTTTTTCATCCCCGGCAGCGCCAGCAGCGGAGCGATCGCCGTGCAAAACGCAAACTTATCGCGGTGATCGCGATAATACAACGTCCTGTTGCCCGATTCATCCCTGGCCCCGAACAACCTGCGCTTCGCCTCGTCCCAAATCATGAAGGCGAAGTCGCCGATCAAATGCTTGGGCGCATCGATGTCCCATTTGCCGTATGCCAGAACAATGAGCTCGCTGTCCGTCATCGCTTTGCGCTTTTCCGGCGCGACATCAAGCTTGGCGAACAAATCGTCGCGGTTATCCAGAATCGCGTCCGCCGTTATCGCCACCCGGCGCATGCCATCGTAATAAGGCAGCTTTTCGCGCACGGATTCGGGCGTAATCCAAACGGCATGGCAGCCGAAAAACACAGGGCCGTCCGACCAGGCATGCGAACTATCGGAGGGATACCGCTCGAGCGCCGCAATCCATGCACTGCATTGCTCCGGCGAAGCCTGCTCTCCATTCAGGTTATAGAAACCGACTATAACGCTCATGATTTCCTCCCTCGTTGGGCCAAATAATGGGAAGCCCAAAGGCTCAGGCGATTCCCGAACGGAATGAACGATTTGACCCGGTTCACCTTGCTCCTGATCGCCTGCAACTGCTCGCGGAGACGCTTGTTGTCCGCTGCGTTTTTTTCCAGCCTCCGTTCAAGCGAGCGTATGGCTGCCTGCCATTGCAGCACTTGAGAGTCCGCCGGTGCAGGTGCAGGCGCGCTAACGGGGGTAATTTCGGCTGTGGCAGCCGCTGCCGAATGCGAGGTCAGGGCGTACCGGTCCTGCCATATCCAGCCCGTCGCCTCGGCGAACTGTCTGGCCCGCAGCCCAATAAGCTCCATATCCGGCTCAGGGTCGAACCGAACGCCGGTCCATTGCTGCGCTTCCTCCAATTGGCTGCTGTAGCCAAGCTCGTGAAAAATACGCGCTCCAAGCACCCGGCCGTAAATTTCGACTTCTTTTTTGTTCAAAATTTGTTTCCAATGGTCAAGAGAGTTTCGGTGGGCTTCCTTATGGTGCGACAAGAAAGGGTCCCCTACTCCCATGCTGTAAAACATTTCGGACTTGGAAGTGTTCATATGATCGCCATACTTCTCTTGTCCTTCTTCGTAGGTAATCCCTAAAAATGCGCACAGCCGTATCATTTCTTCCTGTGGATTGGATACCAGCCGCTCGTACGAGAGCCGGTAAGCTTGTGGATGCCGGGATGCGAAGTAATCGGTATATCGGAGCATTCCTGCCGTAAGATCCGTCATCTTGACGTCAAAACGAGGATTGTACATGTCTTGCACAAGGTCAAAGCTGACATTCGTATGGGCATTCACTTTCTTATAAGAAGCAAGAATGCTCCACGGATTCCGAATGAGCCAAATTCTTTTGGATTGCGGAAACAGCCGGTCCAAAAACTCCAGGATGCCGTAATAGCGGGGAGATTTGTCGACCGCAAAAGTTGCTCCGCTGCTCCGTATCAGGCCGTTATAAATGTTTACCGCAAAGGAGCGGCAAGCCTGCTCATATACGTCCGGCGGGACGACGGCGTTATAAAACTGATTGATAATCCCCGCTCCCCCGTACGGGCGAGCTTTGCCTTCCCGCAGATCCAGCAAGCTCATCAAAAACCACATTTCCTGCGTTGCGAACACTTGGCTGTGGTTTTGCAGCATGGCTGTCACAAGGGAGCTTCCGCTTCGGGGTACACATAGTAAAAAAATGAGATTATTGCCTTGGGCATCAATCAAGCCGAATCCCCCTAAAACTTAGCCTTTGATACGTTATGTATCTATTATAGCATATAACTATCCGTTTTGTATCATAATTTCTAAAAAAATTTTTGTCGCTGTCTGTCGCAATCGTTGGGCCCACGCCGATGACACACAAAAGCCCTCCTTTTACGGAGGGCTCTGAATCAAGTAATCACCTGTTTGATATGGATGTTGCGTTCTTTGCTCAGATCGATAAAAGATTCGCCCACTTTGACAAGCGGGTGCGTATCGTCGCTTGGGTTGATATAAACGACCTCTCCCCACTGTCCGTCGGTCAGCAGCACTTTGCGCCCGATCAGACTGTTAATCATATTATTGAGGAAAATCGCAACGATGTAAGGGTCAAGCTCACCGAAAAAGCCTTGTCTCATTCGGCTCACGACCTCATAGAACGGCATCGCTTCGTGATACGGACGAGTCGAGGACATCGCGTGAAAAATATCGGCTACCGCTACGATTCGGCTCATCGGATCGATATGATCCCGCTTCAATCTCAACGGATATCCGCTTCCGTCCGAACGTTCGTGATGCTGCAAAGCAACCAGCGAAACGCGATAGCTCACCCCCACCGTGTCCCGCAGCATATTGTAGCCATAGATCGTATGGCGCTTCATTTCATCGAATTCGGCATCCGTCAGTTTGCCGGGCTTCATTAATATTTCCTTGGCAATCTGCACTTTTCCGACGTCATGCATGGTTGCCGCAAGCGAAAGCAGCGCGACATCCGCATCGCCGAGGTTCAACCACTTGCCGATCAGCGTCGATAATACGCCTACGCCGATATTGTGCCGATGCGTATACTCATCCTTCGCTTTCACCGCTTCGAACAATTGAAACAAATCAGGATGCTCCGCAGCTTCCTGGACAATCGGAATCAGCTCGTTTTTGACCTCGAGCAAAGGTACTTTCTTTTGCAGCTGTATGCGTTCGAATAAATCCTTGGCATACTGAGTAGCTTTTTGAACAAGCATTTGGGACGTGTTTGAGTCTTCGGAGACTTGCATCATCTCTTGCTCGGACGCCAGAATGATATCCGCCAAATCGATCCGGTGCTGCCGAATCAGATTCAAATGCTCCTGATCCAGGATGGACTCGCTCGGCACCAGGACAAGCCCGTAGCCGGTCGTCACATCGTATTTTATTTTTTTGCCCAGTAGCTGTTCCACAAAAAGCGCCCCTCGCCCCAGCATTACAACATATTTCCATTTCATTATATATGACAAATTTTTCAGCTACTATGGGATGACTTTCCTATTTTATATGGGGAACCATTACCATCCGCATGGTCCTTATAGGAATAAGGGAATGCTGCTAAAGGGGGGGAGTCGGCTGAGTTCGGGCTCAGCCCTGCGTTTTGCGGAAAGCAAGCGTGTCGGCAGGCAAGGCAAAAAGATGCGCTTTTCAGGCTGCCCAGAAACCCGCGCGTCAGAGCCGGTCGCACTAATCTGCCCAGTTGCGCGAAAAAAACTGCAAAAGTGCAGTTTTTGCTCGACGGATACGCTGCCCGTGACATATTCCTGCAATTGTGCAGGCTTTTCGCCGCGAATATGGGCTCAGGTTCAATTTCAGCGAAAATTCCTGCACAATCGCAGGCTTTTCGCCAAACGAGCCATTTTTAGAGAATAAACCTGCACTTTTGCAGGCTTTTCCTTTCTAAGTCGCCTTGCCCGCTACTTCAGCCCGTAACCTGTGCAGGAAAAAACCTCCACTTTCGCAGACGCTCTCCCTGCCAAGTCCCATTGCCCCTACTTCAACTCTGAGCCCCGCGTAGGAGAGGCGTTGCTTGAGGAATAGCGGCTGCGCCCCCTCCGTTTCCTCTAACCCGCCACTTTCTCAACAGTCTGTTTTGCACTGCTTCTGCTCACTGCCATTCCTGCACAACCGGCTGCCCGCTCGGAAAAAGCAAAAGAGGGGCCGAGGCCCCTCTCCGTCATTTCTTATTCTCGGCTTTTCTGGCGATCAGCATATCGACAACGATGTCGATTTGTGCGGTGATGGCGATAGGATCGTAACGATAGAACGTTTCGTAGTCGTTATAGAAAACGTTGTTGTTCTTCGAAGCTTTCAACCCTTTCCACACGTTGGAATTCCTCAACTGTTTCTGCGCTTCGCCCTTTTTGTCCGGGTCATAGGTCGTCAGGAACATATAGTCGGTTGCGTACTCCGGCAGCACCTCCATGGAAAGCTGCATGGCCTCTTTTTGCGCCTTAGCCCGGATATTGTCCGGCATTTTCAGCTTCAGCGCGTTATATACCGCTTGTCCGCCCCGGCCGCCGTTGTCGCCGAATACCCAAAGATCGCCTTTGTCCGTCAGCTCGTAAATGCCGAAAGTCGCGTTCTCTTCGACGACTCCTTTCAACCTTTCGCGGCCGGCCGCCGCCTTTTTATCAAAATCGGCAATAAACTTCTCCGCCTTCTCGGGCTCCCCGACAATATCGCCGAACAGCCGCAATGTTTCGTAAATGTTAGTTGCAGTGCCGTATGGAATGTACAGCGTCGGAGCGATTTTGGACAGCGCATCGTAGTTTTTGTCGTACATGATTACGATCAAATCCGGGGCCAGTTCCAGCGCTTTTTCGGTGTTGATCGGGGCGCCTACGTCCTTCGTATTTGTAAGCAGACCTTTCAAAAAAGGATTGTCAAAAATGGTCGGCTCGGCGCCAACGACATTGGCCCCCACGGACAGCAGTTCACCGCCGTAATAATCGGTAACGATCCGCTTGGGCTTTGCCGGAATCTTGATATCGCCCTTCACGGTTTTATAGGTGCGGACTCCCGATTCGGGCGCTTTGTCCGCCCCAGCCCCAGCCGCCGCTTCCTTGGTCGGCGCCGCTGTTGCCTCAGCGCCTGTTGTCGACGCGTTTTGTGCTCCGCCGCAGGCGCTCAGAAGTACCGAGAAAGTCAACATCAGCGCAACCATTACAAAATGCGATTTTTTCTTTAGCATGATAAACCTCCCCAAAATATATGATAATGCGAATCATTATCAATTGAACTATAGCAAACATCGGTTTTGTTGTCTATATTCAAGCATTATTTTATGGGATGTCACGGCCTATCCTTGATGTAAAACTCCCTGTTTTCCAGCATAATTCCCTCAGGTTTCGACATAGCAAAATTCGTCAAATTGTCCTCCGGATTTGAACTGGTTTTGAACTTGCCGTGCTACAATGTGTCAGAGTTCGGCACTTTGGAACCATAAGGAGAGGGACAAAAGTATGAAACGAATGTTAAAGACAACCGGTAAACTCGCTTTGAAGACTTCATTGGCAGCAGCACTGGCCATCCTGCCTGCTTCCTACGAAGCGGGAATAGCTGCGGCGGAAGATGCTGCAGATTACACCGTGCTGGTGTACATGAACGGATCCGACCTTGAGAGCGCGAATAACGCCGGCGCGGCATCGGCGGATCTGGAAGAGATGATGAAGGTCGGATCGTCCTCCAAGCTGAAGGTCGTCGTCGAAACCGGCGGCACGAAGCAGTGGGTGAACCCGAAGATCAGCAACGAGGTCAACCAGAGATGGCTCGTGAAGCAGGGCGACATCGAGAATGTCGGGCCCGATCTGGGCTCACGGAACATGGGCGATTCTAACACGTTGAAAGATTTTATCGAGTGGGGCGTAAAGAAATATCCGGCGAAAAAATATGCGCTTGTTTTCTGGGATCATGGCGCCGGTTCGGTCAATGGCTTTGCCTCGGATGAGCTCCATGACGGCGATTCGCTTACGCTGGATGAAATTCAGACCGGAATCAGCGGCGCTCTGGCCCAGACCAAAACGAATTTCGAACTGATCGGCTTCGACGCCTGTCTGATGGCGACACTGGAAAACGCCAAAATGCTCTCGCCTTTCGGCCATTATCTGGTCGCTTCGGAGGAGCTTGAGCCGGGCCATGGTTGGAACTATACGCCCATCCTGCAGGCGATTGCGAACAATCCGGCGATTACCGGCGACAAGCTTGGAACCGCTATCGCGGATGGTTACAAAGAGCAAGCCGCTGAGCAGGATACGGCGAATACGATCACTCTTTCCGTCACCGATTTGTCTAAAATCGAACCCGTCGAAAAAGCGCTCAACGCATTTATCGCCAAAACGAGCGCAGACATCAGCGACCCGGAACGCATCAAATCCGTAGCCAAAGCGCGCAGCAAGTCGGAAGATTACGGCAGCAGCGGGGCGCACGGCGGCAATACGGACATGGTGGACCTCGCCGATCTAGCGAAAAACGCAGCCAATCAGTATCCGGCAGAATCCAAGCAGCTTATGGAAGCGGTCGGGCAGGCGGTTCTGTACAACATCAACAGCGATGCAAAGCCTGATGCGAAGGGACTTTCCATTTACTTCCCTTTCAAGGACAAAGACAACTTCGAAGCCAACCTGGAGAAATACGACAAAATCGATTTTTCGCCGGAATACAAAAAATTCGTTCACGACTACGTGAAACAAATCAAGTCGGACTCGAAGGGCGTTCATTTTGACACCGCCGCTCCTGCGCTTGAAGAAGAAAGCGCGGAGGGTCAATCCCGAAGCAAATCGTCCTATTCCGTCAAAGTAAACCCCAATGACGTCGGAGACATCGCCGAAGCATATTCCGTGCTCGCCAAGTATGAAGAAGGCTCGAATACGAAAGTGATGTTCCTCGGCATGGACGGCAACGTCGATATTGACGAGAAAACCGGGGAATTGAAGGATAACTGGACAGGACAGTGGGTCATGCTGAACGGACATTTCGTCTCCATGTTCGAGACAGACGTGAGCGAACACAGCATTCAGTATTCGATCCCTGCCAAGCTGAACGGCACAGAGCTCAACATTCTCACCGAGTTTAAAGCAGGGGCCGCGGAAGCGGAAATTTTGGGCGCATGGAAGGGAATCGATCCGAAAACAGGCATGGCCGACAAGAACATCATCAAAATCAAAAAAGGCGATAAAATTACTCCTTTGTTCTACACACACGATACCGCCACTGATAAGGAAGGCTTCACGGCAGGTAAAGAATTTACGGTAGATGACAAGCTGAAGCTTACGATGCAAGATCTGCCGGAAGGCGACTACTTGTACGGCTTCTATACAGTGGATTATGCCCAGAACGAAGCATTCTCCGATCTGGCCGCCGTCACGGTCGGAGGAACGGGCATTAAGGTGAAATTGAACGGCAAGCCGCTGTCCTTCGAGCAGCCTCCCGTCATTGTCGGAGAGAAAACGATGGTTCCGCTGCGCGCGATTTTCGAAGCATTGGGGGCAAAAATAAGCTGGGACGGGGATACGAGAACCGTCACGGCACAAAAAGGAGACACAACCGTCGTGCTGCAGGCGGATTCCAAGCTTGCCACAGTAAGCGGCAAACAGGTTGAATTGGAGCAGCCGGCACAAATCGTCGGCGGCAGCACCATGGTTCCGGTCCGCTTCGTCAGCGAAGCGCTGGGCGCCAAAGTCGGCTGGGATGAGGCGACGAGGACTGTACTCATTGATTTGAATCCTTAAAATAGCTCTTTTTTCAGCAAAAAAACTGCTGGGAGGCCAGCCTCTCAGCAGTTTATTGCGTTAAACTTGTATCCGAAGCCCCGAACCGTCTGGATATATGCCGGTTTGGAAGGATTGAGTTCTATTTTTCTCCGAATGTTGAAAATATGTACCTTAACCGTATGGTCGCCCGCTGCATGATCCCATCCCCATATGCGGTCGTAGAGCTGCTCGACATGGAATGTCCGGTCGGGATGGCTGGCTAAATAAATCAGCAGCTTTCTTTCTTTTGCCGACAGAGTCACTTTCTCGGTGCCGATCCAAACGTCGCAGCTGTGAAAGTCGATGGTGATGCGGCCGTCATTATATGTCTGCTCCGAAAGCTTCTCCCGCCTATTCACATAACGGCGCAAATGGGCTCTCACTCTCGCTGCAAGCACGGCCGGATCGCAGGGCTTCGTAATATAGTCGTCCGCACCGGACTCCAGGCCGCTAATGATATCTTCCCGTTTGCATTTACCCGACAAAAACAGAATCGGAATGTCGGTATTCTTGCGCATTTCCATGCATAAGCTCATCCCGTCGGTATCGGGCAAAGCAGTATCCAAAATAATAAGATCCGCCCTGGCGGTTCTCATCGTTTGCAGCGCTTCGCTGCCATTGCATGCGCACAACGGTAGAAACCCCGCCTTGTTTTCAAAATGCGAAGCCAGCTTTCGAACTTTTGATTCGCTGCCGACGATTAAAACTTTTGCATGCTCCATGTCCGCCCCCTTCCGTTCAATCGCCGTATCCTGCCTAACTCCACCAGTAGACGATCCCAAAAGAGAGAGGCAGCGCCAGCAGCAATCCGATAAACAACATCCAATTTTGGACGCGTCTGCTAAAAATATGGAACAGATCGGTTTCGGGAAAGAACCAACCGTGTATCCACCGCAAATAAACGAGAAAGCCCGACCAGAAAAGGTAGACGCCGACTACAGTCCATAATTCCCCCAAATTGCTCCCCCCTGATCCGCGCTATCGCATTCAGCACGCAATTACATGGATCAGAATAAACCAATGCACTTCATGCCGCCATACCTAAAAAGGAGTATTTTTTACTGCCCGAAGCGTTCGTGAATAGAGCTCCGTCATCCGTCAATATAACAAAGAAAAAACCCGAAGCCCCTTGTGTACAAGGAATTTCGGGTTTTATACTGCATTCTTTTCCCTTATTGTATAATACTGGTCGCTTAACTTAAAAGCTTATGCTATAATCGTTTTGCAATATAATAGGCTTTATGGGCGGTCGGCTACTCCCTCGAAAGGGGGTGATGCCTGTGGAGGTAAAAGATGCACTAACCCTAATGTTCATGTTCGGCATGTTCATTTTGGCTTTGCTGACTTACCTAAACTCAAAGAAATAGACCGCCCCTCCAGAAAAGTGTGCGGTCTATTTCTATAGCCTAATCCTTTTCAAAGCCTACCGCCCTTAAAAGCGGATATTGCGCGGGAGAGTCGTGTTGGCAGCACGGCTCTCTTAGCATTGTACGCATTACTTAATTTCAGTATACCATACTGACTCATTATGAAGCAAAAAGATTATAAAAAACCCGAAACCCCTTGTGTGCAAGGAATTCCGGGTTTTACTCGGGATGCGGTCGGAGGGATTTGAACCCTCACGCCTTGTGAGCGCCACCCCCTCAAGATGGTGTGTCTGCCGTTCCACCACGACCGCGCATATATGGGAAGAATGCTCTTCCATAGTAAGAAGTGAGCCATGAAGGACTCGAACCTTCGACACCCTGATTAAAAGTCAGGTGCTCTACCAACTGAGCTAATGGCTCTCAGCCCAAATTGGGAAAAATGGTGACCCGTAGGGGATTCGAACCCCTGTTACCTCCGTGAAAGGGAGGTGTCTTAACCCCTTGACCAACGGGCCATTTACGCCTTGGAACTATGCAGCCCGTTTTGACGACAATTGTTATTATAACGGATTCTACAGACGTTGACAAGCATAATTTCTGGAATTTGATCAAATACATATGGTATTCTGAAAAAAACACTTAGGACGCGAGGTGCACGTCATCCATGCTGGTATACAGAACTAATCAGGGAACCGCTCATGAAGAGCCGATTCGCGTTCCGCAGGCGGACGAAGTGGCCTGGATCCGCATGAAAAACCCGTCGCCGGACGAAGTCAAGTACGTACTGGGCACCTTATTCAAGTGCCATCCCCTGCTCGTCGAGGACGCCATCAAGCTCAATCAGCGGCCGAAGCTGGATACGTACGTCGATCACAATTTTGTTACTTTTTTTGCGATCTCCGATCGCCTGGAGCCGCAGGAATTCGGCATCGTCATCGGAGAAAACTATGTCATTACGGTCTACAAAGAAGATATTCCGTTTTTGGATCAGCTCTATCAAACCTTCCAGGAAGTTGAGAACAGGATGAGCCATCCCGGAGCCATACTTCACTCCATTATGGACCTCTGCGTGGACGATTACTCCGTTCTTGTCGATCAGATCGAGGACCGCCTGGATTCGATGGAGCAAGGTATTTACCACGATCCCGCTATCCGCATTGCGCAGGAAATTTTCCAGCTTAAGCGGACCATTCATCAGTTGAGACGCGTATTTACCGAAGAGCGGACGATACTGATGACGATCGGCCATCACTCTTTTCCCTACACCAGACAGGAAGATAACGTTTATTTTGTAGATATCGTCGACCATATTTCCCGGGTGGTGGATTCGCTTGACATTTTTCGAGAATCGCTGACCGGCTTGCTGGAGCTTCAAATGAGCATGAAATCCGACCGGATGAATGAAATTATGAAGACGCTGACGCTGTTCAGCACGATTTTCCTCCCTCTTACCTTTATTGTCGGTGTGTATGGGATGAATTTCAAGCTGATTCCCGAGCTGAATTGGAAGTACGGCTACGTCTATGTGTGGATTTTGATGCTGTCCATCGGGGTCTTAATGTGGTACTACTTCAAACGCAAACGGTGGTTTTAGAAAAAAAGCGGCGCCACCCGGCGTTCGTGCCGGTTAGGTCCAGTAGGCGCCACTGTCGACTATTATGCAATTTTAAAATAAGATATCGATTCGCTCAATGCCGCAACGACGGCTTTAAGCTGCTCCGCGGCGGATGCAATGTTCTCCATCATCGCAAGCTGCTGCTCGGTGGCTGCTGCAGCTCCCTGGCATTCGACCAGAATTTGACCGGAAGCCGAAGAGGAATGCTCCATCGTAGCGGAAATTTGCTGCGAGCTGGCAGACATCTGTTCGGTAATGGCCGACGTCTCATGAATTTGAGAAACGATGAGATGCACCGATTGCAAAATGGTATGGAAGCTCTGATTCACTTCAATCATCAGCTCCGAACCTGCATCGGCTTCCCGCTTCGCAGCGCTCATGGAACCGGATACGCTGGCGATCTCCAGCCGAGTTGCGTCGATCAGCCCGTTGATTCCTTCGGCGGATTGGAGCGATTGGCTGGCCAGCTTGCGAATTTCGTTGGCGACGACGTGGAAGCCTTTGCCGTGCTCGCCGGCTCTTGCCGCTTCAATGGAAGCGTTCAACGAAAGCAGGTTCGTCTGGTTGGCGAAATGCGTAATGCTCAGAGCGATTTTCCCGATCTCCTCGGATTTGTGCGTCAACGATTGTACCGTTTGGGCCAGCAAATCGACTGACGCCAAAATATGAGTCATCTGCTGCTGCAGCTTCACCAGCAATTCGTTGCCGATCCCCGCATGGCGGGAAGTGAGCGAGGAATGCTCGGCCATAACGCCGGTATTTTCCGCTACGCGCTGAATTCCGATAGCCATCTCCTCGACGGCTCTGCTTGTCTCCGCGCTGCTGCGCGTTTGGAGCTCCGCATCGTGCGTAACTTCCTGGATGCTCCCGGCAATGTGCTCGGCGGCAGACGCAGACTCCCTGGAGCTGTCGTTCAGATCCAAAGATGCCGAATGGACGAATTCGGCGTGACGGGCGATCGTGCCGATCAGCTCTTTCATTTTCATCACCATCTTGTCCACCGATTGCAAAATGCTCCCCAGCTCATCCTGCGTATACCGCTGCGCCGGTTCGTGGCGAAGATCCCCTGCGGCTACCTTGCCGGTCACTTCTGCGATCCTTCGCACTGTTACCATAATGCGGCGAATGATAAATGCACCCGCAGCACTGATGATAATCATTAGCACGATCACGCCCGCAATCGTCATCCACATCGTTTGTCTCGATTGCACCCGCTTGGTTTCGATACTCGATTTGGCATATGCATCCAAAATTTCGCCGGCTTGATTCAGCCCTTCGCGCCCGCCCTCGAAAACCGCTTCCAGCTTCGGATCGTTCATGGCACCCTGTGCGGGAGCCGGCGATTGAACCGCTTGCTTTGCCGCTTGGGCCCATTGATCGAACAATTTATGGAAATTGGAAAAATTTTGCTCAAAAGTAAGTTTCGATTTCTCATGCGCAATCTGAAGCATTTGTTTGTTTTTCAAAACGGTTTCGACCTGCCCGACTCGCGTATTGGCCTGATCGATGTTGTCCTGTAAAATTTGAAGCTGGTTTTTTTTCTCATCCGCGCTTAAAGATCCGGAAACAAGAAGCTGATACGCGGCGAGCGCCTGGTACATATCCCGATCCGCATTCAGAATGAGCGATGTGCTCTTTTCCGTTGTTTCATAGAGCGAGGACGCCAGTTCCTCCACATTTCTGTCATTTTGCCGCGACAGGTACGTGCTCGTCCCCAAATAGAACAAGCAAGGCACGAGAAGCAATAAAATAAGTCTGATCCGGATCGTAAACAATTTTGCCAAATGCTTGTCCTCCCTTTTTGTTGTAAAACTACGTCTATCGTATCCGGAAAAGATGTTGAAAGTTTTAGAATTTTGTTTGAAAAGTGCAAAAAAATAAACCCGACGGCATGACGTCCGTCAGGTTTATCGGCTTTCACATACGGAGAGAGAGGGATTCGAACCCTCGCACCGCTTACGCAGTCTAACCCCTTAGCAGAGGGTCCCCTTATAGCCACTTGGGTATCTCTCCAGAATGGCTCCCCGAACAGGACTCGAACCTGTGACAACTCGATTAACAGTCGAGTGCTCTACCAACTGAGCTATCAGGGAATAACAAGTTTTATTTTATTATGAAGGAGTTTGTAAGTCAAGTGTATACGATTTCAATTTGCCCCTGCATTTTCCGCAAGCGTATTTGCCGACATCCATTTTGCGCATCCGGTAATACTCCGTTTTGCAATTTACGCATTCAAGCCGGTACTTGTACGACCGTTTCTTCGAAGGGCGCGGCAAAGAGCGGCAGAATCGCGTTCCTCCCACCTGTTCGAGCAGCGTCTTGAAATCGTGGTCTCTGTGCTGGTACCCTCTTTTCATAATGTGCAAATGATAATGGCAAAGCTCATGCTTAATGATTTTCTCAACTTCATCGCGGCCGAACGATTCCCACTGCACCCAGCTGATTTCAATATCGTGGGATTTCGTAAAATAGCGCCCTCCCGTCGACCTTAACCTTCGATTAAACCGCGCTTGATGTAGAAAAGGTCTGCCGAACGATGTCAAAGAGATGTGCTCTACCCACTGCTGCAGCTCCCGATCATCCATCAAAATACGCTCCTTTTATGAAGTTCTCACTTGAATTTGTACCGTATGAACGGCTATACTGTCAAGTAGAAAAGTAGAACGCAGCCTTTCCTGAGAGGGGAATTATCGATTATTATGCCACAAATGAGATACGCCATTCTAAAGCTGGACGAACAATTGGAATTTGTCGAACTGCCTTCCGCTTACATGTACCAGCTCACCGCCTTAAATCAACGGCTGCATAAAGAGCTTGAAAAGCTTACGGCCGACCGTGTGCCGGAGCTGCCCGTTGTCATTGCCGAATGCGACGATTTGGAGCTGATCGGGGCCAAGTACAGCCTGATTCACGGCATGGACTACATCAACAGGCTTGAGCAATCCTTCGCGGCCGTACAAGAAAAAACTTACCCGCTGATTTCTCTGCTGACCGAAATTCGCGCCCTGCAGGCGCAGCTGGAGCAGTGGTACGAAGAGGAATGGCAAGCTTAAACTTTTGCCTTTAAGCTGCCTCACGTGCAGAAGCAGGAAGTCGGCCCGGCAAAGGACCTGCACCTAATGCGCCCATTCCACATATCCTATTCATACATAGGCTAGGAAGGGGATGGGCACATGCCGCAATGGCTCTGTAATCAATTAATGCGGGCCTTCCACAACAAAAACCGCAGACAAATCCGGTTGCTGAACGACAGCTGGTTCTTTTATCGTTCCCGCCGCTCTAACGAGGAGTGGACCGATTCGCAAACACCGGACGGCCCGGGCAAACGCAAATACTAATAAAGAAGCTGGCGCCTGAACGAGCGGGTGTCAGCTTTTTGCAATTTAAATTTTTTTAAAATGCGAAAAACAACACTGTATTTCTGCATCATTTCTGATACAATATGTATCATTCAAAGAAATTCCCATCCCTTTTTAAGGAGGAATCGCCTATAAGATGAGATAAACCCCTGTCGAAGTCTTCCGACAGCAGACCCTTCACGGATTTCCCTCAGCCTTACCCCAATTTGTGATGAAACCTCGCTGATTTCGCATGATCTTCCATTGGATACCCATGTATCCGCTCTCCCTTTTCTTTTTTTGCGTTTTTCCTAATTCTAAAAACCCCCTTTATTTACCCGCATCGTCTTCCCCGGTTTTCCCTAGTTTTCCCCTCTTTTCTCTTGCTCCGCCCCAATGCTGCGAAGGGCAGTTAGGCGACGGAACGAACACAAACCAGAAAATTCCCGTTAAGGTCAAGGATTTGACCTCCGTGAGCGCTATCGCGGCCGGCAAAAATTTCTCCCTCGCACTCAAAAGCGACGGCACCGTTTGGGCATGGGGCGCGAACGGCAACGGTGAGCTCGGCAACGGCACTACGGCCAAGTCTAATGTGCCCGTTCAGGTTTCCTTGCTTACCGACATTAAAGCGATTGCGGCCGGCTACTCGCACGCGCTGGCTTTGAAAAACGACGGCACCGCCTGGTCCTGGGGGTATAACGGCTACGGCCAACTCGGGAACGGCACAACTTCCAACCGGACTTACCCCGAGCAAATTGCTTCCCTTTCCTCCATTCAAGCTATTAGCGGCGGGGAGCATATGACGCTCGCGTATGGAAACAACGGCATTCTGTATGCTTTCGGCCGCAATGACACCGGCCAACTCGGGAACGGTACGACCATGGATACGAATGCGCCGCAAAAAGTCATTGGTCCGAATCTGAATCCGGCCGATGTCACGGCTCCAACAACGATCTCGGACTTCCGCTTAACGGCGCTGCGAGTGCGTTCCGCCGATTTGGCCTGGTCGAAAGCGGCGGACGATGTAGGCGTAAGCGGGTATGAAATTTCCAACGGTTCCGTTTGGGTCGGAACTACCGGGCCTACGAGCACCAGTATAACGATTAACAATCTGGCATTGAACACCTCTTATTCGTTCACGATAAAAGCCAAGGACGCTACCGGCAACCGCGCTGCCGCCAGCAATCCGGTTACAGCCGCTACTTCCGATAAAACGCCTCCTTCCGTTCCGAAGGACCTTACCCTTCTGGGCTTAAGCAATTCAGCCGTTACCTTAACGTGGACCGGCAGCACGGACAACGATGTGGTCAAACAATACAATATTTATTCGGGAACCGCCCGTGTAGGAAGCACCGCAAGCAACAGCTTTACCGTGACAGGACTGCTTTCCAAAACCGCCTACTCCTTCACCGTAAAAGCCGAGGACGACGCGGGCAACGAATCGGCGTCGAGCACGCCGCTGTCCGTTACAACGGAGTAAATGCAAATTTTTGGCTCCAAGTATTGCTTTCATCTCCCTTGCGCTCTATAATGTAAATAAATGCCATACACTACGGAGTGAAGCACACTCGATTATGCAGAGATTTCTGCATGTCGGGTGTGCTTTTTTGCACTCTTTAACAGGGGGGAATGCAGAGATTCATGCATCCGGAGGTTAAAAAATATGTAACTGCCATGGAACGGCAAGCCGCTGCCAATGGCCCCGTACGCAAAAGGCTTCATCCCGTCGCCATCCTTTTTCTCGAAGAGGTATGGGGCCCCGTCTTTCATTTTCATTACGAGGGATTGACGCTCGAAAATCAGCCGTGCACCGTTTTCCTATGTTCCCGGGAAGACGCCAAAGTGCTGATTGAAATCGCGGACACTTCGGACAACCTGGGCAATACGGTACCGGGCGAGACGAACGAGCAGCTGTTTTGGCAAAATGACCTGATCTTGTCAGGATGGCTTTTTCTGCGGTTCTCCGCCGAACTGATCAAACGGTACCCCGGACTTTGCCAAAAACAGCTGAAGCAAGCGGCCGATTACCGCCATTTACCGCCCAGAACCGCTTCCTCCAGCAAAGAAACCGACATCTGGGAACTTAGAAAAGGGATCGTCATTCAAATGGCCATGCGCCACAACGGCACAATCAGACCGCGCGAAGTTGCAGCCGAGTTCAACATCAGCATCCGTTCCGCAGCCGAATGGCTAAGACGCCTCGCCGTCGAAGGCATGCTCTCCCTCACCGCCGGACCCAAACAGTCCAAGGTGTACAGCTTGAGCGATTCCGTCCGTTGAGTGGACGGAAAAAGCCCGGAAGGACGATACAGGCACCTTTGAAAACCGCCAAAGTGGAGACAGATTGCCGAGAAAATCGTCCAGATGGACGACACATGCACCTTTGAAAGGGGTGATGCTATTTAGTTGAGAGCCTGCGGACGGCGGGCTAGTTTACAGATGAGAGGATGAGGGTTACCACTAAAATCTATGCTTTGTCTGCTACCGAATAATGGACACCGCGGTGGCGGTTGCTTTGCTAATTTGAGTTGTGTTGGGGGTGAGGCTGGGTTAGTTGGGCTTGCGGAATGCAGGCTAGTTTACATGGTGAGAGGATGAGGATTACCACCAAAATCTATGCTTTGTCTGCTACCGAATAATGGACACCGCGGTGGCGGTTGCTTTGCTAATTTGAGTTGTGTTAGGGGTGAGGCTGAGTTAGTTGAGCTTGCGGATTGCGGGCTAGTTTATAGATGAGAGGATGAGGGTTACCACTAAAATCTATGCTTTGTCTGCTGTCGAATAATGGACACCTCTGAGGAAGTCGCTTTTGCTAATTTGAGTTGTGTTGGGGGTGAAGCAGGGTTAGTTGGGATTTCGGATTGCGGGCTAGTTTACAGATGAGAGGATGAGGACTACTACTGCATTGACTGCTGCTGGATGGTGAACCTTCCACGGTGGTCGCTTGTACCAAATCGAATAGTGCTGGTGGTGAGGCAGCTTAGTTGGGTTTGCGGAATGCGGGCTAGTTTATAGATGAGAGGATGAGGATAATTCCAGTTAATTGATGTATGCACGCATGTTGTCAAACGAAAGAAGGTGACCCATCCATTGTTGAAGTTCATGCTTCTGCTTAGAATGCTGCAGCTTTCAAGCTTGCAGCAGAAAAACGCTGACCAAGCAAACCAACAAAACAACAAAAGCCCTCATGCCGCTAGGCGGTACCCATAAAGATGAAAATAATGTATCGCTAGTTATTTTCAAAGTAGTTCCTAAACGAGTTTCACTGAAAAAGGAACCAATAATAGAACGGGCATTAATTTGTATAGAGGTCGATCCGTTGTCTTTTGGAGATTGTCGATCTGCGTTAACCAGCCATGGCGATTCTTTATTTCATTGTTATAGGAAAAGCCGACAATTTGCAGGACTGTCCCAGGACAAAGGTGTGGCCGTTATAGTCGGCGCAGCCGTTCGTTTAGCGCTTGGCAGCTTGTAAAGAAACCTGCGAAAGTGCAGGCTTTTTCGAAGGAAGCGGGCCATTTTAGGGAAAAGCCTGCAAATGTACAGGAATTATCCCTTAATAGAGGGCTAAATCCTAAATGTTAGCAAAAAAGCTGTAGATTTGCAGGAATATTCCGCTGCAAGCGTATCTACGAGCAAAAAGATGTATTTTTGCAGGTTTTCTGCGCCGCGTTAACAGCGAAGCTCTGCCCTAACGGACGAGTTATATCAACAGTCTCAATTTTGCAGGGTTTTCTAAGTGCGATAATGCCTCATCGTGAGAGCTCCGGCTCCTTCTCGACTGAAAAAGGCAAAAAGAAGCCGGACACCAACATGCATCCGGCTGCTCTTGCCACCGCTATCATTTACTGCGGCTTCTTCATGGACAAGCTGACGCGGCCTTTTTTCGCGTCCACGCCCAGCACCCACACGGTGACGATGTCTCCGACGGAGACGACGTCCATCGGGTGCTTGACGAAACCGTTCTTGAGCTGGGAAATATGAACGAGGCCGTCGTTCTTGATCCCGATATCGACGAACGCGCCGAAGTCGATGACGTTGCGCACCGTGCCGGTCAATTCCATGCCCGGCACAAGATCCTCAAGCTGCAGCACGTCGGTGCGGAAGATCGGCGCGGGGACTTCGTCCCGCGGATCCCGCCCCGGACGCTGCAGGCTGTCCAGGATGTCCCGCAGCGTCGGGACACCTACGCCCAGCTTCGGAGCGAGCTGCTCCGGCGCAAGACCTTGCAGCAGCTCGCGAAGCTGCTGCGACCCGAGCTGCTCCAGCTCCAGGCGCAGCTCCTTGAACAACCGATCCACCACCTCATAGGACTCCGGGTGGATCGGGGTATTGTCGAGCGGGTTGCGGCCGCCCGGAATCCGCATGAAGCCGACGCACTGCTCGAAGGTTTTCGCGCCAAGGCGCGGAACCTTCGACAGCTCCTGCCGGCTGCCGAACTTGCCGTTCTCCTCGCGATACTTTACGATGTTTTTCGCCAGTGTCGCGTTTACGCCCGACACATAGGACAAAAGCGACGGCGACGCCGTGTTCAGATCGACGCCGACATGGTTGACGGCCGACTCCACGACGGCCTTCAAGTTCTCGTCGAGCCGTTTCTGCGAGACGTCGTGCTGATACTGCCCGACGCCGATCGCCTTCGGCTCGATCTTCACCAGCTCCGCGAGCGGGTCCTGCAGACGCCGCGCAATCGAAATCGCGCTGCGCTCGGCCACGTCGAGCTCCGGGAACTCCGTCTGCGCCAGCTTCGACGCGGAGTAAACGCTCGCCCCCGCTTCGCTGACGATCAAATACTTGAGCTCGCGCTCTTTGATTTCGCCGATCAGCTCCGCGACAAACTGCTCCGTTTCACGGGAAGCCGTCCCGTTGCCAATGACGATCAGCTCTACGCCGTACTTGCTGATCAACTGCTTGAACTTCGCCTTCGCTTCCGCGACCTTATTGTTCGGAGGGGTCGGATAAGTAACGGCGATTTCCAGCATTTTGCCGGTGTCATCGACGACGGCCAGCTTGCAGCCTGTCCGGTAAGCCGGGTCGACACCGAGCACGACGTGCCCTTTGACCGGCGACTGGAGCAGCAGATTGCGCAGATTTTCCGCGAAAATCTTGATCGCCTGCTCCTCCCCCATCTCGGTCATCACACCGCGCACTTCACGTTCGATGGAAGGCGCGATCAGACGCTTGTAGGCATCTTCGATCACAGCCTGCAGCACATCGCGGACAACCGACGGCCCCTTAATGATCTGCCGGGCCATATATTCGTGAATCCGTTCGATCGGCACATCCATGCCAACCTTCAGCACTTCCTCCCGCTCCCCGCGATTGATCGCGAGAATCCGGTGAGGCGGCAGCTTGCGCACAGGCTCTTGGTACGCATAGTACATTTCATATACGGATTCCTGCTGCGAATCCTTCGCTTCCGTACGCAAAATCCCTTGATCCTGCGTAAATTTCCGTACCCACGCGCGGATTTTGGCATCGTCCGCCACGTTCTCCGCGACGATGTCCATCGCGCCCTGGATCGCCTCCTCGGCGCTTCCTACGCCTTTCTCCGCGTTCACGAAGCGGGCGGCTTCCTGCTCCAGCGAGCCTTGGCGCGGCTGCTTCCAGATCCATTCAGAGAGCGGCTCCAATCCGCGCTCCTTGGCTACGCTCGCTCTCGTCTTCCTCTTCTGGCGGTACGGCCGGTACAAATCCTCGACCTCCTGCAGCTTCGCCGCCTGTTCGATCGATTGACGCAGCTCGTCCGTAAGCTTGCCCTGCTCGTCGATGAGCCGCACCACTTCGATTTTGCGGTCCTCCAGGTTGCGCAAATATTGCAGCCGCTCTTCAATGTCCCGGAGCTGGTTCTCATCCAGCTCCCCGGTCATCTCCTTCCGGTACCGGGCGATGAACGGAATCGTGTTCCCCTCGTCGAGCAAATCGACGGTCGTTTTCACTTTGCCGGCCGGCAGCTGCAGCTCGGCCGAGATTTGCTTCAGGATGCGCTCGCGGATTTCCGCTTTCTTTTCTTCGGAAAGCTGCGCCTTCCCGCCGCTTTCTTCAGCAGCAACAGCTCCCGCGCTGCCGTCATCTTTTGCAAAAAACATTTTCCTTCTCAACATATCCAATAAAGTCATTCCCTTTTCCCCAATCCTCAGTTATGTAAGTCCAGGAATCTGTCCGACGGAGTTACTTTTGTGAGTTCATCGGACAGACTCCTGGTAGAACGTTCCGAAAAAAACGTTCCTACAGGACGATCAGTTAGTCTGCGTTATGGTCCGTTGTTGGTCGTTATGCTGGGCGTAATTTTAATAACGTTATACTAGGAGTCTGACGGGCGGAGTTACTTTTGTGTATATACTGCCGCTTGCGCTGCATGGCGGCGGTCGGTCGACCATATATACCTTCTAAGAGGTTCATTCGGACAGACTCCTGCCCCGAACAACCAAAAAACGAGGGGATCTGCCACCCTCGTCGGTTCCGGAGCTTATTCAAAATTCTATCAGTCCAACGCTAATTTGCAAAGCATCGTCAACTTTTCGCATCGTTTCCTCATCCAAATGCGTAATTTTGTCCGTAAGCCGCTGTTTATCGATGGTCCGGATCTGTTCCAGCAGAATGACGGAATCGCGATCGAATCCGTGCGTCTCCGCGTCTATTTCCACATGCGTAGGCAGCTTCGCCTTCTGGATTTGCGCCGTAATCGCGGCAACAATCACGGTCGGACTAAAGCGGTTGCCAATATCGTTCTGGATGACTAGAACAGGACGAACGCCCCCCTGTTCTGATCCTACAACCGGAGAGAGATCTGCAAAAAACACATCGCCACGTTTCACAATCACTGTCTACACCCCGCTTACTAAGCGATCCACCGTATTGTCCGCCTCTGCCTCCGCTTGAAAAGCCTCCGATGCCATGCTGAGATTGATTTTCGCCATCTCCATATAGCCGCGCTGCATGGACTCGCGAATACTGCGTTTTTTGCGCTCAATCAAGTAGAGCTTCATCGCTTGGCGAATGAATTCACTTCGATTGGAGTTCTCCTTTTCCACGATCCCGTCTACCTCTTGCAGCAAATGGTCAGGCAGACTGATCATGATTCTTTTCGTATTGTGCGCATTGCTCACCCTTTAACCACCCCCGGAAACGATACAAAAGACAGTATTACCAGTATGCCATAATGAAAACCAAATTATACAATAATATATGCTTTGAGTATATCAATTATGTTACACGGGCTGGATATCACATTCTTCATCCCTATTATTCGATATCCGGTTCTGAAACTCCTTTCAAATAAATGCAAAATTTTCGTGGTAATTTTTTCAGCGCTAAAAACGGTGCCGCATCAACGGATTGATGGCGTCTTCACGCACGCCGCCGCGTACGTACACTCTGGCTACCCGGTGCGAAATCATGCACGTAACCTCATAATTGACCGTTCCCAGCAGATCCGCCACATCTTCAGCCGAAATGCGCTCCCCCTGCTGCTCGCCGATCAGCACGACCTCATCGCTAATATCCGCATCCGGAACGCCGGTTACATTCGCCATACATTGATCCATGCAAATTCGGCCGACAACCGGCACCCGCTGCCCCCGAATCAATACTTCCGCTTTCTTGGAAAGCATCCGCGAATATCCGTCCGCATAACCGATCGGCAGCGTCGCGATTTTTTCATCGGTCTTCGTATGATAAATCGTCCCGTAGCTGATACCGGAGCCCGGCGGCAGCGTTTTAAGGTTCACGATTCCCGTTTTCAGGCTAAGCACCGGTTTCAGGTCGATTTTTTGCCGGTTTACCTCTTCCGAAGGATACAAGCCGTACATACTGATGCCGAGCCGCACCATATTGTAAGTGAGTTCGGGCAGGTCGATCGCCCCCGCGCTGTTGCCCGCGTGAAGGTAAACGAACTCAATTTCTTTTTGCTTAAAATGTTCCACGATCCGTTCGAACTTGCGGTACTGCTCGCGGGTATAGCTCTTATCCGTTTCATCCGCGTTCGCATAATGAGTGAAAAGCCCTTCCACCGCCACATTCGGCAGCGACAACGCCTCCTCGATAAAAGGAATCGCCTCTTGTTCCGCCCGCAATCCAAGCCGGCCCATCCCCGTGTCCAGCTTGATATGAATTTTCAGCTTATGCGCAGTCCCTTGCGCCGTATGCTTCGCTTGCTTTTGCAGCTCCTCCAGCACTTCCCTGCTGTATACCGTAATCGTGATATCCATCTGGCGCGCGATCTCCAGCCCGTCAGGAGGCGTATAACCGAGCACCAGAATCGGCGCCGTAATTCCCGCGTGCCGAAGCTCCAGCGCTTCATCCAAAAACGCAACGCCCAAATAATCGACTCCGGCTTCGATAACCTCTTTAGACACTCCTACGGCCCCATGCCCGTATGCATCCGCCTTCACGACCGCCATCAGCTTCATTCCATCCGGCAGTACCCGCTGAAACCCTTCTATGTTGCTGCGCAGCGCATCCAATGATATTTCCACCCAAGTAGGCCGATAAAAAGCATCCACCGACGTTCACCTCTTCATCTTAAGCAAAACCTGCTTTGTCTGTATATGCAAAGGACAAGGGAAGACCTGCTCTACGTGCGAGCAGGGCTCCCCTTCCTTTTTACGAATCCGTTCGGACCGATAGATCTATGTTAATCCCTTACGTGCAAACCGTCAACTTACTTTCCGGATTGGCCCTGCATAGACATGGCGATGTTGATCATCTCCGATGTCGGCAAATCCGCTGTCGTCAGACGGAACTCCACGCCGTCGTCCGTCCACATCAGCGTCTTTTTCTCATCTCCTGTCAAAACCGCTATCGTAAAGCCCAGATCGACGATGTCGCCCGGCTGCAGGGAAACCGTCTTGGCCTGCGGCCTCACCTCGATAAGGCTGTAGTTGTACTTACCTTTATACCGGAGCAGTACAGCCGGATCTTCGCCGAGCTTCATATCGGTAATGTCCTGCTTCACGACTTCCTTCGGCATATAGGAAGGCTCGATCACGCCGAAGCTTTGCTGCTTGGCAGGCGCTTGCTTGCCGTCCTGAGTCGCTGCTCCTGCCGCCTGGACGCCCGTCTTGGAGGCATCGGCCTGCTTGCCGCTACTGCTGCCGCTGCTTGCCGTCCCGGACGTCTGGCCCGCTTTGCCCGCCGTCAGATCGGATTGGCCGCCGGTCGCCGTCAAATTTTTGCCGGCAGTCATCTTGCCGGAATCATCGCCCTGAGCCGCGGCATCCGCCATCGTCGGCAGCGTATTCAAATTCCAGCTCGTCATGTTGCGCTCCATTTGGAAGTAATCCTTATCGAACTTCGCATCGAACTCAAAGCGGGTGAAATTCACCTGCACCATCACATTTTGGTTCGCATCGGACACCTGCACTTGCTGCGGCGCCAGATTCTTTTTGTTCAGCCAAATTTTTTGGCGGGATAGCAGCTCATTTTGATAATTAGCCGCAACATCAAATACATAGGACTCGTTATCCGTCGTGAATTGGCGTTCTTTATCCGCAATAATGCTTTTCGCCAGCGATTGGAACAAATAGACCTGGCCTTGATTTTCCGGCCAATCGCTCTGGAAGCGGAAGCTCTTCTTCAAATGAGGCGTCAGCACAAATACGCCCTCTTCATTCCGCAGCACGATCTGCGTGACATCCTTTTGCGCATTCGTCAGCGAAATCCGGTAAAAATGCTCCGGCGAATACGCCACTTCCACCTGATACTCCTGCGGCTGCTGCCCCGTATGCAGAACCATGCTTCCCGATGCCTGGTAGCTGCTCTGCTTGCTGATCACATGATCCAAATCCTTTACAATTGATCCTGCATCCTTCTTCCCGCATCCCGCGAGAACAACTGCTAAGCACAACATGATGGCTACCATCCATGTGACCCGGCGCATTCAATCATCCCCTCAACACAAAATTAAACTCAATTGTACTGAAATTGAACTGCCCCATCATCGGAGCCCGATTTCAGTGTTAGTACATGCATATGAGAGGACTTGGACGATTATGCAGACGAGTTGTGCACTCCAACTGGAAGAGTCAGGCAATTTTCAGCTTGTATTCACGGTTTCTTCACAATCGTTTGGCATGATGTAGAGGATTAGCATTTTTTACATAGATCGGAGGCTGCCCTAAAGTGAATTCCAATCAAAACATTGCACTGCAAGCATCCAGAGGAGTTGCCGCTTGCTTTGTGCTGCTTTTCCACGTGTCATCGATGTCGTATAAATACTTCCAATACGATTTTTTAGGAATCAGCACACTGACGCGTTCGGGAGGCGTCGATTACTTTTTCGTGCTAACCGGATTTTTGCTCTTTAAAACGTACGGACATCAGATTGGCGCCAAAAAAAGCGTGCTTCCATATTTGAGGAACCGGCTGATTCGCATCTACCCATTTTACTGGCTCATTACATTGATCGTGCTTCCCGTTTACTTTCTCGTTCCCAGCTTCGGCTACGGATACGAGACGGAAAAAGGGACGATCATCCGTTCCCTGCTCTTGCTGCCGCAAGCACACGGACCCATCCTTCCCGTCGCTTGGTCCTTGAGTTACTTTGTTCTGTTCTATGCCCTGTTCAGCGTCATCATGGCCATAGGTAAAACTCCGGCTTATCTCGTTGCTTCCATATGGATCGCTTTAACGATTTGCAATGTCGCACCTGTCCCATACATAGGCTTCGATATTTCCCGCCATTTTTATCTGAATTTCCTGTTCAGCGAAGTGAACCTGGAATTTGCTCTGGGATGCCTCTTGGCCGGACTGACGCCATATCTCCGGGGTAAGCGCTACAACCTGCTGCTCGCATCGGCAATGGCCGGTTTCATCGCGATATGGCTGAACAACAAATATATGGCCGTTCCTTTTCACAGCTATTTATTGTACTTGATTCCCGCTACACTGGCGCTGCTGGGGATCGCCTCCATTCCGGAGGACATCAAGCTGCCCCGCTGGGTGCTCGGATTCGGCAAGCTCGGCAATGCGTCCTATACGATTTTGCTGACGCATCTGTTGTTCATCTCGGTAATGATGAAGCTTTCCCGGACCACTCATCTGGCCGACAAGCTCGGATACCTGTTAACCGACCTGCTTGTAGTTGTATTTACTTTAATGTTGTGCTATATCGCGTATCATTGGGCCGAAAAACCTTTAGTCGCCCGGATTAAAACGATGGTCACCCTGCAGCGGGCCAAATCCCCGAAACTCGCATCCTAACATAAAAAGGCTGCTTAGGCGCATCTTCCGCCCGAGCAGCCCTTCTATTTTCAACTCCTATTTCAATACCACAAGTACACGATTCCGCAAATGATAGCAGCCCAAAAAAGGGAGCCGAAAATAACACCGATTATCAGGCCTCTTCCAATGGAAGGGTGCTCATTTTCGTAAGCGTCTTCATGATCGATCATAAAAAAACCTCCCCGTACTTAGTATATGTACTAGTATGGGAAGGATACTGGCGAATTATGCTGTCGATTTAAATTTTAATATGCATTTTTATTGACGAAGCCGTTGACGATCGTTTTCCAAATGATTTTAATATCAAAAAGAAAAGTCCAATTTTCAATGTAGAAAATGTCGTGCTTAATCCGCTCTTCGATGGATGTATCCCCACGGAGCCCGTTGCTTTGAGCCAAACCCGTGATACCCGGCCGGATATGATGCTTCACCATGTACTTCGGTATTTCCTCCTTGAACTGTTCCACAAAAAAAGGACGTTCCGGCCGCGGGCCCACTACGCTCATATGTCCGAACAGCACGTTAAAAAACTGCGGCAGCTCGTCCAGACTCGTTTTCCGCAAAAAAGCCCCGAACTTCGTCCGCCGTGGGTCATTCTCGACCGTCCACTGCGTGTCCGAAGCCCCCTCCGGCAAAATCTTCATGCTGCGGAACTTGTACATCATGAACCTTCTGCGGTTAAGCCCTACACGCTCTTGCTTGAAAATAACAGGTCCCGGAGACGTCGCCTTAATGACCGCAATGATCACCGCCATAACCGGCAGCGTAATTAGAATTGCAGTGAGCGAGAACGCCACGTCAAACACCCTTTTCAGCAACCGATTCCTGAACTCGTCCAAAGGAATGTCCCTCACATTGATCAGCGGCATGTCGGCAAAGTTATCGAAGTAAGGACGCGACGGAAGAAAATCGTAAAAGTCCGGAATAATGAGCGTCTTCACGCCGATTTTTTCACACACATTAATGATGGCTCCAAACTTGGGATGCGCGTCAAGCGGCAGTGCTATGATCACCTCGTCGACAATCAGCCTGTTCAAAATCCCTTCCAGATCACTGGTCGTGCCGATGATCGGCTTGTAGTGCTGGTAGGACGGCTCATGCTTCACTTGATAGTCATCCAAAAAACCTACGACCTCGTACCCAAGCTCGGGGTGCTGCTGCAAATTGTTGTAGAACTTGCGCCCCAGCGTCCCAGCCCCCAAGATGAGCACGAATTGCTTGTTGTATCCTTTTTCCCTGAAGCGTTTGAGAGAAATTTTGATCACATACCGGTAAAAACTGACGACCAGAATATTGTTCACGAGAAACAGCAGCAAGTACGAACGCGATATGTCCACTTCTTTAAAAATAAACAAAATGCTGAGCAGCAGCAGCAAACTGAACAAATGCACCTGTACGATTTTCAAAATTTCAAATGAAAACTGCTTTCTTCTTTTCGGCGTATAAAAGTTGACAAAATAGCTGATGCCTATCGCCAACGCTCCGTAAATAAAACTCCACAGCACATAATGCTTGAAAGGGAGCGGGCCGTCAAAAGGAAGCCAGCCGCTGTCGAACTTGAGCCACCACGAAAAAAGAAAAACAAGCTGTATACAAACAAAATCCGCGACCGCGTACAACTGCGTTAAAAAACGCTGGCTCTGGCGAATCAAGCACAATCACCTCAAAACACGTAATTTGTTAACCATCAAGGAAAGCACAAACTTCAGTCCAACCCCCGCATACACCAGCGCATTCACCGGCCATGCGTATTTGCTGCGATAATGCTTCCTATGGAACAAAATCATGGCACGATGAAATTCATAAATGATTTTGTAAGGCTTCTTGCGGCTGCTGGCCCCTTTATAATGTATGATCTGCGTGCGCGGAAAATAATAATTTTGCCACCCGCCCTGCTTGATCCGGTAGCACCAGTCGATATCTTCTCCGTACATGAAAAACTCTTCATCCAGCATCCCCACCTGATCGATCGCCTCGCGCCGCACCAGCATAAACGCTCCGACAAGCGAATCTATCGGATACTCCTGATCCGGGTCCAGATAGCCTAACTGGTACTGATTGAATTGCGGCACATGCGGAAAAAGCTTCGAAAACCCGAACGCATAGTAAAAGGACGCCGACGGCGTCGGAAACCCCCGCTTGCATGCTTTGTCCAGCGAACCGTCCGGCAGGACAATCTTGCACCCGCTAGCCCCCACCCTGGGATGCTCGTCCATAAAACGAAGCATAACCTCCAGTGTATCAGGCTGCACAACGGTATCGGAGTTTAGCAATAATATGTATCGCCCGCCGGCTGCCTTCATCCCTTGATTGTTGGCTTTGGCGAAGCCGACATTGTCAGAGTTGGCTATGCAAACGACCTGCGGAAATTGCTCGGCAACGGCCTCAATCATGCCGTCATTTGACGCATTATCAACTAAAATGATTTCATAGCCGTAAGAGACTCTCGACTCCATCACCGACCGAATGCAATTCAAAGTGAGCTCGCGTGTGTTATAGTTGACAATGATGATGCTTACATCCATGGTAAAACCTCATTTGTGGTCATGTCTATTGCAATTATACCATAGACATGGTCTATTTTTCACATAACAAAAAAGCAAGACCTCTCCATCAGCCTCGCTTCTAGTATCGCAAATAGCATTCCGCGCTCTGACGCCTCAAACATTCACTCAACTCATGCTTCCTTGCTGAGAGCTAATCTGGCCTGCAGCCTTGTCGTCCTGCCCGAAAGAATATCAATCACCTTGTCCTACTCATCTGGTCCTTCATTTGCCCCATCTGCTTCTGCATTTGCGTCATTTGGTCTTGCACCTGCATCATTTGATCCTGCATGAGTGTAAGCATCTCTATTACTCTGTTTTCCACTGCATCAACCTCCAAGCGAACGGTGAAATTCCCTGCTACAGCTTTTGATCGTATACTTCATTATAACCCGACAGCGCCGATCAAGGAACTGCTAACTAAACCAGCAATAAAGTTCACTATCGTTTGCTTTTCGTTTACTTTGAACGAGCTTGCGCTTTTTCTTAAGCTCCGGAAGTTTCCGATAAAAGCTCATCCAAGCACCTAGCAGCTTCGGTTCACGAACGAGGGCATAAGCCAGACTTAATAGCTCATAGAAGATTATCGGAAAAATGTGTCGAAAAACAGGCAATAGCCGGTCGTTTTTCCATATCATTTTATAGCGGTTGATGTAAGATAACCTTCTCACAAAGAGCGGCTTGCCACTTCTCCCGCCCTCTTTCCAGCCTCTTTCATGATAAGCCACCGCCGTAGGCTCGAAATACGCCTTCCAGCCCATAAGCCGCGCCCTCCAGGCAACATCCACATCCTCTTTGTAGGCAAAAAAATCCTCATCGAAAAATTCACCGTTGATGCTGATATCATCGATCATTTTACGAGAATATAGAGCAGCCGCGCCGGAAACGCCAAACACTTCCCTGGCATCCAGATAAGCCTCGCTCGGTTCGTTCGCCCCACGGTCAAAAGCCCTGCGGGCTTTGTTCATCACAAGTCCTGTACTATCTACAAACTGGCGATTGCTTTTAAACAAAAGCTTCCCGGTCACACTCCCGATCAAAGGGTTCTCCATCAAAGTCCCGACCAAAAACTGAATGAATTGTGGCTCCAGCACGACATCGGGATTCAAAATCAAACAATAATCGGCATCAGACAAGCGGATGGCCTGATTATGCCCTCCTGCGAAACCTTGGTTAGCGGCATTCGGAACAATGACACACCTGTCAGACCATTTAGCCAGCTTTTCAAGCGTGCCATCATTTGACGCATTATCCACTACAATGATTTGCTGCACAGGGTAGCTTTGGGCCAGCACGGCCTGCAAGCACTCATCAATATGTTCAGCACTGTTATAAGTAACAATATGAACGCTAACCGTATTCATGCTTCGCTTTCCGCCAGCTGCTTCAGAAAAGCCCTCAGCCCTTCACGCCAAGGCCTAAGATCCTCGAACCCATTCGCCCGTATGGCCAGGTGCTCCATCACAGAATAGCGAGGTCTGGGGGCTGGTCTGGGAAAATCCTCGGTAGCACAAGGCTCAACCCTCATCTGCTTTCCGCTTTCCTCAAATATCGCGCAGGCAAAATCAAACCACGAGCAAATGCCCGAATTGGAGGCATGATAAATACCGTAGCGCTCCGTTTGTACAAGCTGCTCAAGGAATTGAGCCAAATCTACCGTATACGTCGGCGATCCGACTTGATCGCTCACAACTTTGAGCGTATCGCGGTCCCGAGCCAGCTTTAGCATCGTTTTAACAAAGTTGGTTCCGTACAAGCCATACACCCAAGAAGTCCTTACGATAAAATACTTGCTCGAAAGAGATTGCACAAGCTGCTCTCCAGCCCTCTTGGACTTGCCATACACGCTCTGCGGATTCGTATTGTCATATTCCCTATATGGAGCCGAAGCCGCACCGTCAAAAACATAATCCGTACTAATATAGCAAAACTTCGCCCCTGCCCGCTCAGCCGCCGCGGCGACATTTCTGGTGCCAAACGCATTGATTTTATAGGCCAGATCCTCTTCAGTCTCAGCCAAATCCACAGCCGTATACGCCGCACTATGAATAACGACATCCGGCTTCAGCGATGAAATCACTTGATGACAGTGCGCCTCATCCGCAATATCTAACTGATCGCGCCCAAAACCATGCACCTCATGCCGGCCATCCAGCAATTTGACGATATCCCGGCCTAGTTGACCATGCGCCCCAGTAACCAAAACTTTCATCTATTCAGCCCCTAGACGTGTTCCATACTGCTTGGCAAAATATTGCTGATACTCACCGGATTGGATTCGCTTCCACCATTCCTGGTTATCCAAATACCAACGAATCGTTTCCTTGATTCCAGTCTCAAAACGATGCACCGGGTTCCATCCTAATTCCCTCGTAATCTTCGTTGCGTCAATGCCATAGCGTCTATCGTGACCCGGACGGTCTTTGACATACTGAATCAGAGACTCCGGCTTTCCAAGCTCCTTCAAAATCGTCTGCACGATATGAATATTCGTTCTTTCGTTATTGCCGCCAATGTTGTAGACTTCACCGCTCACACCTTTGTGCAGCACCAAATCGATCGCACTGCAATGATCCTCCACATACAGCCAATCGCGAATATTGAGCCCATCCCCATAAACAGGCAGAGACTTATCATTCAATGCATTGGCAATAATGAGCGGAATTAGCTTCTCCGGGAACTGATACGGACCGTAATTGTTCGAACAGCGAGTAATGTTCACCGGTAAACCAAACGTCTCATGATAAGCCCTGACCATCAAATCCGAGCCTGCTTTACTAGCAGAGTAAGGGCTGTTCGGCGCTAACGGCGTTTCTTCCGTGAATAGACCGGTTTCCCCTAAAGTTCCATACACTTCGTCGGTTGAAACATGAACAAATTTTTGCACATTATATTTCTTGGCAGCCTCTAGCAGCACCTGAGTTCCCAAAACATTCGTCTTCACAAATATTTCCGGCTCCAAAATACTCCGGTCCACATGCGACTCCGCTGCAAAATGAACAACAGCATCAACACCTTGCGCAAAAATGCCGTCCACCAGCGCCGAATCCGCGATATCGCCTTTAACAAATGTATACTGCGCATTATTTTGCACGGATGTAAGATTTTCCAAATTCCCTGCGTACGTGAGCGCATCAAGATTAACAATTTCATATTCCGCATAACGATTCAACATATAATGGACAAAATTACTGCCAATAAAGCCGGCCCCGCCAGTTACAACAATTTTCATAACAAATAAGCCTCCAACCTATTAAAATCTGATCTTCGCTTAAAAATTAATCTCCGCATCCTTAAGAAGCGGGTGCTTCTGATCTTTGTCCGATAAAATCGGCTTGGACGTCGGCCAGTCGATTCCTATTGCCGGATCGTTCCAGAGAATCCCCCTGTCATGTTCAGGAGAGTAATATTCATCGACTTTGTAGAGCACCTGCGTATTCGGAACAATCGTGCAAAATCCGTGAGCAAAGCCTCGCGGCACAAGAAGCTGACGCTTATTGGTCTCGCTTAAAATGACCCCCACCCACTGCCCGAACGTCGGGGAGCTTTTACGAATATCCACAGCTACGTCGTAAATCGCCCCTGAAGCCACCCGAACCAGCTTTGTCTGCGCCTTAGGATTCAATTGGTAATGCAAACCACGCAGGACACTAGTTTCGACAGAAAGAGAGTGATTGTCTTGGATAAAAGAGTAGTCAACACCTAAATCAGCAAACTTCTGACTGCTGTAAGTTTCCATAAAAAAGCCACGATGATCGCCATGAACATCGGGCTCAATGATGTAAAGTCCTTCAAGTTTTGTCGGAATGACTTGCATGTCTCGCACCTCTTATAATTTTAGCTTACCAAATTCCTCGCCGAAAACCAAATCCTTCGCCAGCTCATTCGCCTTAGCTAACGAAGCATGAGTTCCTGCATCCGTCCACCAACCCTGCAACACATCGTAAGTGAGTTCGTTTCTTTGGATATAAGCATTATTTACATCGGTAATTTCCAGTTCACCTCGGCCGGAAGGCTTTAGCGTCTCCACAATATCAAAAACAGTACTATCAAACATATATATTCCGGTTACCGCATAACTGCTCTTCGGTGCTGACGGCTTCTCTTCAATAGAAACGATCTTGTCTCCAACCAATTCCGGTACCCCATACCTTTGAGGATCAGGTACCTCTTGAATAAGAATTTTCGCACCTTTTTCTTGCTGCCGGAAGTTACTAACGAACGATGAAATGTTATCCTCAAACACGTTATCACCCAGTATAACAACCATGCGATCGTCGCCAACAAAATGTTTGGCTAACCCAAGCGCTTGAGCAATACCGCCAGCTTCATCCTGTACTTTATAAGTAAAGGTAACGCCCATTTCTCTACCGCTTCCAAGAAGGTTTACTACATCACCCATATGCTCCTTGCCCGTTATAATTAGGATATCGGTAATTTTAGCTTCTTTCAACTTTCGAATCCCATAATATATCATTGGATATTTACCCACAGGTAGCAGATGCTTATTGGTAATTTTCGTTAGTGGATATAGACGTGTACCTGTCCCGCCAGCCAAGATTATTCCCTTCATTTTATATCCGTTCCTTTCAATTCGCTCAATTCAAGCCAAACGAAGAATTGAAATCGTTTTAGTCGAATAGAGTTTCTAATATTCTAAAAAGAGCAGGAGTTAATCGCTAACTGCTAATCACGCTAAGTTAATGAGCTGCTTAATAACTGATAGACCATTAGTTCACCCTAAAGTATCCTTTAGAAACTTCCCCACCTTGTCCTAAATGTTTTAGTTTCCTTATTCCCCCCTCCCGTATATAGAATTTTTCATCAAAGTTAATTTATTTTCGAAGGCATGACGAATGATCAATTAATATATACGAAAGATGATGATTTTACTGTTTTATTACAGAATAACACAATATGTTTACATCACTTCGATTTTTAGTGATTATTGTATGAAATAATTATTACAATGTTGCCATTTAAAATAAAAGATGCTTTTCTGAATTGAAATGAATAACATATTGGTTAAACGAACCTTAACTACGTCCTTAAGAAAAACCGTCTTGGAAAATCACCCTAACGGTCTTTTTTCATGCTAATACCTTCTCACCCAGCTTTTGTAATACAGCATCCACTCTGCTCTCCCAAGTATTTTCAAGCGCGCATTTTTCAAGAGAAGTAAGAAATTTCTCATCATGACCTAAAATCATGGCTTCCTCAAGTTTCTGTAGAAAATTTCTTTTGAATCCGCAATTAAAATAGGTTCATATTTTTCTACTTCCGGCAACCTTGTACTGACTATTGGTTTTCTGCCTGCCATGTATTCAAAAATTTTAACAGGAGAGGTTTTAATAGTTATTCTATTCACTTTAAATGGAAGTATTGCCACATTAAATTTAGATAAAATTAAAGGTAACTTCTCATAAGGTTGTCGATCATAATAATAAATATTTTGAATTTCAGGAAGTGAAATATTAGGATATTGTTGCCCTATAAATACGAAGCGCCATTCCGGCCTAGATTTAGCACAGTATTCTATCAATTCGAAATCCACCCATTCAGCCAATGCTCCGTAATATCCAACTATCTTGGTATTCCCCTCTGAAAAAATGAAATTTAAAGAGGTAGCATTAAAGTTACAGTTAGCAAAATCCCCATATTTTACCTCATTTGGAATCATAGCATAATCTTTCCTATATTCGGCCAGCTCCTCCGCAATACTATCAGCTTTAGTTAAAACCAAATTAGCTTTTTCTATGCTATCTTGATGATGCCTTTCAATATTTTCATACTGGTTAAATGTGATTAAATCATCAATACAGTCTTATATTAGTTTATATGTTGTTAATTCCTTCAAAAGCTATTTTGATGAGGCCAGTACTGCCAAATGACCAGCCTCATTTTTTCCTCCA
Source organism: Paenibacillus sp. sgz302164 (assembly GCF_056120505.1). NCBI lineage: Bacteria > Bacillati > Bacillota > Bacilli > Caryophanales > Paenibacillaceae > Paenibacillus > Paenibacillus sp. sgz302164. The sequence continues at coordinate 24,149 of NZ_JBVYOL010000016.1, read as the reverse complement.
AGTTTTTTAGTACCTTTCCGCCGCGACCATCATTATACAGAAACAGATTAGGACCTATTTGCTTTAATCCTCTAACAAAGTAATCAGGTGCGTGTGGAAAAGAAGTATCTACACAATACAGCACAAGATATCCTTTTGAAGCGAGTGCTTTTGCTATTTGTTGAGGGCGTTGAAACATGTTCCCCACGGGCATGTCGGAAGTGGAAAAACAAAAACAATTTCTTTATCCGTTTGTTTATAATAATTCAGTAGTAATTCCGATATTGTCTTTTCTTTTGGAAATCGAATTAGGAAAAGACAATATCGATGAATAATTTTACGAAATATAATTATACATTTTTCAATATACTTATTAATCATGTCTAAAGATAATTCCTTTTTTCATATTGATCAATATATTCTTCTAAAGAAATACCTTCTTGAACTTCATGATGTACTTGTTCATGAATAAGTACTATATTTGCCTTAGCATAGAGTTCCCCAAGTAAGACCCAAGATATTTTTGTTCGAAATCTTTATGAGCTAGTGCAAATACTACTTTTCTTTGATTCAATAACTCTTTTAGAATATGATGAAACGCCTTTAAACGAACCATTAAATAGACTCCCTCTAAAAAAAATAGTCTGAAACAAGCTAAACACCATTTGGAAACCCTCACCCAGTATGCTAAAATAAAACTCGAACTTTAGCGAAGAAGGAGACTATTTTCTCATGAGTGCAAGCAAGAATACGTACGCGGCTGCGAGAGCGAAGGCCAACGGGACGGCGACAGAGAAGAGCTCGATCATTTTTTGGCTTTTGACCGTCTTTGTAGGCCTGTTTTTGTTCTGGGCGCCATTTCAGCGAGGGCTTTTTAACGGCGGGACCTACGATTTTGAACGATCGATTTATTCGGCTTCGGTCTGGTCGTCTATCATTTTGCTCTTGGTTGCGATCTATGCTTTTTTTATGTACAAGCTCAATGATCAAAAAGATGTATTAACCATTCTCGTCTTGCTAATGCCGCTTACGTATGTGATCTCTTTGTCGAATGCTGCGTCGCATTACTTGGCAACGAACATGGTCTACATCCAGATGCTGTATGCCACCTTCTTCATCTTAGGCGTTTTTTTGACAAAAAACAAGCTTGGCACAACCATTACTTCGACGATCTTCATGGTTTCCAGTTATGTCATCGTTATTTTCGGACTTTTGTACTGGCTGGGCAACGGAAATTTTGCCGGTCATTTGGTCGGATGGTTTGCACTGATGCAGTCAAACGCTCCTTTGGTCTATAAAGATGCGGTGATGACCGATTCGAACGGTCTGCGTCTTACCTCTGTTTTCCAGTATGCAAATACGTATGCGGCTTTTCTGATTGCTTTTATACTTGGCGGGATTTTTTATATTTTAAAGTCTCGTAAATGGTATGGGATTTTGCCTCACGCTTTATTGATGGTTCCCATGATTGTATCTTTTTGGCTGACTTTGTCCCGCGGCGCTTTGGTGGTGCTGCCGGTTATTTTCTTGGTCATGATGTTCTTCTTGTCGTTCAGCAGGCAAATTTTGTCTTTGATCCACCTTGTACTGGGCTTCGCGGCTTCTCTGGTGATTTTGCAAAAGATCACGACGATCGGAACGGAGTTGCAAACGAAGCCGACTGCGTCTTTATCGTGGAGCGGCTGGTCGACTCTGCTGCTGGCCTCGGCCATTTATGCGGCTCTCGCTATCGCTATCCAGCTCTTTTTGGCGCCATGGTTGAATCGCGTTTCCGAGCGTTTGGCTCAAAAGAAGTTCGTTAATTTTATTTTGCCGGTTGCAGCGATTATTGTCGGCATTCTCGGGGCTGTGCTTTTGTTCGGGGATACCGGTTTGAAAAACGTGCTGCCGGATAACGTGAAGACGCGTCTGGAAAATATCAACTTTCAACAGCACTCGGTTTTGGAGCGCGGCACTTTCTACAAAGATGCCGTAAAGCTGTGGAAGGATTACCCGATTATCGGGGCCGGCGGCGGAGCGTGGGCTTCCCTTTATGAAAAGTATCAGAACAACCCTTATACGAGCCGACAGGCGCATAACTTTGCCTTGCAATATTTGGTAGAAGCCGGTGCTCTTGGGTTTTTGGCGTTTATCGCGTTTGTTGCTGCTGTGCTATTTTTCTATATTCGAAGTTATATAAAAAGCTCTGAAGAGAACAAGGATCTGCACTTCATCTTTTTCATTATTGCAATCTCGTTGTTGATTCACAGTATGATTGACTTTGATTTGAGTTATGTCTATTTGGGGGGAATTTTGTTTCTGGCTCTCGGGGCTATGCTTGCCGGCAGCGCTGGGGCGCCTATGCGGATCAAGTCGGAGTCTCTGGCATTGAAAAAAGCATTTCCCGCGCTTTTGACGGTGTTGTCCATCGTCATGTTCTACATCTCTGCGCAGCTGCTTTCGGCAAACAGTTCTTATTTAAAAGCAATGGATGTTATCAAGAACAACAACAATTTTAACGATATCGTAGCGCCGTTGGATAAAGCGATCAGCCTGCACCCCGGGCATCCTGACTATATTTTGAGCGGCTATATTAGCCGGATCGGGATTACGCTGCAGGTGTATAACCAAATGAAAGCCCAGGATCAAGCCAAAGCCGACGAATTTTTTAATCAGGCGCAGAGCTTGCTTGATGATTTGAAAAAGAAAGAGCCGCACAACCGCATGGTTCCTTTTCAGCAAATTTATATGTACCAAACTAAGGGCAAGCTGCAGGAAGCTCTGGACGTAGCCAGAACCGAGATTGCCAACTACCCTTGGTATATTGATCTCTATGAGAAAATTACTGCTTTAGATGTTGAGATAGCGAATCAGAAGCGGGAAAGCAAAGATTTCCAGGGAACAAACAAATTGTGGGACGAAGTGCTTGCAACTTATAAAACCGTGGTCGATCGCGTCGAATCGTTGAAGAATTTGCCTACAGGGCAGCTGCAGGGCCGCGAATTCGCCGTCACTCCGAGCATGGCTCTGAATGTCGGGCAAGTGTATTATATGCGCGGAGATTATGCAGCAGCGGCTAATACAATAAAGCCATACTTGAGTGACCAGCTCGATGATCAAATAAATAGACTTGCCGCCCGCTGGTATCTCGCCGCGCTGCAAAAACAAGGCTCGAACGATCAAGCTCTTTACGATAAGCTGATCGCCAAAGATGCGAATGAGAAGCAAGTAATCGAGTCCATTAAGGCGGCGAATTTTGAATTGAAATAAGTACAGCCTTTGAAAAGCAGCCGTCCCCACTCTGGGTGACGGCTGTTTGCCGTTTCAGGTTGATTCGATAGGTAGTGTTTGAACTGCTCCTGACCAAGATCTGTGGTATAATCGTAGGAGTATATTTTAGCGGAGGACTTTCGAATCGCCGATTCGTGGGCAGCCCGGGACGGTTATTTTCTCGTGGAAAGGGAGGTAGGGTATGAGTGAGAATATTTTGAATCAAATATTGGAGAAGCTGCAATCTGTAGAGGATGAGCTGCGTACCGTTCGGGACGAGCAGCGCTCGATGAGAAATGAAATGGGTTCAATGAGGAATGAATTGAGCCTCATGCAGAGTGAAATGAGCTCCATACAAAAAGAGCAGCGCTCGATGAGCGAAGAACTGCGTTCCATTAAAGCGGATACTTCGGACATTCCGCTTATTCGCCGGGCTGTGCTTGAAAGCGCCGAGATTTTAAGAAATATCGAGAAGGACAAGGAAGCTTTTGAGCGCAGAGTGGCGTCGGATTTGAACACGCATGAATACAACATCGACATACTGAATCGTGAGCAATTGAAACTTAAAACAGAGATTGAAAAGCTAAAAAATCGTTAATCCCGAAGCGAGCGCGGGAATCCAAAAAAACAAGCCATTCGATGGTTAAACACCGTCAAAGGGCTTGTTTTTGCATTTATATTTCTGCTCTTCGGCAAGACTACTGTGTTCTTACTTTACAGACCTATTCACAGCCTCGTAAAACCGCCTCCAGGCAGCCGACATGCCCTGCAGCTCTTCCGTCTGTACTGCCGCCTCTTTAGCGGCTTTTTTGCTTCTCCGCGGCTTTGCCGGCAAGCTATCCGCTTCGCCGGTCCCGCCGGTATCGGCAGTTTCGGCGGGCGGGCGGCCTCTTCTTTTCTCGCTCATCTTCATCGGCCTCACTTCTCGATCCATTCTTTTCGCAGGGCGAACAATTCTCGCAGTTCGCCTGTCGACATTTCGGTGATCCAGTTTTCGCCGCTTCCTACGATCTGCTGGCTCAAGCCCTGCTTACGCTCGATCATTTCGTCGATGCGCTCTTCCAACGTGCCTAAGGTGACAAATTTGTGCACCTGAACGTCGCGGGTCTGGCCGATGCGGAAGGCGCGATCGGTGGCCTGATTTTCGACGGCAGGGTTCCACCAGCGGTCGAAGTGAAACACATGGTTCGCCGCGGTCAGATTCAGACCGGTGCCCCCCGCTTTCAGCGAGAGGACAAAGATGCCGCATTGCTCGCTTGGCGGCAAGGAACGATCCTGAAAGCGAGCGATCATCTGATCGCGCTTGAGCTTGCTGAGTCCGCCGTGTAAAAATTGGACGGGCTCTTGGCGTTCCCTTTCGATGACGGCTTGCAAAATGTTGCCCATCTCTACGAATTGGGTGAATATCAGGCAGTTTTCGCCCTCCGCCCGAAGCTCGTCAATCATTTCGAGCAAGCGCTCCACCTTGTGCGAGCGGTCTAATGAGGGCACAGCGCCCGTTTCTTTGAGGAATAAGGACGGGTGATTGCAAACTTGCTTCAGTTTGACAAGCGAAGCCAGAATTAGCCCTTTTTTCTCCATCCCGGTTAACGTATCGATGGTGTCCAGCATGTTTCGGACGATGTTTTCGTACAGAGCCCCCTGTTCCGGAGTCAGGGATACGTAGGTTTTGAACTCGTATTTGTCCGGCAAATCAAGCTGAATAGCAGGATCCTTTTTTAACCTGCGCAGCAAAAAGGGGCGAATAAGCCGCTGTACTTGGGCGGTCAGCGCGGCGTCTCCGTTTTTTTCAATCGGATTTACGTATTTATGATTGAACTGCCCCAAACTGCCCAAGTATCCAGGGTTTATAAAATCAAATATGGACCACAGCTCGGTCAACCGGTTCTCAATCGGCGTTCCCGTCAGGGCGATGCGCTGTCTTGCATTCAAGCGGCGGATCGCCGAGGCTTGCTTGGTATAGGCGTTCTTGATGTTTTGCGCCTCGTCCAGACAGAGAGCGTTCCACTCAAGAGACGACAGTTCTTCCTCGTCCAGGTGTGAGAGATTGTACGATGTCAACACAAGATCGGCGTCCCGGACAGCCTCTGCAAATTGCTCGCCTCTGGCGCGTTGCGAGCCGTAATGCAGATGAATTCTCAGGGAAGGAGCAAACCTTTCCAATTCCTTTTGCCAGTTGCCCAGTACGGAGGTCGGACAGATGAGCAGTGACGGCGCAAGCGTGAGTCCTTTAGCTTTAGCCTCTTCTCCTCGCACATGCAGCAGGTAGGCGATGAATTGAATCGTTTTGCCCAGTCCCATATCGTCGGCCAGACAGCCTCCCAGACCGATCTTGCGCAGGAACGCGAGCCATGATACCCCTTCCTGCTGATAATGCCGCAGATGCGCTTCTAATCCTTCCACTTGCTCTATAAGAGGAATGCTTTGGGTTTGATTCAGCTGTTTCATCAGATTGCGCAGGTTATTGTTCAGCTCTACCTTAATGGGCATCGCCTCCGCGGCGTCAAGCGCGGCATCTCCTGACGGTGGCTCGTCCCCTTCGGCCAGATGCATTTGCAGCACATCGCGGAACGTAAGTCCCTTCTTTTTTTCCACTTGTTTCATGGCAGCCATGATCTTTGCCAAAAATGACGGGTCGAGCTGCACCCAATTGCCGCGAATGTACATGAGCCGCTTTTTCTGCTCAGCCATCAGCAGGAACTCTTCTTCCGTTAAATCTACTTTCCCGACCGCGACTCGCCAATTGAATTGCACGAGCTGATCCATGCCGAACATTGAGTTTCGCGACGAACCTACAGAAGATTGCAGCTTCGCTTTCAACTGCGGTCTTAACAGCTTCAGTTCTTCCCACCACGAAGGCAAAAGCACGGAAACCCCGGCCTGCAGCAAGCTCAGGCTCGTCTCGTTCATAAACGTCCATGCTTCGTCATCCGTAACATATTCCATCAATTGCCCGCTATTTGCCAAACCGGGAGCAATCCTCACAAATTTATCTGCAGCTTCGCTGACGCGCTGCTCAATCGCGCCCCCCCACGCTTCAGGTATATGTCCCGACAAATGCTTCCCGCTTACGTCAAATTCGGCAAATTGCCCCGGATCGCGGCGATCCTGAACAATAAGCTGCAATCGCCAGCCGTCATCCAATTCCAATTCACCGGGCTCCAACAGATGCAAGCAGATGCGAAAAGGCGCTTCATCCTGCTTCCAGCCTATGGCCGCCAGCCAGTCCTCTTCCTGCATCCAAGTCAAAGCTTCCACGCTTTCGCTATCTACTGCCGGGCCCAGACGCAGCAGTTCGTTCTCGCTTACAACTTCGTTCCACGCGGCAGCGATTTCAGGCTCCTCGCGCAGCAGTTCCTGGACGATTTCATCGAACCAACGATCCGGCATAGCGATATTCGAGCGTTCGCCTTGCTGCAGCAGCTCCCGATAGGAGGCTTCCTGTTCTTCCGGCAGCGCAAGCTCCCAGCCGAATTCTCCGGCCCGCCAACGGCTGAACGAAGGCCGGAACCAGCCATGGCCAAGCGCCTCCTTATAGATTGCCGCCGCCCGCTTCAAGAACTGCAGTTCCCCGCTCCATTCAAGCTCACTATGCAGCAGCGCAGGCGAAGGGGCAGCCAGATAATCCATAGCTGTTAAAGGGGATAAGTCAAGCCCGGGGGTACCATCCTCCGCTTCAGTGGATTCAACCCGCGTCCCATAGAAGGATCGCTCATGCCAGGCGAAAAGCAGCCTTCTAAGCCAATCAGACTCAACAAGATAGTTCAAGTTAGTGCCTTTAAGCACGAGATTGCCTGAACTCAACCATTCCGACGATACAAATATCGGTTCCAAACCAATCATGAGATCAGCTTTCCTTTCCTCAGTTCTTCCTGGAAAGCGCGGTAGCGCACATACTCCTTGCTGAGCTGACCGATGTACCGCTCCCATGTTAGCGGTTCCTTCAGCTTTTTATAAAACTGCGCCAGTTTTTTGAGCAGCTTGACAGCAAGCTTGTAGGAATCCCTACTTTTTTCCTGTACAAACTGCTCCACGGCACGATGATAAAGCGGCAGCAGCAGACGCACATTTTCTTTTTCAATTTCCTTCAAGTAAGCGGTGCTCAACTGGAAAGGGGTCAATTCCATCAATAAGCACAGATCCACCCATTGCCGATACTCCCTGTCCCCCAGCAGCTGCGCCGAATACCATGGGTAGCTCCCCGGAAGCAGCGCAATCATAGCCTGTCTGATCTGTGTTTTCAGCTCCCGATGCTTGGCGGCCTCTTTCCAAAGATTAAAATAGTAGACGAGCTGCTCTCGACTGGGTGATTTCAGCAGCGGCAGCAGTTCCTGGAGCCAGTTCGCAAGTCTGTCCCACTGCTCCACTTGCACAAATGTATGGAAATAACCGAAAACTTCTGCCGGCTCAAAACGTTCCACTTCCCCGGAAAATAGCCGCCAGGCTTCCTCATCCCGTCCCGCAATCATCTCAAAATGGGCAAGCGCCATGATGGCCGCATCCTTCGTATCGACCGACTGCAACGAATCAGCCGCCACAAGCCGCAATCTTTGCTGCTCCTTGCTCATTAGGCTCTCTTCGTTCAGAAGATTCCACCACAGCAGCCGATAAGCTTCTGTCATGTCCATCTTCTCCTGTCGATAACCTTTCAAGGCATGCTCCGCCAAAAAGTCGCACGTTTCCGCCAAGTGAAGCGGATATTTGGCTCTCGCATCCTCAGAATTCAAGTCGGCCAAAGCCTGGTACAGTTTTTCCATACAGTCTTTGGAGATCGCACTTGAATAATTGCTCATTTCCTGATAAGAGTAATATCCTCTCGCCAATTGCTGATACTTGCTTTCGCACAGCTTCATCAGAAAAAGCTGCACATGAATCCGGTATATGCCCCGAATGGTCGTATTCCAATGCTCGGCAATCGGATACAGCTTGTTGAACGCCTTTTTGTATAATTCATCCACATAATAAACGTTATAAGCGGTAGTGCCTTCGAATTGTTTCTCGAAATATTGGTGCCACTTAACCGTTGATTCGGACTCCCGGGGCGTTGTGGGGACTTGGCTCATCTCCTGAGCTTTTGGACGAGCTGTCCGCGTTTCGAAAGAACTAACGATCGGATCGCCAAACAAGTCCCTTTGCACAGGTTTCCGCAAATCCTTGGGATTATAGCCGAGTTCATCGAAGATTTCAAAAAGCACAGCTGCCATATGCTTGCAATACCCGCCGTAAGGACAGCTGCAACTGCTGTTGTGAAAAGATTCCAAATTGATGGTTACGGTGTATGAAAATGAGCCTCTTACTTTGGCTTTTGCCAATTTGAGGCCTTCCATTTGCATCTGCCTGACCGCCCGGTTCTCGTAGTAGTGCCAGCCCCTGTTCAATATGGTACTGCTGAAATAAGACCGGTACGTGTTGATTATTTTAACGATAACTGTATCTGCTTCTTCCATCCGTACTGCCCCTCTAATGATTGGTCTATCCCTTAAGTATACAGAAATTGATCTATGATTGAAATAAAGGGGCATCATTTTCAAAATAGCAGCAAGCAGCAAGCGTTGTCTCCTTGAGGAGCGCATCGCCCTGCTGCTTGCCGGCATACGGTATTTTTTTCCGAAATTAAAATCCTTCTCTGAATGCGTGGTGGTGCGGATGAACTCCACAAAACTCGTCTCTTTCCGAACAAGTATATACGTGCTCGTAAACCGGAATACAATAATGTCTGTTTACGACCTCGATCGGATGAACGACTTGAACGCGCTGCGGATGATAAAAATCTCTAACGACTCTTTGCGGATCTGTCATTATAGGATCGGCAGGCGGACATTGAACATGTCTTTGAGGTTGGTAAGCCATGAATCAGGTCATCTCCTTTTATTGGGTATACGTTACTATACGATTATCCCCTAGACAAGGCGTGTGCACTTGCCTACATTGGGGAAAAAACCGCAAGGGATGTTTGCACGTTTGGCAATCCGCTGCTCAGGGTACTAAAGCAGTATTACATGGATGCAACGTCTCCTGCAACGTACACACGATACCACAAATTGCCGACTGTCCCCGCACTAGCCGTCCCGGGCAGGACCGCTAGCGACGGTATCTCCATCGCAATCACCGCGGCAATCGTCCGCCTGCTTAAAATGCATTTATGATCCGTTCCATCATGTCTTATTCCCGCTCCCATCCCAAATAATTCTATGACTTTTCAATACTCGCAGCTATTAAAAATTGGGCTATATAGTAGGTGATCATCACCCCGTATGCGGCCCATTGAACCGGCGTGACAAACATATTCCAGGCAAGCAGCGAATCCGACAGGAAAAATAACACTCCGCCTGTTGCGGCAAGCCGGCTTTTGCTCATGACAGCGCTCCATATCATGACGGAAATCACGATGACATATAGCAGAATGGGACCCCATAATCCGCTTTTCCCGCCTGTAAGCATGCCTGCATGAAGTCCCCGCAAAAGAAAAAAGGAATAAATCGCAATCGGAATCAGAGAAAGCGCACGCAGGAGAGAAAATCGCCAACGTGTCAAGAAAGCGCCGGTATAGACAAGATGAGCGATGAGAAAAGCAAGTACTCCCAACGTGAACCATTGATTGCCTGATAATAATAAAAAACTGTCGCCAATAGCGGAGAGGAATAATCCGGCAATGATGAAACGCTTATAGGACTTGGCAGCGTCGCGACAGGTTGCAGCAAGTAAAATTATGAGAATGATCGTTCCCGGCTTTAAAATCCAGCGTGCGGTCATATTGCCGTCTGCAATTGCAAAAAGGTAACCGATGCCCGAACAAATAACAGCCGCCAATAAAAGCTTTCGAAACATATCTTCACCTCCAAAATGGTTATTTTTGAATGCTTTTTCCGCCTACAGGCAGCTCTTCCCGAGCAGTATAGTTCAAAACGACCGATTTCACATATACCAAATGGTATAGATCCGGAAATTTACTCGTAATCAAGAGGAAATTCACACATATTGTCGAATTTTATTTTGTAATTTTTTATTAGGATCCATCATGTGCATCAAAGGAAGTGTAGCCTTGTCAAAGCATTCCAGAACTCTCCGGGTATCGGATGAATTATATGGCAGAGAGGACGATCTGGCCGTTTTGCAGGAAGCTTTTCGGTGGGCTTCTGTCGGATCTACGGAATTGGTCCTGATATCCGGTCAACCCGGTGTCGGTAAATCGGCTCTCGTCCAGAATGCCTTCAAACCCGAGGTAATTGGCAGATGCTATTTTGCCTCCGGAAAATTCGACCAATACAATGCAGGCGGCCCTTACGAGCCTTTTATAAAATGCTTTCAAATTATAATCAGACAGCTGCTGACCGAGCCTGAACCCCATTTGCAAAAATGGACTGAACGGGTAAAGGAGGCGGTTGGGCCGAACGGCTCCATAATAACGGACGTCATTCCGGAAGCCGAATTGCTTCTCGGACGGTTTCCTCCCAGCGAGGATGTTCCGAGTTTGGAATCCCGGAATCGGTTTGAATGGGTGTTCCGCCGGTTCGTGCAAGTTTTCACTGGCAGGGATCATCCGCTTGTTTTATTTTTTGACGATGTGCAGTGGGCGGATGAAGCTTCGCTTCGATTGCTGCATTCATTGATTGTCGACCCTGAAAGCCAGCATCTGCTCGTCATTGCCGCATACCGGAGTCAAGTACGGAACGCGAACATGAATTTACTCGAAGAATGGCTGCAGGGAGAACATCCTGGATATTCAGTTCGCCAGCTTTCGTTGAAGCCGCTTGAGCTCTCGCATATTCAAACCATGGTGTCGGATTCGCTGCAGTGCGACCCTGACGAATGCTTTCAAGCCGCTCATACGCTATATGTAAAATCCGTCGGCAATCCGCTTTATTTGAAACAGTTGCTGCAATCGGCTTACGACGAACAATGCATTCGTCCCAGCCCATTAAGCGGTAGTTGGGAATGGAACATGCAAGTTCTGAACCAATTCCCGGAAATCGACGGCCAACTCGACTATCTTGTCGAGCGCATCAACAAAATTCCTTTTCAAACCAGAGAATTACTGATGATTGGTGCTTGTCTGGGCGGCAAGTTCAACATCCGGGTATTGCATGCCGTTAGTGGGAACAACGAGGATGGGTTGGTCCATATTTTATCGTCCGCCGTGAATGAAGGACTTTTGAGCATTTTTGAAGAGCCTGAGGCTATCAGGCAGTATCAATTTACTCACGACCGGATTCAGCAGGCGGTTTATTCGCTGTTGAACAGTCGGCGGCGGATGGAAATTCATTTGTCGGCAGGCCGGGTTTTGCTTGAATTCGACAATTCCAACGAAAAAGAACAAGCTTTGTTCGATATCGTGAACCATTTTAATCAAGCGTTGGATTTGCTGTCCGCAGAGGAGCTGGAATTGACAGCCCGGCTGAATGAGCAAGCGGGAAGGAAAGCGATGCAATCCTCCGCCTACTCGACAGCGCTGCAATACTTCGAAACTGGGATCGAATGTCTTCCGAACGATTTTTGGGCGGGCCATTTTGAATTCACGTTTCAGCTTTATTTAAAGTGTTCCGAGTGCGATTATTTGTGTGCGCATTATGGGCGGGCTGAGGCCAGGTTGAACGATGTGCTGAAGCGGGCAAGAACGTGGGCTGAGCGAGCCCAGGTGTATATTTTAAAAATCGGACAGTACAGCAATACGGGAAAATATTCGCAGGCTATCGAATTGGGGCTGCAAGCCCTTCGGGAAGTCGGGATCCGCATATCAGAGCGGCCGCATAAGCTCGTGATTATTAAAGAAATGCTTGTAACGAAGCGGCTGTTGGACAAAAGGATGAACGAACTCCTCTCGCTACCGGAGATTGACAACCTTCAAATCAAAGTCATGATGGAACTGCTAGTTTCGCTTGTAGCGCCGACCTTCTTTTCTAATCGGGAAGTGTTCGCCGTCATTGCTTCGAAATTCATCCGGCTGGCTTACAAGTACGGTTCTTGCCCCGTGGCGCCAAGCTTGTATGCTTCTTTCGGCATGTTGCTAGGCACCGTGCTCGACCAGTACCCTATGGCGTATCAATTGGGGAAAATCGCACTTGATCTGGCCGATCAATCCGCCATTGCTTCTGTGAGATGCAAGGTGCATGTGATGTTTTACGGTGTAATTTCCCCGTGGGTGCGATATGATCGGGATGATGAAGCCAAGCTGGAGCAAGCTGCAAAGCTTGGTTTGGAAGCGGGCGATTACGTGTACGCCAGTTATGCGGTCGGAAGTCTTATTAATTTGTCTTATGTCAGAGATTCTATGGATCATATGCTGAGAGTCAACCGCAAAAATTTGCAGGTGATCGAGCACACCAAGGAGGATCTCGTTTTTAAAAATGCATTAGTGTACATGGATATGGCGAAAAAACTGCAATCCCCCCATGGAGATGCGTTCCACCTCACTGACGGCCGTGCAAGCGAAGCAAATTTCCTGGATGACGTGATGAAAGACGAGAGCCGAGCCGTAACACTCTATCAGCTATACACCTACAAAGCACAAATTTATTATTTGTTCGGACGCTACCGGGAAGCGGTCGGCTTTGCGGAACAAGCCAATCCGTATGAGCTCCTTTCTGTCCATGCCCCTCATTTGCCGGAGCATCATTTGTATGAAGCGCTATCTATTTTAGCTGCCTGGGACGAACTTCCCGTCGACGAAAGAGCCGAGTGTTCAAAAAGATTGAAACGGCGGTATCGCCAGTTCAAAGCTTGGGACCGGATGTCGCCGGAAAACTTCAGGCATAAGTTTTTGCTGCTCCAAGCGGAACTCGCCCGGTTCAAAGGTTTGGAAAAGGAGATTATCGAGCTTTACGATCGCTCCATCCTTTTTGCACGCGAGCACAATTACCTCCAGTATCAGGCAGTGGCTTGTGAACAAGCGGCGAAATATCATCTGCAAAAGGGCAGAGAGAGAGTTGCGGTCGGATATTTGAAAGAGGCTTATGAGGCGTATGGATTGTGGGGCGCGGAGTCCAAGCGGAGCAAAATGCGGACTGAGTATCCGGGGTGGCTGGATGAACCGCCAAGCGGTAATGCGTTGGCCGCTGCCGCAAAAGCCGCGGATGAAAGCTTTGTCTCGCTGCAAACGGACAAATTGGAAGGAATTGCGTCTGGCGCAGGAGAGATTGACCTGGCCGCTATTGTAAAAGCTTCCGCATCCTTGTCGCAAGGCATGGACTTGAAAGATATTCTGAAACAGCTCATGTCGATCATTATGGAAGCTTCCGAAACGGAAAAGGGATGCCTGATCGTTCGCAGAAACGGGGATTTGCGGGTGGAAACGGTATTCGACGCAAACGGGGAATCGGCATGGGAAGCGGAGCTATTGGTTGACAGCAAAGATGTGCCGGTATCCTTAATTCAGTACACCTCCCGGCTTGAGAAACCGGTTCAGCTGATGGATGCCGCACAGGACGATCTTTTTCGGTCCGATCCATATATAGCCCGGAATCGCTGCAAAACGGTTTGTTGTTTGCCGCTTTTTTCTCAGGAACAATTTTCCGGTGTGTTGTACTTGGAGGATAATCGTGTTCACCGTCTGTTTACGGATGAGCGCATCGAAACGCTCCGCATTTTGGCATCGCAGGCTCTTTTCGTTTGGAAGCTTTCCGACTCCTTCGGCGATGCGTCTGTCTCGGCTATCCAGCAGGCCGAAAAGTCTGAAGAGCAGTCCATAGACTCCTTGACCGACCGCGAGCTCGAAGTGCTGAACCTGATGGCGTCGGGAATGACAAATAAAGAAATCGCCTTTCAACTCGGCGTAACGGCAGGTACGGTTAAAGTCCATATCCACAACATCTTCAGCAAATTAAATGTGAACCGCCGCACGAAAGCCATCGCCGAAGCGAAGAAGAAAAAGATATTGGGGTAGGCGAAAAGAGGCTTCTCACAAAGTTCGATTTGAACTCGTGAGAAGCCTCTTTTTTATTAAATCTGATCAAACGGCGTTTCCGCTCGGCGGAAACTATTGATGTATCAGGGCTCGAAGCCCTTCTTACATCATGCCGCCCATTCCACCCATGCCGCCCATGTCTGGCATAGCCGGTTTGTCTTTTTCAGGCTTGTCGGCGATGACAGCCTCGGTTGTCAGGAACATAGCCGCTACGGAAGCTGCGTTTTGCAGCGCGGAGCGCGTTACTTTGGCAGGGTCGACGATGCCTGCTTCGAACATGTTTACCCACTCGCCGGTAGCTGCGTTGTAGCCGATGCCGACTTTTTCGTTTTTCAGGCGCTCAACGATAACGGAGCCTTCTTGACCGGCGTTAGCCGCGATCGTGCGAACAGGCTCTTCCAGAGCGCGCAGGATGATGTTAACGCCTGTTTGCTCGTCGCCGGAAGCTGCTACCTTGGATACAGCATTGAACACGTTCACGAGGGCTGTACCGCCACCGGAAACGATGCCCTCTTCAACGGCTGCGCGAGTTGCGTTCAGAGCGTCTTCGATGCGCAGTTTGCGCTCTTTCAGCTCGGTTTCAGTCGCTGCGCCAACTTTGATAACGGCTACGCCGCCGGCAAGTTTAGCCAGACGCTCTTGAAGTTTTTCTTTATCGAAATCGGAAGTCGTTTCTTCCAGTTGAGCACGGATTTGCGTGATGCGAGCGCCGATGTCTTTTTTGTCGCCAGCGCCGTCCACGATAATCGTGTTTTCTTTAGTTACGCGAACTTGACGCGCGCTGCCCAGTTGATCAGGAGTTGCGGATTTCAGATCCAATCCCAGCTCTTCCGTGATCACTTGGCCGCCAGTCAATGCAGCGATGTCGCCCAGCATAGCTTTGCGGCGGTCGCCGAAACCAGGAGCCTTAACAGCTACGCAAGTGAACGTGCCGCGAAGTTTATTCACAACCAGAGTCGCTTGCGCTTCGCCTTCAACGTCTTCAGCGATGATCAGCAATTGTTTGCCGGATTGCACCACTTTTTCAAGCACAGGCAGGATCTCTTGGATGTTGGAGATTTTTTTGTCAGTGATCAGGATGTATGGGTTGTCAAGGACAGCTTCCATTTTATCCGTATCGGTAATCATGTAAGGGGAAGTGTAGCCGCGGTCGAATTGCATACCTTCTACAACTTCAAGCTCGGTAGCGAAGCCTTTGGACTCTTCAACGGTGATGACGCCGTCGTTGCCCACTTTTTCCATAGCTTCCGCGATCAATTGGCCTACTTCATCGTCAGCTGCGGAAATGGAAGCAACTTGCGCGATGGATTGTTTGCCTTCGATTGATTTGGAGATAGCTTTCAGCTCTTCTACAGCCGCTTTAACCGCTTTGTCGATACCTTTGCGGATAACCATCGGGTTAGCGCCTGCAGTTACGTTTTTCAGACCTTCGCGAATGATCGCTTGAGCCAGAACCGTCGCTGTAGTCGTACCGTCACCGGCAACATCGTTTGTTTTGGTAGCTACTTCTTTAACAAGTTGAGCGCCCATGTTCTCGAAAGCATCTTCAAGCTCGATTTCTTTCGCGATCGTTACGCCGTCATTCGTGATCAGCGGGCTGCCGAATTTTTTCTCAAGAACAACATTGCGGCCTTTTGGACCCAGGGTTACTTTTACGGCATTCGCTAATGCATCAACCCCGCGAAGCATCGCGCGGCGTGCGTCTTCACTGAACTTAATTTCCTTTGCCATGATATAGGAAGCCTCCTTGTATTTATAAATATTTCGAAACCGTCCTCACCAAGCCGGTGACGGAACGGATCCATATACGAAGTAAGTAGCGATTTCGGTAAAAACTTAAGTATACTCTCGAACCGGCGCTGCCGTCAGCGCAGGGCGCTGCTGCAGCTCTATGACTGCTAAATTAGGCTAAAACAGCGAGAATATCGCTTTCGCGCAAGATCAACAGTTCGCGGCCTTCGTATTTCACTTCAGTTCCAGCGTATTTGGAGAAAATAATGCGGTCGCCTTCTTTAACTTCAAGCGGAACACGCACGCCGTCTTTCAATGCACCCGCGCCAACAGCTAATACTTTGCCTTCTTGCGGTTTTTCTTTAGCTGAATCCGGCAGCACGATGCCGCTGGCAGTTGTCTCCTCTTTCGCAATGGCTTCAATGACTACGCGATCACCTAACGGTCTGATCATGGAAAAATAGCCTCCTTTAGAAATAGGTATTGGATATGTTTCAAGCTTATTAGCACTCGAATGTGTTTAGTGCTAACAACAATTCTTATGATAATCATTCCAGAAGCATTTTGCAAGTCTTTTTACACATTTTTCACTTCTTGGGGCACCCCCCTCATTCTATCCAAAGCGGATGCAAATATTCTTCGCCGCGAGAAAATTCATAGGATTCCGGCGGGCGGAGTTACTGCAGAACCCGGTTCCCAGCAAAAAGTCCGCGGGTTCCTGCCGCCCAGCCCCCTTAAGCGCCAAAAACAGCCTGCGGCAAACCGCAGACTGTCGTTATTTAGGGCCGTATTCCTTTTCCCACTCAGCATCTTTCGCGAGCTGCTTCCGATGAATAATTCCCGATAAAAACACGCTGAACTCATACAAAATGATAAGCGGCACCGCAACCAGAATCGCTGAAATCGCATCTGGAGGCGTAATGACGGTGGCCAAAATAACGAGCACCATGTAAGCGTAGCGCCGGAATTTGTGCAGCCGTTTCGGGTTCAGCAGGCGGATTTTGGTCAAAAACATCACCACAATCGGCAGCTCGAACAGCAGCGCCAGCGGCAGGATGATGTTGAACATGAAAGAGAAATACTGTGCGGCCCCGTACAGCTCGGTAATTTCCAGGCTTTTGCTGATGGAAGACGTAAAGTAAAAAGCCATCGGAAACACGACGAAATAGCCGAAGGCAATCCCCACCAAAAACAGCAGAAACGCCGCAGGAATGTAAATAATCGAAGCTTTCTGCTCGATTTCGCTCAAACCGGGCTTCACGAAAGCCCAGATATGATAAAGCGCGACAGGCAAAGTGACCAGAATGCCTACGGCCAGACCAAAATTCATATATAACCGCAGCGCATCCCACGGCGAAAAGATGTTCCAGCCGATGCCGCTGGCCGGGGGAATATTTTTGAGAAAGCGAATGATCGGTCTGGCGCAAATAAGTCCGACCACCATGCCGAGCACCAGTACGACCAAAACCCAGATGATTCGCTTGCGAAGCTCGCTCAAATGCTCGACGAGCGACATTTCTTCATTCGTTGTCATGTGTCCACCAACCTAACCTTTGTGAAGCGAACGGTCTGCCCGCTCACTTAATCCCCGACAGCCCCGGCTTAGTCCGGCAGCCGCCGCGACGGGCCCGGCACGTCCGCTTCTTTGCGCGCGGGCTCGGCTTGCGGCCCTTGCGGCGCCTGCCCGCCGACGGCTTCAATAACGTCGGATTTAACCGCCGTTTCCTGCCCCGGCGCCGTTTTTACGTCATTCATCAGGTCGCGCGTCCCTTTTTTGAACTCGCTGATCGTCCGCCCTATCGCCCTGCCAAGTTCCGGCAGCTTTTGCGGACCGAACAGCAGCAGCCCGACGATCGCAATCAGCAGCAGCTCGGTAAATCCGATATTTTGAAACATATCGCTTCATCTCCATCTATTATGCTTAACTTGCTTTCAGAACCGAGAAGGTTGGACGATAATCGGAGAAGGAGGAACGGAGTGCAGTGATTTGCTGCATGAGTACCGGACTTCCCGATTTCGTTCAAGATTCGATGCCGAGTAATCCCTCGGATTTAGCTTCGTTATCAAAGCCGGCTCTTTAAACATCCGCTAACATTGGTAAAAGCCGCCGTAGCCCATCTCGGCGATGTCTTGGCGCACAATCTCTTCGCCGGCGCAGATGCGCGGCAGAAGCACGTCAAAGGACGTGTACGGGTCGTGCATCACGCAACCCGGCAGTCCCATAACCGGCAGATCGCCCAGATAGGCGATCATCAGCATCGAGCCCGGCAGCATCGGCGTGCCGTAGCTGACCACACGGGCCCCGGCCTGCTTGATCGCGCCCGGGGTACGATCGTCAGGGTCCACGGACATGCCGCCCGTGACCAGGATCAAATCCGCGCCCTCCGCCTGGAAAGCGCGGATTTCGCGAACAATCGCCTCGCTATCGTCCGGGACGAAGCGTTGGTCCACGACCTCGGAGCCGAGCGCGGCGACCTTGGCTTTGACAACCGGGCCGAATTTATCTTCGATTCGGCCCTTGAACACCTCGCTGCCGGTCGTAATGACGCCGACACGCAGCCGGCGAAACGGCTTGACCTCGACCAAAGCCGCGCCTTCCGCCCGCCGCTCCGCAGCGAGCCGCTCGATTGCCTCGATCTTCGCTTCCTCGACGATCAGCGGAATGACGCGCGTCCCGAGCAGCGAAGCGCCGGCCTGCACGACCGTGTTCGTCCGAATCGTCGACATGACGATCTGATCTATCGCGTTCACGCGATCGATAAAAGCACGATCGATTCGCGCCAATCCGTGAATCGCCGACTTCACGTTCACTTTGCCTTCGTGCGGCTCCGTCAGCGTCACGTTCGCTCCCTGAACCGCCCGCGCCATGCGCAGGGCGGCTTCATCCTCATGGAGATAGCCGGGCTCAAGCTCCATCGCATAGATGTGCTCCTTGCCTATGCTCAGGAGCGCGGGAATGTCCCCTTCGCTGATTTGATGCCCTTTGCGAAAGAGGCGGCCTTTGAATTCGCCCGGCAAAATTTGCGTCAAATCGTGCGGCAGGATCATCCCGACCGCATCTTCCACTTTGACTTCACGAAGCATGCCATCCACTTTGCTCAACCGTGATCACCCTCTTTGCCGGTCAAAATGCCGAGTGCATGCGGCAGCTGATCGATAATCGCCATCAAATTTTCCTGCACGCCCTTCGGGCTTCCCGGCAGATTAATAATGAGCGTCCGCCCCCGAATGCCGGAGACGGCCCGCGAAAGCATCGCCCTGGGCGTCCGCTGCATCGAAACCATCCGCATCGCCTCGGCGAATCCCGGCGCGACGCGGTCAACTACGTTCAAGGTCGCCTCCGGAGTGACATCCCGGGGAGCGAGCCCCGTCCCTCCGGTGGTCAGAATGAGGTCAGCCTGATAATAATCGGTCATTTCAATCAAAGAAGCCATAATTTCATCCATTTCATCCGGCACTACCCGATACTCGATGATTTCCCCCTGAATCTCTTCTTCGACCAGTTCGCGAATTACCTGTGCGCTTGTGTCTTCTCTCTCTCCCCGGTAACCGCGATCACTGGCTGTCAAAATCGCAACCTTCCAGCTCATCCTCTGTCACCTCTCCCTTTATCGATCGCTGCGGTGAAAGTCCCCGTTCTTGCCTCCCGTTTTGCTGATCAACATCGTGGGGCCGATCACCATGTCCTTTTCCACCGCTTTGCACATGTCATAGACCGTCAGCGCCGCCGCCGATACGGCAGTGAGCGCCTCCATCTCGACTCCGGTCTGGCCGGTCGTACGCACGGTTGCTTCTATGTATAATTCATTCAAACCGTTGTCGCCAAAAACGATGTCAATGCCGGTGAGCGGAATCGGATGGCACATCGGAATCCAGTCCGCCGTTTTTTTCGCCGCCATAATGCCCGCTACCTGGGCTACGGCGAGCACATCGCCTTTTTTCAGCTTGCCCTGTTTGATCAAATCCAGCGTCTCAGGCTTCATGATGATGGCGGAACGCGCCGTTGCAGTTCGCTTTGTCTCCGCTTTATCGGAAACGTCGACCATCCGCGCCCGTCCCTGCTCGTTAAAATGGGTCAAATCCGGAGATTCGCTCAGCGCACTCACCTCAATCTTTTATGATTTAAACATTTGTCTGCTTTCGGTTACAAGACAGTCCACCCGAAAATCGTGCCAGGAAGAAGGCACCTGGGGAATCAGCTGAATATCGAAAGCGGCGGCAACCGCCAAAGGCCGTTTCAACCCGCGTGCGGCAAACAACTGCATGAAGCGGTCGTAGTAGCCGCCGCCGTAACCAAGCCTGCCATAATCCGTATCGAAAGCGAGTCCCGGCACCAAAATCATCGAGATGACGGACAAATCGTGCTCTACCGCCAAATGCGGGCGGGGTTCCCTGAGGCCGTATGCGCCTTTTTCCAAATCATCCGGGCTTTGTACGACATGCAGATTCATCGTTTTCGTATCGGCAGCCACTCTCGGCAGCAAAACGCGGATTCCGTTGTCCCAGCACCAGGCCATAAGCGGAGCAATATCGGGTTCAGTACGAAACGGCATATAAGAAAGCAGCGTCGGAACGCGGGAAGCCGGTTGATTGCCGTCCGCCCCTTTCAGCTTGTCCTCACACAGCGCGACGAGGCGCTCATGGATGCGTTGCTGCTTCTCTTTGCGCTCCTCGGGCGTCAGGGAGGCGCGCTTCGCTTCAACGGCCTTGCGCAGTTCAATTTTCCGCTCTCGGATGTTCATAGATGCTCAGTCCTTCACTAAAGAGGAGTGGTTTCCCTCATTTTAACATAAACAAGAAAAAAAACTACACTCGTACCCCGAAGCCCGCCGAAACCGCCTCCAGCAGGCAAAATAGCGCATGGCCGAAACCGTGTCCGGGCAAATCCGGCTTACGACGCGCCGCAGAAATGGTGTATACTAATAAATTGACGGCATTATTACTCAAGCAGGAGGCAAGAGGCAGGATGTTATTGCAAGTATCGAACTTATCCAAAAGTTACGGCGTACGCTCCGTGCTTTCCAATATAACGCTGCAGATTGAAAATAAAGAGCGCATCGGCCTGGTCGGAGTCAACGGCGCGGGCAAATCGACGCTGCTGCAAATCATCGCTGGCGAGATATCCTACGACAGCGGCGAACTGTTCAAGGCGAAGGAAACCAAAATCGGCTACTTGCGCCAAAACAGCGGCTTGAACACGGACAAATCGATATGGAACGAGCTGCTCGGCGTTTTCGCGGGACTGCTGGATGCGGAAAAAGAGCTGCGCGAGCTGGAAGCGTCCATGGCCGACCCCGATCTCGCAGCCGACGAGAAAAAATACGAAGCTACCATGAACCGCTACGCGCAAAAATCCGAGTGGTTCCGCGAGCAGGGCGGATACGAGATCGAGGCGAAAATCCGCGGTATTTTGCACGGTATGGGCTTCGGGCAGTTTCCGCCGGAGACGAAAGTGGCGACGCTCAGCGGAGGGCAAAAAACCCGGCTCGCCTTGGCCAAAATGCTGCTCGAAGAGCCCGATCTGCTGATGCTCGACGAGCCGACGAACCATCTGGACATCGCCACGCTGACGTGGCTGGAAGGCTATTTGCGCGGATATCCGGGCGCGATTCTCGTCGTATCGCATGACCGTTTCTTTTTGGACGCGCTTGTCACTTCCATTTATGAAATCGAGCGGCACGCTTCCAGGCGGTATACAGGCAACTACTCGCGCTTCATTGAAATCAAGGCGGCCGACTACGAAATCCAAATGAAGCAGTACGAAAAGCAGCAGGAAGAAATCGCCAAGCTGGAGGATTTTGTCCAGCGCAATATCGTCAGGGCTTCCACGACCAAAAGAGCGCAAAGCCGCCGCAAAACGCTCGAAAAAATGGAGCGTCTCGACAAGCCGCTGGGCGATTTGAAGCGGGCTTCGTTTTCTTTTGAAATCGAGCAGACCTCGGGCAAAGAGGTGCTGCAGGTTGACGGCCTGGCGCTTTCCTACGGCGGGAAAAAGCGGCTGGCGGACAATATCTCCTTCCACCTGCGCCGCGGGGAAACCGCCGCTTTGATCGGGCCGAACGGCATCGGCAAATCGACGCTGCTCAAGACGCTGATCGGACAGCATGCGCAGGATCAGGGCGGCCTGAAATGGGGCGCGAATGTGACGATCGGCTATTACGACCAGGAGCAAACCGGCCTGAATCCGGCCAACTCGGTGCTGGGCGAAGTCTGGAACGCCTACCCGAATCTGGAGGAAGCGCGCATTCGCACGGTGCTCGGCAGCTTTCTTTTTAGCGGTGAGGACGTGTTCAAAAAAGTGTCCGCCCTGAGCGGCGGCGAGAAGGCAAGAGTCGCGCTGGCCAAGCTGATGCTGCAAAAAGCGAACGTGCTCATTCTCGACGAGCCGACGAACCATCTCGATCTGTACAGCAAGGAAGTGCTGGAATCGGCCCTCATCGATTACGAAGGAACGCTGCTGTTCATTTCCCATGACCGCTATTTCCTGAACAAAATGGCGGAAAGCATGCTGGAGATGACCCCTGCCGGCATCCACACATATTTGGGCAACTACGACGACTACGTGGAAAAAAAGGCGGAGCTGGCCGAAATGGAAGCGAAGCGCCTGGCCAAAGAGGCCGAGAAGAAAAGCGCCGCCGCCGGAGGAAGCTCCGCGGGCTCAGGTGCAGGCGCAGGCGGCAGCTACGAAGCCGACAAGCAGGCTAAGCGCGAAGAACGCAACCGCCAGCGCAGGCTTGAACAGCTGGAGCAGGACATCGCCCGGCTGGAAGAAGAAATCTCGGCGGTCGAAGCCGAGCTGGCCGATCCGGACGTGTACAACAATTACGTGCTCGTGCAGAAGAAAACGGCAGCGGCTGAGCTGAAAAAAAGCGAGCTCGCCGCCTGCTATGAAGAATGGGAGACGCTGCTGGTCTAGTAAGTCTGTACGATGTACAAAAGTAACTCCCTCGGTCGGACTCCCAGGCATCCGGCGGGCAAAAAATCGCCGCCCCTGCGGGCCCCTGAACAGAAAGCCTGCAAAAGTGCAGCTTTTTACTCACTGATGCGCTGGTTTCCGGGAATTCCTGCAAATGTGCAGTTTTTTCGCTAAAATTCGGGGCTTAGGCCCGGTATGATCGGGAATTTCCTGCACAATTGCAGGCTTTTCCTCCAGACGGGCTGCATTCACGGATAAAGCCTGCACTTTCGCAGGCTTTTGTAAAACCCCCGCGTCAGAGGCGATAACCACAATTTGCTTGACTGCACGAAGAAAACCTGCAAAAATACATGAATTTGCGTCCTTGATCGCTGTCCACGAACAATTCCTGCAAAAGTGCAGGCTTTTCAGCGGGGACATGGGCTCAGGTTCACTTTTAGCGAAAATTCCTGTACTTTCGCAGGATTTTCGCCAAATTACGCCAATTTCGGATAAAAAACCTGCACTTTCGCAGGTTTTTTCCCTATCACGATGTCTCCCGCCCATTTTGTTCAGTTCCGCGATCTCACAAGGAGAGGTGCGCGCCCGGAAAAAGTGGCTGTCCCTCAAATTAGGGCCTCACTTTTTCCCGTAGCCCTAACTGAGTATTGCGGCTTTCTCAACATGCCTGACTTTTGCAGGTTTTCTCCCTGTCCAGCCTCTTCATGCTCTCTCTCACTGAGCAGCGCCGCAACCTGCGTGAGAACGGTGCGCCCCCTCCGGTTCCTCTAACGCATCACTTTCTCAACAGCCTGAAATTTGCAGGCTTTTAGTCGAGGCAAGCGTATCCAGCAGCAAAAGGATGATAAACCGGCAACGGCGGCATGGGTGGCGCCCGGCGGCATGGCGGGCTGTTGCAGCAATTCTCCGCGCTGCCAAGGAGATGAGCCGGCTCTAGCCGGCGAGTCTTTCTGCAGGCCCGCTGGCGGAGTCGGGCGGGCGGAGCTCCAGCTCCTGCAGGCGCAGCAGGAGCATCGGCACCGCGACGTAGACGATCATCGTCGCCGCCGCCACGATGCCGGAGTCGTTGAGCAGCAAAGCTGCTACGGCTCCGAGCGTATTGGCCGAGAACCCGTACATCCAGTACGGGTATTGGCGCTGCCACAGCATAAGCCGCCCACGGGGGCGCAGCACCAGCACCGCCATCACGAACAGGCTCGTGATGAGCACTTTGCTCCATGCGGATGCGCCGATCAGGTGCACGTTCATCCGCAGCTTGCGCACGATCAGCTCGCCGAGCCGATCGAATTGCCCTGCGCGCAGCGCGTCGAACGCGCGCCCGACGTGGCTCTCCCGCGCGGCGGCCGCGGGAGAATCGGCGCTGTTGAGCAGCCA
>NZ_JBVYOL010000015.1:0-243780 GCF_056120505.1 Paenibacillus sp. sgz302164 | reverse complement strand
CCCATTTTTATTTATGCACACTTACTATGCTTTTTAGAAATCCTATCTGCACGGCAGATTGCAGAGTATTTTTCATTATGCACATATATTTTTTTGTAGATATTCCAAGCCCCGGGCCGTTTGCCAATAATATTCCGCCTTTATGTCTGATTGACGTCCCATTCTGATACGCATGCGCCGTTTGAATTCCCCAAGATCTAGGCGCGCAATGTCGCCTATTGTGCTTAACCCCATTCTTTCAAAATGGGCTGTCATCCGGTTTGCGACCATGTACATTTTTGAGACATGTAACGGCCAGAGTACGGATTCGATCTGATCCACTGGCAGCTCGAAAATGCCACTTTCGCTCTTCTTTGAGAAATTATCACATGCCATTTTGCAAAGAATTTTGCTTGAAGAAATTCCTGCTCGTATCCAGACGCCACAAGAAAGCATAACTTTTGTTTGCATCTGACGTGCAATTTCCTCTGGGGTCCCAAAAAGCGACATTGAACCTGTCACGTCAACGAACTGCTCATCGATACTCCACGGTTCAACAAGGTCGGTGAAGGACTCATAAATTTCCGTGATGAGTGTAGAAACATCGATGTAGGTCTTCATTCTTGGTCGGACTATAGTAAGGTCTGGGCAAACAGCAAGAGCTTCAAAATTACGCATCGCAGTTGACACACCATAAGATTTTGCAATTGGACAAGCAGTTAATACAATGCCACTTTTGCGTGCGGGGTCGCCGATAGCAACCGGTTTGTTATAAAGCTCAGGGTGTGCCGCTTTTTCCACACTAGCATAAAAACTCTGACAGTCGACCAGAAAAATCGTTCGTTCAGGCATAGTCCCTCACCGCCTCCGCATGTTCATTAGCATTGTCATCAACTCTGCTTTGACTAGGCTTCTCAACATAGTGAAATGATGAATGTAGTCGCGCACTTTGTAATCGACGTGGATGCCTAAAGCGTTCGTGTTCGTACTGAGCACTTTCATGTCCCGTCTTTTCATCTTGCTTTTGATGTTTTGCAGTTCGGGGTAAATGGATTTTTCAACTTCCCGAAGATAAAAAATAAGATGATTGTACACGATCTTGTCTTTGTGTATTTTTAATTCGTCAATATCTCTCGCCAGCATACCGAGTAAACTCCTTGATGATTTGTATGTCATGTTCTGTCTCAATCGTGTTTGTACTCATCAATTCTCACCACCAAATACGAACGTTTGTTTGTATTTATTATATACCGGATATATATACCCTATTCAAGCTTTATTTTTTGGAAAATAAAGAAAATTTTTATATAATGTTCTTGTTATGTTCGCTTGTATTACACAGGCTTTAATTGTAAAATTAATACATCAACAGGAGATAAGCGAAAAAAACAAATTGAAGGTACACGGCCCACACCACAAAAAAAGTAGGTACTTAAATGAAGAATATTCAAGATGATGAACAGTTTTGGGCAGAAATTACTGACCGTCTCCGCCGCGGAGAAGCTATTGAAATGATCGGGGCCGCATCATTTGCGGAGCTGTTGGGAACTACTCAGCAGTCCGTCTCAGAAGCTGGCAATCGCGCTTTGAAACCAACGTATAGAGGTGACATGATCAGACCGAACGCTGTGTCGGAAGGCCGACTACTGTGGATCAAGGAGCTTGCGGAAAGACATGCTCATAAAAAAATGAATGAAAGGTTGATAAAAATGAAAGTATTCGATCAAGCCACAATCGAAGGTTATACCTTTGCGATCCTTCTAGATGAGGATAAAAAAATAGCATATGAAGCAATCCAGGACGGAAATGGTTGGGATACCGATATTTCGTATGGCTTCCTACCTGTTGATGCGTCTGACGTTTCGGCCGCGCTTGACTTCGATGGTGCTAGAAATCTTGGTTTTACCTTTGCAGGATGAGACAACGTCCTGTATCCCCTGCTTGCGGGGATAGCTGTTAAATATGAATAAACAGGAGTTCCCTCAGTATCTTTACAGAGCTGAGAGGTATCGTAAAGAACTGCTGGAAGGGGAGAGAACTTCTACGGACCAATGGCTGAAAGATGTGCTCCCCGCTGCTGTCCGGAGCCATCGCGAGAGGCTCCGCCGCGCGACGTTTGGCCTGCACCCCGTAACCCGCTAGCAGACTGACAAGCAAGGGATGATCCGGGCCGCTACGCTGCAGCTCTCGCTCCCGGTTCTCCCGGATGCGATTCGCGCTCGGACGGTGCGCCGGTGACGGCGGCGGCCGGACAGCTACGTTGCAGTTCACGCTCCTAATTCTCCTTTCAAACTCAAAAAAACGCTCGGTTCCAACAACCCCAGTCTACTACTATATTTTCTTATTACAGCCACGCGGCGGAGCATCCACTGATTCTCTGGACAGCAACGAGGCGCACTCCAATGCTTTCAAGTCATTCCTCCTGGGCAACAATGTGAACATTTTGTGACATCTATCGTTTTGAGATATAAAAATTGATTTTTGGTGCCTACCAAATTTGGTCATGAATTTTTTTGAGATATTACTAATAGGGTAAAGCCATTAAATTACCCCGGAGGTACGATCATGAAAAATTCAAAAGACCTATTGTTGACGTGGATTCAAGCCAATGTTCAAAATCCTACGTTCTCTAACTCACTTCGATTTGGCGCACTTATGGACATGAATGTGATTGAATGGTCGGCAAAATATGATGAACGGTTCGGTTGCTTTGATTTTTATGTGCTTACTGAGGATTATCTGCTTCACATTTCCTACATGGAGGACGGTGGGGAAGGAAAACCGGACTGGTTGTTAGACGCTACTCATATCAAGGATTTTGTAGAGCTATTAAAGGTATTCGATGTCGGACTTCATTCAAAATCATCACGGCCATTTCGTTTATCTTCTCTCTCCAATACTGTCCATTAATCTCGATCGTCATCCGTTTTTTTTCCTATTTCGTTCTATAGAAACAATCCGACAAAGGTACAAATCCCTGCAAATTGCAAGGTCGCTGCTTTCGCTTCCAGCTAACGAAACCAACGCAAAGATGAAATACGCAAATGAAGAATAGCTTCCGTTCATGGTGGACTTTGTTTCCCAGCAGCTCTCCATGCACAATTACATCACCTGGGCCTCTAACATAGGGGCCACCATCCGAAAAGGCCCTGAGAGATCATGCGGGCGGATTTCCAAGTGCCCTAATTAGGGGCGTGGAAGTCTATTTGATTCGAAAGGTAGAAGAGAGGAGTAAAGCATGACCGATATTCTAGCATTATTTGCTGGACGCGAACTGACAAAAGCCGAAAAAGCCTCTCACGAACAAATGGACCGATCAAGATGGAAACAATCCTCTTTTTGATCGAGAGAAGATAAATTCCTATGCGAAGACGAGGCAACTCGACAACAAAAAAATTATAAGGAAGGAACCTCCCACTCCTGAAGAAATTCTTTAAACGATGGGGGAATTAAATGAATATTTGGAAATTTAATGGATATGTTTATATTATGTTCCCATTTTGTTCTCTTAACAAAATTAATACTTTATGATATTTTAAATACATAAGGGAAAATTAACCAAACGGAGGTAAGGGGAATGACCAAAAGATTTTTTTCTGGTGAGTACGTAGGGAACGATGAAATCGCATATTTGGGATACTACACAGTCGAATGTAATGAATTTGGAGAACCCGAAGCAGTCACGTTGTTTACTGTTACAGAGGGGGAAGAAGCTGGGGATAGATTTGATCCTACTGGCACGACATTGGAAGACATGAAGTCTTTCAAAGAACTTAAATACGAACCATCAACGGGAAGTTCCAATGTCCTCATAATCAAGGAAAACTTGCTTCCTTTTTACAACGAAGGTTCAGGTACACTGGACACGGATCAGCTAGGATTTCCAGAAGAGGTATTGTCCCGAATCGTCGAATTTGGCGAGTGCATATTAGAATTCATTGATGAAGAAGAGGCTCATTTTATTCGCACGGGAAAGTAAAATCGCCCGCCGATCTAATCAATAGTACTGAACTAGCAGCGATGCGCGGAGTATCCCGGGTACGGGTTTCTCAATCCGCGCATGCTGCTTTGAAGGCACAGCAGGCAGGGAAAAAGTATCGAGGAAATATCCCACCTGCTGATATTTGGATCAGCGGGCGTCCATATTGGTATCGTTCGTCTATTCGGGGGTGAACAGTTTGGATGATACTCCAGCAAAACTGAAGGCCCAAAAATCTTTAGCGGAATTAGTCTCATTCGCGTTGAGATTGGGTTATTGGCCCAGTTCAAAGGAATGGAATGAATACGCGAAAGGTAAGGACTTGCACAGTTCCTCCTCTATCTACTTTCATACGAAGAAGAGTTGGCTCACTCTGCAAGAAGAATTTAAGGTCAAAGATCACACAAAAAAGTTCACGCTGGAGGAATGCATAGAGGCGATGCGATTGGCTGTTATTGATCTCGGTAAATACTTCACCAGAAAAGAATACGAGAAGTGGCAGTTATCAAAGCCTAATATGCCATCTTCCAGTGTCATCACGAAGAGGTGTCGCGGATTTAACCGCGCCAAAGAATTGATAGATTTGTTGCCAAATATGACCTGGGGTAAAACGTTTTCGGATGAAGAAATAGATACAGCATTAGAAGAGGCAAAGAAAGCACTTGGCCCCCTATTCAGCGAAGCTGAGTATATGGATTGGAGAGATGATCGAGATAATCTACCGCATATAGAAACGCTGAGAAAGCGCTATGGCGGGCTTGTGAAAGCTAAGAAAAACAAAGAAATGCCGACATTTGAAAAGGGGCCTAATTTCAAGTACAACGATGGACGCTGGAAGGCGCCGTTCATGGAGTTTTTAGCAACTTCATTGAACATTGAGAAATACAAAGAATGGTCGCAGGAATTTGACGGACCATCCTTAAAAACTTTACGTGATCATGCCGGCGGCTACGAAAAAGCATTGACTTCTATGCTCACTGAGTATATTGGTAAAATAAAGGCAGGAAGGAGAAAAAAATGAAAAATACGTTCTTATCTGAATACTCAAAATTTGTTGCGTCTTCAAGCTTTACCATAGGTCAAGAGTTATTTTATGAGTTTGATAAATTTATAGATTTCTTTAATATTCTACAGGAAAACAATATATGGTTATCTACATTTCATCAGGAGGACTTAGATTGGGTGACTCGTTTTTATCAGATCAGATCCCTAATTGCCACAGGGACAGTTGAAGACTTGGAAGAGGCGGAAGAGTACAAAGAAGATATCCGAGGAAGGGAGCTTCTTATTGTTATAGGCTCCTCAGAGGAAAAAGATGGGGAAAATCTCAATGAGACGACCTCAATGAACATAGCACTAGCTAAATTTAGGTTGGATTTTCAACATGTGCATTTTGAAATTATTCAGTATGATGGTCAAGAAAATCATCACGTCTGGGGCGGGGACGGGTATAATTGCACATACTATAAGGTTGGCAATTATATCTTACAAGATTTGAATCCAGTAGATCTCTATACAGGATTCATTTCAAAAGAAGTTTGGGCTGGGGATCATGAAAAAATCATATTTAGTTTTGTGAAATAGTTTAGCGCATAAGTCCTCACCAAAAAGGGAGGCAGCGTGCAGGAGAAAAAGATGAACATTGAAAAACTCGTCAGAAATTTGACCGAGCAAATCGCTCGGAAGCCGAGATACCTTGCACAGTATGAATGGTACGGTCAATTGAAGGAAGATGTCGAATTGACGGACCAACTGAATTCATTCATAAATGGGCAGGCTGGTACAGCCCAAGAACTTGTGGACAGAATCAAAGCCTTCGGTTATGAAAATGAGAAGAAGCAACGTCGGTATATTGGCGACGAAACTTGGATGTATAGTCTAAAGGCACTATACATCCAAAACAACGACTTCAATTATCGGTTATTTGAACAAGATAATGATGATTATAAGATCGAATGGTTACTAGACTTTCCAAGTATAAAGTCATATCTGGGAAGCTTCATTATAACGAACATCCGATCCGGGGCGCGATTTGTAAAAATGGGCGTGAAAAACTATAGCCCTGTTTTAAACGAATGAACCGGGTAAATGGATTACTAAAAAAAGTACTAAAGACATAACGAAAAACTCCCCCGCCAGCCATAAGAGGCCAGCGGGGGCTTTTGATGTTTATACTGCTAAATCGGTTTCCGTACTGAAAACCAATTACGTAGCACAATACGACCAAACATTACACGCTTTTCCCAAAGGCATAATTTATTTCCCAATTATTATGAATTTATACCTATTTACAGGAAATCTATGCGATCGTACAATGTATACCGTTATATTTAGGAGGAGATTTTATCATGATATTACTTAACAGATTGAAAGGTGTTGTTATTACGGTTTTATGTTTTACTCTGATTTTGATGGGCATTCCCAGCACAACCTCAGCGAATTCTGACATACAGGTTGAGGGCAAGAGCTACAAAGTCGAAGTGCTAAAGGATAATGCAAAAGAAAGAAAAGTTCGTGTATCCTCCGGGAAAGATATTACCATTACAACGCTGGACAAACAAACGAACGTTCTTACTGTAAACGCGAATGGTAAACAAGAAGTAATTTCTGCACAACCGCAAGCTGCAACTCAGTACATAAAACCTAATACTGCCCTTGCTTCGGTATACTCCGAATCTGTTTTTGATGGTTTGGGCTATGGCTATCAACAGGAGCAGTATTCTTCGGGAAGCATTTATTGGAGCCTCTATATTCGCGGAGAAAGTGGAAAAAGTCTGTACGAAAACTCTTCGAACGCCGATAAATTGGATAAATTCAGATCCACGATCTCATCCATGAAAAGCAAAACAGTAGAAATCGGCGGTGTACTTGGTGCTGGCACAATGGCAACTATTGCTGCAGCACTTGCGGCCGCCCCTATATCAGCTGGAATTTCCACGATAATAGCAATTGTAACAGCTCTAGGGGCTACAATTTCAGCAGCGGTTCTTTTCTACCAGTGGTGGTCTTATTCTAAAGACGCCCAAAATTTGTATTACAGAATTTCTTAAAGTGGAAATAACATCATGGTGACTGTTCTAATCGTCTTGCTAATAATAGCTTTCCTGATCAACATGTGGTTGTTTCGATTTGTTTACGCAAAAAGCAAAAATGAACATAAAAAGCTTGTCTTGTTTGTGGCAATATTTGTATTACTAACATACGTGACTTATTTTTACTTCATCTTTGAAAAATAGATGCCATAGACGAAAAATCCCCGCCAGCTAACAGACCGGCGGGGTATTTTGATGTGCTCAGGAAAATTTTCTTGAGCTAACCTCCTGGCGTTGCTGACGATCGATCCGGACGCGGCGGCCGCCGATCGATCCGGACGGCAGCGGTGAGCACTATGTATACTTGCCGAATCATTACATCCGGGATCGGCGGGGCCACGGTGTACATTTGGCGGTGAACCGTTGGGCGGCGGCATCCGAGAGCTCCAGAGGGAGCAAGCGGGATGCTTCCGTATCATTCCGTCCTAAGAACGTCGCGCGGCAGAGCCTCCCGCGACGGCTCCGGACAGCAGCGGGGCGCGCGTTGTTCAGCCATTGGTCCGTTGCCGAGTCGAGCATAGCGCCTGGTATAAGTCTGGGGTGAGCAGAATGATCAGATGTGTAATGATGTGAACGGCGACGAGGTTCCGAGTCTCGATGTTCTGAGAAGCCCCTACTTTCAGGCATGGGGAGTCGCGGCACATTTACAAATTCCCCGCAATACTCCTAAGAATAATATCTAAGTTGATCGCTTTTGGGAAAAATATCGGTTTCTCATGACTAATTGCGTATGCTTTGGACTCCCACATAGCCTCATGTGAACTATGTTCTGTTAGAAAAGCAATTATGTCAGAATTCCGCAGAAGAGCATAAAAGTCAGGATCAAGGGTCCAACCTGGGTGTGTGATGAACTTGCATGGATACTCGCGACGGGCTTGTTCTGACCTTTCCCCGCCTATAACCCCAACGGTCATTCCTTGCAACTTAGTCATACCGTCAATACCGTCGGTTTCCTCCTCCGCTGCTTGTCCGCCTATAATTTCTTCCAAAAGAGCAGGTTCAGTCGCGGCGGCAGGCTGTAGTTCTTTAATTATGTGGTTTCGTTCCTTCAACTCGCTCATGAGCTCTCCGATAAAACTCTTCAGTTCCCGGATTTTTCTCTGATCGTCTGGATTCCTTTGAATTGCCGCAATCCGCTCTTCCTTCATTTTATTGATTTCCGTATAAGCATTGTGTAACTTCTTTTGATGCTCTGCGACTTCGTGTTTTAGGGCTTCGTTTTTGTGATGGAATTCTGTTGCCCTCCTAGTAGCCTTACTCAAATCGTCTGAAATCTGTGATATGCGCTGAAAAAGAAAAAGATTGTCTCCCTTTTCCTTTTTGAACAATTGACCGATCATTCGTGTTCGAAAAGGTTCCATTGCTTCCCCCAGAGGAAAATTCATGACAATGAACCGAATGCGCTGCAGGCCGTAATGCTTTGCATCCGTATCTATTACCCATCCCATCGGTCCGATATTCAAAAAGAGTTCATATACAAGGTAGTGATTAGCCTTTCTCCAAAATACTCGCTTAGTTTCATTCGATTTGAACCTGTTTACTACATCCCTGCGGCCTGACTGGACGGTGCGGATAGGCTCCTGTATTTCCATTTCAATATAGGCAGCTTCTATCTCTTCTTTGTTCAATTCATTGACAACATCGCGCCAATTCTCAAGAGCGAAAACACTAAATGCTTCCCAAAACTCTTCCTCACGCTCTGAAAAAATTTCGTATCTCCGATCTTGAACTTCACGTATTTCTTTGTATTCCTCCTCATTCAGTTCTGTTCCGAATGGAATTTCTTGGTGAATAATTTCTTTGTTCCGAAGCATATCACGAGTAGAAAGACCTGTTGGAGAAAAAGACGAATTACAATTTCGACATATCAGAGGATGGATGTAATGATTCGTTTCATCAAGCCTTTTGTCAAGTTCAGGAAATAACAATTCTCCATAATCGTGCGTAACCTCTTCATTGAACCGATTACAAACAGGACATTTCCCGATCAAATAAACTTTGACATGGAGCTTGGTAGTGTCAAACATTCCCTTCACCTTCTTTTTGGGCGTAAATTCTATAACCGAGCTTATTGGCTGCACGTATGAAGTCCACCAGCCTAATATGTTCATGGGATACTGCCGAACGGAAAGTAGTATCTTTCATATTTATATCTCTAGCCACATGTGACATTTTGTCGACCCCAGCTTCAGCCATCATTATTTTTAGTATTCTTTGAATTTCATTTTCCTTCAATTGGATCATCATCGCCAACTCCTTTCTATACAAATAATACAGTACAATGGAGAATATGTGTATTATATTGTCGTAACGATAATTATATCGTTTACTAGATGATATAATTGTCGTAATATACAGATATGGAATTATCGGAAAATGACTACATTCGAATGCGCGCGGTGCGGTAAAATGATGCCGATGCTATACAAGAAAGATTTTCGGAAAGCCAAATGAATTGGATGCACCAATCGAATTTTGTCAGGTTTAGGTAAAAAGAAATTTCAGTAGTCGCGGCTAAATATAAACATTAAGGGAGCTTATGAATGGAGTCAAATTGGTATTCGTCATTGACCGTAGTTCTAGAAGAGATCTATCAAACCGAAATTGTTGTTAGACCCGGGTTTACGAATAGCGTAGGAATGACAACTTCGGAACTCGATCTATATTTGCGCATAATGCCAAAGATGTGGCTAACCATAGCTGTAATTGATGTAGGTGAGGAACGTCAAAGAAAAGGCATAGGTACAGTGATTTTAGAATGGTGTAAAGAGTACTGTAAAAATAACGGAATACCACTTATCAAAATTGAATCTGCCAATACCTTGGAGATAAGATCCTTTTGTAAAAAGCATGAATTTCGATTGGTTCATCCAGAAGAACGTTTGTGCTTTGATTGGATTCTTTCGGTGTAATTCAGATATCGGGTGATTTCGGAGATCCGCGCAATGCCGGCGCACATGCTCTAGCAGAGATCCGCTGTATCACTGCAGCTACTGGGGCTGATTGATAGATGTGGCTGCATCTCTAGAAGTGAAATACGCGAGTTTACACGTAAGTTTACAACACCAGCCAAAAGCCTGCGGCGAAGCAAATCAAAAGGTACACGGACGGTTCTAACTGGTTAGGCATCAACAACTCAGAAAAGATGTGACTAATAATATGAATAAAGATAAAGAAGAATTGATCCTTGAGCTGCAGGGGTTATACCGTCAGATCATACATGTTTCGTCACAATTATGGGAAACCAATCAGATAACCAAAAACGGATCATGGGCCGTTATTTCCAAAAATGAGTCTTCACTGAGAATTCAAGAAATAGTTAATTCAGATTTCAAGAAAAAGATAGTGTTTTTCTCAGAATTGCGTGATTTGATTGAACATGCAAATAACATTTTGGATAGGGCAAATCTTCTTCTTGAAGAGGATCTTCAACAAATAAGTAAGGAAAAAATGCCATAAACAAACGAAATCGCCATCGAGAACCAAAGTATCGCGTGATGATTCCCATCTTGGCGCCAACTGCCGTCTAAGTTTTCTTCTCCATTTCGTATCAATCCATCTCTCAATCGGTCCCGATTTCCAAGGAAATGAAAAAATAGCATCCCGTGATAAAGATATCAGAGGAGCCTCATTGACCTTCAACTTAAATTGTTTGAAATGCGGATACTCACATCAAGGAGCGAAGCCAGATGTCTGGTGCGGATCTTGTTTCAAACGATGATCTGAAGCTTCTTGCGAGTTGAGGATGCACTCAAAATAGACAATCCGACCAGAGTTTGTGTTGCAGCAAGCACGCGGTCAGCGGTCTACGGTGCTACGGAACTCTGATTGCTGATTCCGACCATCACCCGAGCTTGCTTGATCAGTCCCGCAGGCAATGCTCGCATCGAAGCAAAATTCACCGCTGCCAGCAGCGCATGGATTGCCATAGAATTCCTCACTGAAAGAAATCACACAAACAAACGGACGCTTTAATAGGAGGGTCCGGAAGGGGGCTTCAGGGGATATGTGCGCGGTCCCGCGCGCAACGCATCCAGGTAAATGGGTGGTGGCGCATACACTGCAGCTGGCAGTTTTATTGGGTCAACTACCGTTGCCGGCGTACAATCGATCGCGACGCCCTTCCCGGAATCCGGCGATCCTCAGTGTCACGAGGTGGAGCCGCGGAGTTCCAACCAGCGGCCAGTGTCAGAAGAAAATAAACTATTAGACTGAAAAATAAAGTATTAGACCAAGAAAATATAGTTATAGACTGACCCGCCAGCTCCCAGCAGCTGCAGCCCGCACTCCTGCTTCTCTCTGGGCGATGCCCGCGGCGCGATCGACGAACGTCGGCGACGGCGGTCGGCTCCCAGCAACTGCAGAGTTGTAGACTGGTGGGCAAGCCAGGTGCTGCGGCTGGATGGCTGCGCTGCAGCTCCGCTCTTGATTCTTCACGGTTCGTTCCGCGGAGTCTACTTTATTTCTGACTTTCAGTATTCTTCGATCGAAGCATCACCATGAGTCGGTCTACAACTTATTTTTCAAAAGCAGTTGGTTTCCCGAATCCAAAAAAAGGAAGTAGTCAACAACTAACTCTGGCTATTTCTTTATTTTATTCTTACAATATGCGCTGCTGGCGAACTCCACTCGTCGGCGGTAGCCGATCGCTCCGGACGGCAGTGTGCAAGCGAGGGGCACTTGCCGAATCATACCGACCGGTACCGTGCGGGTCTGCGGTATTCGTACAGTTGGAGGCACCGTGCGCGGCGGATGCGGCCGTTCGTCCCAACGGTTGCGGGAAGCATGTGCGGAATGCTTGCAGAATCATTCCGATCGTTAAAGGCCGTGCTGGCGGGATACGTAAGCCGGAGGATTGGCGCCGCCACCACCACCGGTCGCTCCGGACGGAAACTGCGATCTCGCGGAATGCCTGCCGATTTATTCCGCCCGGGGATGATGTGCCGACGGTATACGTGTTGCTGGGAACCGGCGCGCGGCGGAGAATCCACCGCTTGCTCCCGAGGAAGCAAGCGAGATGCTTAAGAATTATTCCGCCGGGGACGGTAGGTAGGGCAGGGTACATATGAACTTCAGGTAAATCGGAGTCGGGTGGCGACTGCCACCTATTCTTCTGGACGGTGCTTGCCGAATCATTCCGTCAAAGAAGGCCGGGCCGGCTGGATACGTGTTGCAGGCCAACCGCCACGCGGCGGAGCTTCCCGCTCGTGTACCGGGAAAAATTATTTCCAACAGAGGAGGAAAGAAAATGTTTATTCAAATACAGTTTAAGAACACGATTTTTAATGACAATTATTTCGATGTGTTGCAAAAGTGGAACTGCCAAAAGGAGCATCAAGAGGGAGAATATTTTCATGCTATTATTCAAATAGACAGAATTGATGACCTATGGAAATTACAAGACCAATTAAAATTGAAGGTATCGTTGGGAAAAGACGAACATGAGACTAACGTTATTATTGTATAATTTACAATATTTGTTGTCCATTTGGATTATTGTTTGGCACCTGAAACTATGAATCTATCACCCCCCAAGCCTTCGTAACCCAAGACAAGCAAGGCTTATTTCAATTCCCGATTCTCTTCTAACCAGAGTTTTGATATACTGAACTCATTACGATTCAAGATTTTTTTCCTTGCCGTCCATCTTAGGATGATTCGTGCGGGGTAGGAGAAGCGCTGTTTAGCCGATAAAAATAGGTTCAAAAGAATGGAGACTATAAAAGGGATACGGTATTCGTATGCCTTTTTTTACGTCTCCATTTTTTTGTGTCCGAAAAGAGGAGGAAATAGACAGATGATCACCATGATCCGGAATGTGATGACGACGGAAGCCAAAGGCATGACCAGACTCTACTACGAACCGAGCGTGCTCGAGGCTGGAAATTTCGCACCAGGGGATGCCGTCGAGTTTCGTGTGGAGCAAGATGTTGTGGTGCTGCTGAAAAGCGAGCGTGGCGATGGCGTCATTTCTAAGCGGCAGCGCGCCGGTTGGAAGAATCCCCGTCCGTATTTCGACCGCAAAAATGCAGAGCTTAACCGAGTGCTCCATAAGCGGAAGCGGATCGATATTATCGTTCGTGACGGAAGAATCGAGGCGAGGACGTCGCAAAGTGTCTCCTTATGGGAAATCGGCCCCGGCTGTTTCCAAGGAGCTGAGCTGAAGCGCCTTCGCTGCTTTTCGATTCCATCCGGAGCGGGGATTGCGGATGCGTCGCTGCAGGAGACAGGGTTATTTGAGACCGTGGGCGGAATCGATTACTGGAATGCGGCTTGTGATACCTTTCGTTTGAATCACGGCCACTCTGCAGTAACGCTGATGTCGGACATTCGGCACATCCACAGCGACTTTATTCCGCAGGCGGACGTCGCTTGGCTCTCTTGCGAATGTGACGAATACTCAACGTTAGGAATGGCTTACGGTGGCACGGTGAGCGGCTTATCCCCTCATTATGCCAGGCTCGTGGCCCATTCAGGCGCCCGTGCTTGCATCATCGAGCAGGTTCCCGGCTTCTTTTCGTCGCGAACGTATCGGCAGATGCAGGGTCTTCTTCAAGCTGCGGGCTTCCGTTCGTTTTACGAGACCGTCATCGATGCCCATTCGTTCGGATCCGTACCGTCCCGGGTAAGAGGGTATGCGGTTGCATTCAAAGACGATATCGACTTTGCATGGCCGGCTGCCCCCAGTATCCCGGAACGCTTCCGGCCGACGGTGGGGAAGGTAATAGGTAGTGATTGGGAAGAGCGGGGGGCTTTTCTCCCCATTGAAGGGACGTACATGAGTAAGATTCTTGCTAAAGACGGGAAGACGAACAACTTTACCGCGGAGCACAACCATACGCTTGTTTCGCTGGACTCAACACGTATGGCGGCCATTCTGCAGTCTTACTCTCGCACCAATGCCACATCGTCGTATCTTCTGCATCCGGACGGCAAGCGCTGGCGCAAGTTCGTTTGGCAAGAGCTTGCCAGCTTCCTCCATATTCCGGAATGGTTTCAATTCCCGGAATGGATGTCGGAAAACCAAATCACGCAGCTCATCGGACAATCGGTCGATGCCAACGTGGTGAAGGCGATTGCGGTTGAGGTCGCTGTCTCTCTCATGAAGTTCGAGCTGGGGAAGAAGGTTCAGTCGGCCGTTTCATATCTGCAGGATAAAAAAGGGCAGTACGCCTTTTTATTCTAAGAAGAGGAGCAGCCGAGATGAACCGATATATTTTATTTGAATTCGAAGGGGTAACGTGTGTTGCGAAGAAGCAGCCCTTTGCCAAAGAAGAACAGCTCAATGGTTTCTATTATTATGACCTTGAGCATGTGGAGGAAGACGAGTATTTCCCTGCTTGGATCAAGAAGCGGGCCATTCTTTATTACTGGGGCAGCATAATGACCAGCAAGCCTCTTGAGGATGTGGAACGCAGCGGAAGCATGGATTTATTCGACTTGGATATAGGCGAGGATGGCGAAGAAATCTTTGTTCCCCATGAAAGCTTTGTCACGGATGTGCATTTTTACGACCTGAACTTCTACAATAAGGGCACGGCGAACTGCATTCTTGGCAAATCAACTGACTTTCATTCTATCCTTGCGGTTTGGGAGTGTGTCGATCCACACTTCTACGCTCCCGAGGAACTTCAGATGGATAGGGTTTGGGCGATGCCGAACAAAAACCCCTACATCTTGGGTCCCGTCAAGGATTTGCTCAAGGAAGAGCTCAAAGGTGGGTTTGTTATCGACCCCTTTGCAAATGAAAGCAGATGGGCACATTTAACGAATGATCTCAACCCAGAGATGGATACCAACTTCCACCTAGACGCCTACGATTTCCTGAAGCTTTTTCCGGATGAATCGGTCGATGTCGTTCTGTTCGATCCGCCCTATTCTCCACGTCAGGTCAAGGAAATGTATGAGTCTGTTGGAATGGATACCATGAGAGGGGAGAGGACCCGTTCATCGTATTGGTCCTTACTAAAAAAAGAGGTTGCCCGGGTTTTACGAGTAGGTGGAAAAGCTATTTCGTTTGGGTGGAACAGCATGGGTATGAACGACAAAAAACTGTTTCATATCAATCGCATCCGGCTCGTCCCACACGGCGGCGCGCGTAATGATACGATCGTTACAGTCTCCGTCAAAACGGCAAAGATGCAGACCAAACAAAGGCGAAAAAATAGATCAGCAGAGGAGCTGTCGGTGTGAAATTACACACTGCCACTGAAAATAAGAATGGATATCGATCGATATGGTGCAGGCTGGCCGAAAATGGTGGCTTCGTTTCGATGCGGACCTATTCGGCTAGCACGAGCGAGCGCTTGGTCCGAGAGCTCAACGAGATTGCAGAACCCGGGCGCCGGTACTTTGCTTTTCCGGAAGGGTTCAATGTAAGGGTGCTTCAATCCCATGACTTTTCTCTCGTTGTTCTTCAAGCGATTGAAGATCACCTGAAGCTTCCTGATGATACGAAGTATCTTCGCATCAAAGAGCAAGTCATCGAGCTTGCGCTGCGGGAGCACAGCATGTCCTCGGAAGCTATTGAGTTGATCGAAAAGGAAACCAGAAAATTCTTTGGTGGACGGCAATAAATAGAGCAACTGCAGACGTTTTGTTGGGTAGTTCGCTTTGACTTCCCTGCACGGAAGGACTTTATTCTTGTCCTTCCGGTGCAGAGGAGGACATTGGAGGATTATAAAGATGAAACAGGAGATTCTCGCGAACCGAATTGCTGACGTCTTGACGCGGAACGGTCGCCCGATGAATATCAAAGAAATTGCTCGCCATATACCGGACAAGCCAGAGACTACGATACGAGGGAGACTCTACGACGGCCTGATTAAGAGGTTCCAACGAGTTGCTCGTGGCGTTTATACGCTCATCGGTGAGAAAGCGATCGTCGTGGAAGGTGACGGCCGGGACTTATCGATATTCGATAATGAGAGTATCGACGCCATAGTCACTGACCATCCTTGGCAGGATGAACTATCCAATGCGGGGACGAATCGGCGCTTCGACAAGTCGTATAATGAAACCTCATTTCGGTATACAGTAGAAGATTTCAAGGAAAAGGCTCGCGTGCTGAAGCCCGGAGGTTTTCTCGTGGAAGTGCTGCCGGCAGAGAACGAGAATAACTTTAGATATTTGTACCAAGTCAAGGAGATGGCGATCGAAGCTGGATTTTCTTATTATAGCAAGGTTCCTTGGCGCAAAGGGGATTGCGTATTCAATACCGGCCGAAAATCCAAGAATACTGAAGATTTGATGTTTTTCGCGAAAGGGAAGCGGGCAAGGGCGCTTCGACCCGACCCGCAGCGTGGAGGTTTTATGAGTGGAACGGCGTTCATGCTGCCGACCGAGTTTAATTTTCAGCCAACGGCACCAAATAAACGGATCCATCAGGCTGAGAAGCCGGTTGAGCTTTATGAGGCCGTTCTGGAAGCCATCACGAAGCCTGGAGAGGTTGTCGTTGACCAATGCGCGGGAAGCGGTAATCTCGGTAAAGCTGCGATCAATCGCGGACGTTTCGCAGTCCTCTTTGAAATCTTAAAGGAAAACGTAGCTAAGATCGTTAAAAATCTGACGGACGAGAAAATTCCTGCCCTTTTCTAATCATCACTATACCCCTGCACGGGAGCGAACAAAAAATCGACTCCCGGTGCAGCGGGGTCAGTGGAGGTACTAAAAATTCATGCGAGAGGATTTTAACGAGCAGGTTTCGTTTATTCGGAATATCGGTACTTCGGTCAAAAACGGGAAAACATGGCTGTTCTTTGAAAGTCTCGTTTGTGAGGCAGCCGGACTTCAGCCCGGAGACCGAATCGAGATGACTGTTCTCACCGAAAAGAGGGCGCTAGTCTTTAAAAAATCGGATGCCGGTACCCATGTAGTGTCCCGCCGAAAGCGTGCAGGGCGATCAAAAGAGCGGCCGATTATGGATCGCTGCAACGAGGAAATCTCGGGAATCATCCGGCTGCGCAAACGAATTGACATCCTGGTTGCGGACGGCATCCTGATTGTCCGCGAAGAGCAGACGTTTGACTTCTGCGTCTTCGACAAGCCCGCTCTAAGGGGAAATGATCTCAAAAAGTTCAGGCTTCTAAGCCTACCCTCTGGAGCGGGATTCGCAACGAAGGCGCTCGAGTCCACCGGTTTTTTTGAGCCTGTCTTTGGCGGAGATATCCTTCCGGAAGCAGTCGAGACCTATACATACAATTTTGACGGGGCAGCTTACTGGGGCGACCTTCGCAGACTGTTCCCGGGCTATATTGACCCGGTGGATGCTGCGTGGC
The DNA here is from genome assembly GCF_056120505.1 of Paenibacillus sp. sgz302164. NCBI lineage: Bacteria > Bacillati > Bacillota > Bacilli > Caryophanales > Paenibacillaceae > Paenibacillus > Paenibacillus sp. sgz302164. Next base: position 226,453 of record NZ_JBVYOL010000015.1, on the reverse strand, counting down.
TCTCTCCGTCCTGCACGAACTATTCCATGCTGGTAGGGCAGGGGAGTGCCGGCGGATTTTTAGAGGGAATGGGACCGTTTTATGCAAACCTGGTCCTCGCCAGTCAAGCAAAAATCGTACTTATTGAAGAGGTTGTGCCGTACTTCGGGAGCCGAAGCTACGAACATTTACGTTCGCTGCTTCAGCATACGTACCCATATATCACAAGCAGGATGAACCTGAACGCGTATGACTTCGGGAGCCCAGCAGGCCGCAGTCGCGGATATGTTGTAATGTCTCAGTTCCCCTTGGATAACTTCAAGTGGCCAGAGCCTAAAATCCCGGATCACCGCCGGCCTACGATTGAACAAGTCATCGGCAAGGATTGGGAAAAGCGCGCTCCGTTTCGTGAAATACGCGGTACCGTGATGGAAGGGCTCCTGTACAAATCCGGTAACAACAACTTCAAAGCGGACAAAAACTATACACTGGTAAAGCCGACTGATACGCGGATGGCTGCCCTCGTTGCGTCGTATAGCAAAATTCAGGTGACGAGCTCTTATCTGCAGCATCCGGACGATCCGAATCTCTGGCGACCGTTTACGTCTTGGGAAGCCGGAAGAATTCTCGGCATCCCCGAGGACTTTGAATTTCCGGAAACCATATCCGAGACGAAACGGATGTACATGCTCGGTAACGGGATCGATAGCCGGGTGGTTAAAGCCCTCGGCATTGAGGCAGCATATCACATGATGATAACGCGCCTTAACGCCGGCATCGGGAGCCGACCCACTCCGGAACACGCTCTTTCTTATCCAGAGAGTTTGCTGACAGTAGAGGCAGACGGCCAGTATATATTCGACTTAGACGCATAATGTTCCCAACATCCCCTGCACGGGAGGGCTAATGATCAACCCTCCGGTGCAGCGGAGAGGTATGGGAGGAAATCGAGATGCTACATACGGATATTATAGATCAACAAAAACCGGAGATACCCGCTCCAAGCCTCAAAAATTCAATTTTGAAGCGGGCTTATAAGATCAAGGAACGCCTATACCTCGAAGCCAAGTATCTCGCTGAATATGGATTTGGCATCGGTCAGCCAATCACTTACCGCATCGATAACGAGGCCAAGTCCATAACAGTCTTTCCATCTGATGCCGGAGCCAAACGTCGCGTGGCCAAGACGACCCAAAAGTCAGGGAATACGGTACCTGTCATTGACATCAAAGTCGATGAAATTAAGTCCTTCTTTGTGAAGCATAACCAGGTCGAAGTAGAGATCCGCCGAGGGAAGATTATCTTTAGTGTTGATGAGAAGGAGAGCAGCGCGGAGAACGTCATTTCCTTGGAGGATGCGAAAACCGAAATAGAGTCCCGGCGAAAGCTTTTCTGCACCGTAGACATTGGTGAGATGGCCCAAGCGGCCAATATGAGCCCGAGCGGCCTATACGGTCTATTCCGCTGCTCACGAAGTGAGCTTGCTGCCTCGGAGGAGCACAAGGTCCCGCCGGCTTTTCGACGGAAACCCATTCGCGTTCTATCCCTATTCTCGGGCTGCGGCTCATTTGACCTTGGCTTTCGTGACGAAGGCTATGACATTATCTTCGCGAACGATCGCTACGATCAACGCACGATGAAGGACAGCCATGTACGGACATACCGGCATAACCTGGGCGAGCATATTGTCATGAAGGACATTATGCATCTTACAGAGTCCGAGATTCCGGAAGCCGATATCGTGATCGCCGGAATCCCTTGTGTTCGGTTTAGCACGCTCAACACGATCGACAATATTCGGAACGATGAATCGGATACGTACAACCTCTTGGAGAAAACAATGTTGATCATCAAATGGTCGAAGGCCAAGGTCCTTCTGTTCGAGAACGTCAGGAATTTTTTGACTGTGAAAGGCGGCATGTTCTTAAACCGTATAAAGGAGTTTCTGCCCGGCTTTCACGTTGCGGCCAATACCATTGATGCAACAACGCTCGGATCGCCCCAGAAGCGGGTAAGGGCCTTCGTTTTGGGCCTGTTCGGGCGGTTTCCGAACCTATCGGTGATACCTGTTCAGAAAAAGACGACAGTGAGAGACGCTTTTGCCAACATTGAGGGAGTCCATCAGCAGGATATCGGCTTTCTACCAACGGCCAAGACGCTCGAGCGCATGTTGCACGTGCCACCCGGGGGCAATGTTAAGTCCGTCCCGCTTGAGCTGCGTGCTCCGAACAAAAAGTTCAGCAATTACTTGGCCCGTCTCCGGCTAGACGGCTTTGCGCCGACGATTACCCACGTTCACGACGAAGCATTTACGCATCCAATCGAACACCGTTATTTGACGGTCAGAGAGACAGCGCGCCTGTACAGTTTGCCAGACGACTTTTCATTCATCGGCAGCCTGACGGCGATCTTCGAAATGCTGAAAAATTGCGTCGATTACAAGGTTTCGCGGTTCCTTGCCAAATCCATCAAGCAGCAGTTATTGCCGCTTCTGTAAATCCTATATCCCCTGCACGGGAGGTAAATCAAACCCTCCGGTGCAGCGGGGGGTATGGGAGGAAATAAAGATGTTCGACATGGAGGAAGAACAGCATTATCGGTTTGAAGACGCGCCAAACAAAATCAGTCCCGCTCCGAATCTAAAAAAACAGACCAACGAGACGCGGACAGTATGGCGGCTGCTTCAGGAGTTCGGATTGGAGTTTTTTGGTGTCGTTAGGCAGTGGAGCGCTATCTTCGGCCGAGACGGGACATATATCGTTTTGCATCATTTTCTGAACGAGGACCCGATGGACGAGCTCTTCGGAAAGGATAGCACTTATGCCTATTCACAAATACCGATGGGTGGAGGGCTATTTGATTTCCTTAACGCTCTATCGACGAGTGGGTACTCCATAATGCTTCCGGAGCAGGCGTATCTCGATGCTTTGGAAGCGGAGCTGACCGGCGCTTATGACTGGCATATGGACTCACCATGCCATAAGCTGTTGTTTGTCGCAAAAAAGAGCTCAACCACGCTGACGGTGGAGGTTTTCGGGGATAACATACCGTTTCCCCCTTATGGGGTGAAAGAGGCCATGCCTTGGCCGTCGTTGCGGCGGGTAGAAGAACAGATCGAGCTTTTTCCGATCGATCCATACCTTACTACGCCGCCGGCTTTACCGGAGCTGCCTAAGGGCGAACCAATGGCAATCGCCGAGTGTGTTCCGCCTGAATTGGAGCAGGAAACGGACGAAGCCATCGCCCGGGCGTTCCGCGAAAATGATATCTGCGTCGTCCCGGTATCGGGCGGCAAAGATAGCTCCGTCGTCATGCAAAAAAGCATTCGCTTTAAGATGCTAAACCCGGAATCCCGTGGGAAGCTTGTCATCGTGTCGGCTGGTACCGGCGTCGATAATGTGCTCATGCAAGCGCATGTTCGGCGCCTGATGCAAGCCGTGGAAAGTCTCGGCATGGATATCCCTTTCCTGATCGTGGAGCCACGGGTTGAGGACAGCTACATGGTCACCGTGTTCGGGCGCGGGTATTCAACCCCGTCTGACCCTAACCACAAATGGTGTGTCAGCCGCCTGAAGACAGGCCCGGGAAGGCGAGCGCTCGAGGAACTGGTGTCCGAAGGGCAACAGATCTGCCAGCTTCTGGGCCTACGCCAATCTGAGAGCCAGCGAAGGGCGTCCATCATCGAGCGGCATTACGCAGAAGAGTTCTACGGCAGCCATATTGTGTCGGGGATTCGGACGGTCGCACCCATCCGCTGGTGGACCGCCACGGACGTCGTTACCTACCTCGTCCGAAACGATACGCCATGGGAAGGGTATGGGAATCACCACCTGATCAACCTCTACGGCTCAGCGATGGCCGGTGGAAGTACTGCTGAATGTCCTGTGGGAGCAGCAATCCTTAGCGAAAGTGATGTGCGAACCTGCACGGGTGGTGGCCGCGCGAGCCGCTTCGGCTGCTGGGCCTGTACAGTTATTTCCGAGGACAATTCGCTTCGGAATCTCTCCATCGGCGCCGACGGCACCGGTGGTGATTATCCCGAACTGGAGCCTTATTACCGGATGCGTTCTTTCCTGAAGGCGTCCCAGGATATCCGCTACGGCGGAATGACTGGCTTCAAACGCGATAATCATGGCCGCCCGCGGTTTGAGAACGGATTTGGCAATTTGGGCCTCGACATGAGGACTATACTTCTTCGGAAAATGTTCGAGCTTGGCATTTCCATGAAGGATAAGGAAGTAGACGAAATTTTTAAAGAAGTCACGAGGCGCGAGCTCACCGAAGGAATCGCTGTCACGAATCGTTTCCGAAATGCGCTGCGCGCATTCTATTCGGTAGATCCGCTCGTCATGGCGGGCAGGTTCGACCCGATTTTGAACCCGACGGGAATGATCGATCGCCGAACCGATGAGGATGCAGCATCCATCGATCGGGTGCTGGCGATGATTGATTCCGGCGAGATCGTTCCATATTGGGCAAATGAGACAACTACCGATCAAAGGGGGAAAGAGGCACATGGAGACCGTTACTGTGTATATGCGCCTTGAAGATTTTCTGAGCTACCAAAAATATGGACAGGGCCATGCCGTCTTGAACCGTTATGCGTATGTCGAACGGTTTCAATGCGAGCTGGTGCAACTGCAAGTGCCTCTGTCTTTTCTTAGTGGGGTTGAGGACGATCTATCCTGTGAAGTAATTCGGAGAACATAGAAGGCAAATGAACCGGAGCGGGTAGTCCCGCTCCTTTATTAATAAATCAAATATGTCATAAAAACCCCTTGTATATGGATTAATTTTGATATATATTTATTTTGTCGTAAATATCCCTATAATGATATTTTTTATTCCACTTATTTAAGGGGGACTACCGGTTGATTAAACTTTTTCCTGATCTACTTGAGGAGTATCGTAAAAGAAAAAACCTAACACTTGAAAAACTGGGGTTCCAAACCGGTTATTCATCGGGTTATCTTGGAAAAATCGAAAGAGGCGACATATACGATCCGTCGGAAAAAGTAGCCAGGACAATCGCAGAAAAATGTGACTTTTCTCTGTACAGTACCTTAGTTTCTTATCGAAAGCACAGAAATCCAGTAAAGTTAGGCATTGACGTCATTGAGGAAGGCGAACCGGTTTCTGAAGAAGTAATGTTGGAAGCTTTAAGATTGAGAAAATATAGAATCTCTGCATATGTTAATCCATTTAAGAAGAACTGGGTTCTGGAGGATGATGACTGGAAGATTAAGAACTTGTTAGACTTAAGTTCCGAAACGGGTATTACTGAGTCAAGACTAGAGGAAATTGTAAGGAGCAACGATTCCTACTACCCAACCGAAGTTCAAGAAGCCGTTATGGTATGCGCTGCAATGAATAAAAAATTTCAAGAAGTGTTCGCACTTACATGTCCCGATATCCATGATAAAAGCATCTATCATTTTGCAGTTGCAGTCGATGAATATGTTGAAATGGAAAAACCGAAGCTCTTAAGAAAGTTCGATATTGTCAGCGATCAACTCTCTGCGGATGAAATCAATTTTTTGCAGGAAATGTTAAAAACATATCGCAAGCTCAAACTAAGGCCGGACAGGGAATAATGCATGCATTACTAAGGTATCATCATGCATAACTCCGACCGTAAGGAGAGAGTCATGAACGCAATGATGAGCTAAAAAAGGCCCGCGAAGAGATCGACCATCTTAAAAATCTTTGCTTCGAGCATTTGCAAGAAATCGTAAATTTGAGAACTGAAAATCGACATTTAAAAGATCAACTGGAAAGCCTAAAGCCCGAGAATTATTTAAACGAAAAAGGCAAAAAGCTCTTAAAGATAGCAAAAGACATTATTAAGGATTTGGATACCTATTAATACGCTGAGTACCTGGGAGGTCGGTAAAATATGATCGATTCGGAATATTACAAAGGTGTATTGTACGGGCATACGAAAGAGCCAGTCGAAGGATTTTCTATGGATGGCGAACAGCGGATCGTACCGGCTAAAACAAAGTTCCGCCATGTCAGCGCCGGAACGGATCGCAAACTCGCGCGGGCCATGATCGAAGGCGTGGACTACTTTTTTAACTTCGAACTGGATCAAGTCCATTTTCGTGGCCAGAAAAGTCACAAGACAACATAATGAATAACTTTGAACATGGAGGTTGAGTATGAGCAAACAAGAGATTTTAGACCAAATTGGTGATTTGATAGAAGATCTGCTGGACGAAGTGACTAAAGACCAGGAGGATTATGTACGCGATCTCCGCCGCAAATTCCAAGAGGTTGAAGCGCTCGTTAAGTAATTCAATGAATAGCTTTGAACTTCGAGAGGGGCGAAAAATCTCTATGGAAATAGTTGCTGGTAATAAGTACAAACGCGGGGAATACGTAGTGTTAGTTGTTAACGTTTCGCCTACCATAGTCTCTTACAAAACAAAATCAAAAAGATCAAAGTCAGGTTGGTCTAAGCGCGTGTTACTTGATCTTAAAAAGGATTTCGAAGTCGAGTTTTGCCAAGTATCTGAGTGAATAGATTTGAACATTAGGAGGTTCGCCATGAGCGCGTTGAAGAAAGTTGTGACCGAATTATCCGATGAGGATTTAAGAGTGGCATATTTCGAAATAAAAGAGTTTAGATATGAAAGTGGCGTGTTAAAGGATGGAATTGTAAGACAAGCACATAGAATGTTTGAAAATCTGATTGGTTCTGACCAAAGTCTTGGTGTTACCCCGAAGATGCAATTTTATTTGAAATTGCGAAGCGGAATTATGAGAGAGATACAACATATTGAATAAAGTTGTCCGTGAGGAGGGGATTTATCCGTGTTAAAAGCAGGTGACAAAGTTTTCCTAAGCCGCGATATTTTGCGGGGGCTTGGAACTGTTATAGCAATATCGAAAACCGAGAAAACAGCTAAAATACAGTGGCCCAATCCTTACAATATCAAGAGTCTCGCTAAGCCAGCTTACTATAAAATCAAGAGCCTTCTTGATGAAAATGCTAGGGAACTAAGAGATACAACATTTTGAATAAGGTGAGAACACAATGAATGGTTATTTTGAAAATTGTTCGTGCTGCGGCAAGAAGTTGAGATATGACATGGTAGAAAATATAGATTATTTTGAGCATCAAGAAAAGGACGGAGAAAGGTATTTTCTTTGTTCCGATTGTGAAGTATCTGAATGAATAAAGTTGTCCGTGAGGTGAAGCTATGGAAAATGAGACTAATGTAAAGCTGACTAAGCGAGAAATCGAATACATTCGAGAAATATTAATGAATATTGATACTTGGGAAGGTGACGAAGAAGAGGTCTGTCGCACAGCTTCCCGAAAGATGGAAAATGCCTATAAACGAGCGGTATTTCCAAGAAAGCGAAGTCAAGTCATTCAATGAATAGGAAGTACCATAAATGGCTAATGAAATAATTAGAAATCGTCGTTTGTAAAAAATGCCCCAAATACGGAACATTAATCACCCCGGACTGTACAGTGGCTTATTTATTATGAAGGTGATTGGTGTCCGTGCGGATTCAATCATCCTAACAACGCAATAAAATGAATATCAAGTGTACAAGGGAGTGTGAATGAGAATGGATAAGCAACAGGACCGGGTAAATGTAATTTTGGGAATGATGCTCGATGCTGGTGTGATTGATGATCGGAATAGAGAACTGAGTAGGGACTTGTTGACGGTACTCTATCAGCGGGCTTATGAAGATGGTCAAGTAACAGTCTGAATAAATTGTCCGTGGGGGAACTGACGAATGAACCGAGGAGATAGGGTCATTTTCCTTGAAGATATTTTAAACTGGAACAATTCGAATCGCAGAGCTAAAAAAGGAGATACAGGAAAAATTGTTTTTGTGTATGGCAATACCGCAACTGTAAAAAGAGATGATATAAGAAAACCTTGCCATGATGTACCAGTAACTTGTCTTAAAGTCTTTCAATGAATATACAGCGTACTATGGAGGATGCTATGTCCGAACCAATTTGGAAGCAAGAGATTAACAAGATCAATGACTGTCCACAAAGACAAGATTCAACTACCGATCAGATGTTGGACCTGCATTATGTCGCTATTAAGCTGGGTTTTTACGATGCTGCTGATTACATCAAAAAAGTACTTATTGAGAAGCGTTAGGTAATTCGCTGAATACGCTGCGTACTAGAGGGGCGATAGAATTTGTGGGCTAAATTCAAATACGGCGGCCGATCAGCTCATTGGTTTCCCGATCCAAAAAGAGCAGTAACGGCCTGTGGCAGAATTGTCATAGAAGGTCGCGTTCGGGTGATAACGGAACTGTCTAGTGACACAAATCCACCTACATTCATTAGGTGTTAGATCGGCCAGAAAATAGCGGTTATGCAGGGAAATTTGTGTCGTTAGACAGGAACGTTTTAAAAACCGTTGCTGCCGGGAGTGTCAGAAATCTACTCATACAACATTATGAATATGGAGGAAAATGGGGGGCCCAGGGTGCGTAATCAGATCATTCATGGAGACTGTCTAAAATTCATGCCACTAATACCGAGCGGCAGCATAGATATGATTCTCTGCGATCTTCCGTATGGTACGACCAAAAGCAAGTGGGATACGATAATCCCGTTTGATCAACTTTGGCTTCAATACGAGCGAATCATAAAGGAAAATGGAGCGATCGTTTTATTCGCAAAAGCACCTTTCGATAAGATGCTTTGGGCAAGCAATCCAAAACTATTCCGTTATGAATGGATTTGGGCGAAGAACAAGGCGACTGGGCACCTGAATGCTGAGCATATGCCAATGCAGTCGCATGAAAATATCTTGATATTCTACAAAGCTCTCCCTGTTTACAACCCGCAGAAAACAACAGGGCATAGACCAATGAATTTCACCCAGCGAGCGAACACCAGCACGGTCTATGGTAACGTTGAAGGAATTAATAAAGCGGGAAGTACGGAACGTCATCCACAATCGATATTACATTTTCCAGTAGTGAACAACGATGATCCGCGCCGCATCCATCCTAATCAAAAGCCAGTAGAATTGCTGCGGTTCTTGATAAGGACCTATACGAATGATGGGGATTTAGTTCTCGATAACTGCTCGGGCAGCGGTGCGACTGCAGAGGCTTGCATAAGTACAAACAGGGAATTTATTTGTATTGAGAAGGATCAGGAGTTTGTAGAGAAGTCCCAGCGTCGCATACGGAATGTGCAGACTTTAATTAACTTTTGACGATCCCGCTATGGGAATTGTACTGATGCTATCCGAGGATATTGAGCAGGGTAAGGAGTGTGTGCGAGAGGTCAGGGTCTTGCGGGATGTGCAAGAAATTCTTCCTGACGTCGCCTTCAAATCCCTCGCGTTTCTACATTATGTTATTTCAAAGCAGCAAAAGCTCGCGAACTAGAAGAGACAGCCGTTAAGTAATTCAGTGAATTTAGCCGAACATAAGGAGGGAAATCTCGTTGATTCAGAAAATTAAATCTTATCTAAAGCCAATACATCTCCACGCTTATAAGAAACCTGCGATGAAATTGCCGGAAATCACAGGATTATTTTATGTAATACCAGATCCAACACTACCGAGCAGATTGTGCTATGAAGTTATCTACCCTGATGGTGAGGTTGATTATGTTCCTCTCAGTGAAGTTGAAAATGGAAATCACCAAATTGTTTCACAGGATACTGAATGAATATCAATTTTCCACGAGGTGATTAAGGATGGTAAAACGAACATAGGAGGGTGAAAGTTAAGGGACCATGACGAGAACCGAAAGTGTGCGAAAACGATGAATTGGTAGAGGAGTTTGAGCTGGCTTGCCGCGCCGGTGACTATAAGTTTGCCGAGGAATACAAAAAAAGAGATTATCAGACGCTTGGACATGCTCAATAAGGTTGAGTCAACAACAAACAGTCAATGAATCATTATCTTCGACCCAGTTGGTGAGCAACGTCGTATGGAAGAGCTAGACAAATGGTTATCAAAAGAAGCTTCGGATCACGAATGAACTTCGATGAATAACATGCCAATAAGGGAGAACATGAGCATGACTAAAACTTGTTTAGGTTGCAACGCAGAATTTTCCGGCGACGTTTGCGATATTTGCTATGACGCTGCTGGGAAGACAGTAGAAAGAATCGATCATTATAAGGGATACGCTATCTTGAAGTATAGCTTTGAGGATGGATTTAGAGTTGATTTTGGAACAATGCGCTCTAAATTGGTTCCAGCGATAAAAGATGCGCGGGAACTGGTTGACTATAGTTTGTCGCCTGATATATGGGGTGGCGATGATCCTCAGTGAATATCAATTTTCCACGAGGTGAAAAGTAACGCGGCACGAACGGAAAGATGGAAACGAACGACTTCACGATGCCATGTAAGGAAATGGAGATTTTCAAACGGTTATTAGTAGCGGAGAGCAACAGATGCTTCAGCCTTTCATTGATGGGATTATGGACGACCTTTCCTGTCTAGTGATGATGGAAACATAGTGTTAATGAACCGGAGCGGGACCCGCTCCGGTATTTATTTTTAAAGCATACCTTTGCCGATTCGGCAAAACTATGCCGGATTTTACTCGCGGCAAACTTATGCTTTAATTCAGAAATTCCCGATAAAACGGACATTTAGGTCAAAAAAACAAGCCAAAACCCAACGAATTTGCGGTAAAGATATGCTTTAATAAAATATTTCCAGCAAACTTATACTTTACTACCTTCCCTAGTAACCGTTCCTCGATCGCTCTTTTACTTCTTACTTTGCTTCGGCGGGATCAGCTTTTCTTCAGCCTTTTTAGCTAACTGCGCAAATTGTGTGGCTAATTTTTTATCCATGCTCATGTCCTCCCAGGGCAGATATTTACTTACCATCCTTGCCCAATATTTCGAAAAATATACCCCACAATACTCATAATATCCCTGCACCTTCTCATATGCTTGTACCAATATGAAATTTGGATTCTTGGAATTATGTCCCTAGAGCTAATAGGGGGCAACCATCCTTGAAGGGAGTAGTGGAGAGGTGCTGAATAAAGATTTTTTTCGTCCGAATCAGTCATTGCCGAAAATCATTGCGGATCCTGTTGTTCCCTCCAAGGAGCGGGTTCGTCAGGTACGGGGAGACAAAATTAAAGACGTAAAATTCCCCGTTACAGAAGAGCAGCGTAAGGAGCTCCGCCGTCGTGCCGGGGCAGTCAGAGGGCAGGCCAAAAAGGAGACTGAATCGAATACCGAAATCCTACTTGCTGCTCTCAGAGAATTTCAGTTGCATCCGGAGAAGTACCCGCCCATTCCCTATAAAGACACTGGGACGTACATGCACGCGAAACCCCGCATGCGTGATTATCGTCTGTTGGAAGAACTGTATGTCAACCTGAACGAAAAGTCACGCCGCAGCTTCATTTATCGGCTCATGATGAACCAAATTGGAATGGGGGGCGGGCGACCGTGAGGGAAAAATTCAGTCGAGTCGATACAATCGGTAACCTGCTCCAAGAGATATCGCAGCCCCCGCGCAGACAACGATTTCTTGATAAATTGCTCGATATGATAGTAAAATCTAGCGAACCGAATCCTTGGGTCACGCTATACATTCGGGCGACAGATCTCGATTTTGCCCGGGCCGAATCGTTCCTTGATGATATGGAAGAGCTAACTGGGGGACTTCAGGTCACGTTATCGCAAATGATCGCCATATTGTACTATGATTTTATCACCCAGTTGCGGAAGACAAGTCAGCTGCACGAGATATTCAAATCGCTCGTCGAGCTGCGAAGAACATTTTCGCTGAAGCCGAGCGTGCTTGAGCTTTCCGAGAAAAACCCGAATCACTGGGCGCTGGAGGAGCGAAGAGTCGTGCTGAAAGGCGCAAAGATTCTGCAGCTGGAAGTTCCTATGTATGAGAAGTACGTTCGTCGCGGCGAATTCTTCTTGATGGAACTGCGCCAATTCGACGCTTCGTTTAGGATGACCGTTGAAGAACTGATATCCCTGCAGTTTCGTAACATGCTCGAGCATATCCGCCGCGGGAAGCATAATGATTTCATTCAGGATATCGTAGATAACTTATCCAGATATTCGTAGGCCGGCGCCGATCCGCCGCCAGTCCATTCCACCATGGTTAATATTTCCTCCATTTTTGCCGATAACATTAGTGAAAATATTAAATTTGGAGTGAATGATTATGGGGAAATTGTATGGTGTTATTGGAGTTTTGAGCATTAGCTTGCTGCTTGGAGCATGTACAGGGAATGGGGGCACGGATACCGCCGCAAAGAAACCAGCTGCTGACGCTACTGCTCCTGCTAGCAATTCAAAACCGACTGCATCCAACGTAACGGTCAATATGGGTGACCCGAAAGGCTTTAACGCCTATGAGAAGGGACAGACAGTTTCTTTTAACAATAACAGCACGGACCCGGATAAAAACCAAATCGTGTACTTCTGGGAATTTTATCGCGCCAGCGAATCCGACTCGTGGAAGCTTTTTAAAGAAGAAAAGGGCAATCCTGCTTCTTTCACCTTTACGGCCCCGGAGAAGGGCAAGTTTCAGGTCGGAATTGCCGTTATTGACTCTTATGGGGCTATCGGAGGGACCGATCCGGAATTCAAGAAGTTCATTGCTGATAACCAGTATTTCGGGTTGTATAAGGCACTTCCAGACATGAAAGCAACGATCGAGAAATCCGGCGCTATTAATAAATAATCTTAGTCGTCCTTTCCAAATTAACAAAACAAGGCCCGGAGCTCTCGGGCTTTTTTTCATATTGGGCTTAATTGATGATCGTTACGCCTAATGGCACCCAGAGACGCGGAATGTAGCCAAACGTGAACAGGAGCGGTACGGTGAAGCCCGACGAGAGCTCTCAACCATCGCAGAGTTTAGGACTCAGCCTGTGTGCTGTATAAGATTCGAAGGCGAAGAATAACCTTCCGAACAACCGCGGGCAAGCTGTCCGGCATTATGCTGCGAAAGGAACCGGCGTCCTGAGAGGCCGCGGCGGCGTTACCACCAATCTAATAGCTGGCGTGGCTAGGATGTCGGTATAGGTGTTGCAGAAGGAACCAGCGTGCTGCGACGGAGCCAGAGATCGACGTGGAGACTGGCGATAGGCTTGCAGCAGTGGGGCCGGGGGTGTTTGTTCCTACGACGGCGGACCAGCTATCAGCTTACGTGATGCGGGGGCACCTGCATCAATAGACAAGCGGCGCTAAACGATCGTTCCGCCGGAGGTAGTTGGGAAAACATCATACGTTCAGCAGGCAGCGGCGACGCGAAGGCGTCGTTCATCGATCATTACGTTGTGGCGGCCAGGGCCAAAGTGCGGTGATGATCGGTGATAGTTACGTCTCCGGGCGTTGCGGGACAACGGCATACGAACTTCAGGCGAACACAAGCGCGGCGATGGATGATTGGTCCAGAAGTAAGATTGTACTTTTGGAAAAATTAATCATTGCTACTTGACACTGAAGTTGGTATTGATTTATTATGAGGAAAATTTAGGTATGTAGGAAGGAGCGTGAGCGAGGATGAAAAAGGCATTTGGATATGAGCGCATTCAACAGTGGAGCCCATCGGAAGGCGACCATTTATTTATAAATGCCAAAAGCCTTATACCTCGCCACGCGGCCTTTTTTCGATATCCCTAACTCCCTGACGACAGGGAGGAATTGCAGGCAAAATTGCGTCATTTTTGACGCATTTGTCCGGATATGAAAAGACCGCTGGAGTCCAGCGGTCTTTTTGTTTTTATAAGGCGATGAGGGAATAAAGAAAAAAAATATAAAAAAAAAAGGGTTGACAGCAAAAATAACCCATGATAAGATCATAATCAGTAAAGCGGTAAAACATTAAAGCGATAAAGCACGAAAGCAAAAAAGTGTAACATTGTAAAAACTACGAAGAAAGGAAGGGATAGGCCATGAGAAAGCCATTATTTATGAATCCATGCGAGCAGTCTAATCAGCAACAGCCATTTGGCTATCATGAGATATCGATCATTCATGAGCATGCCGATATTTGGCGCGAGAGCGGCAGTAAAGGGGCATTTAGCAACCTTCTTAAAGCCTATATCCAGCCAATCAAAAGTAGTTTTTACGTGCCACGTTTGGGCCGTGCAATCCTAAAAAGAGGAGGAACGGCTCTAACGTGATCATGAATCGCGGACCGTTCTGAATCTGAATCCGTTGATCCATAGATTTGTACGTAAAAGGCTACTTGCACCCTTGGCGAGTGGTCCATTTGTGTTTGTCGTAATTCCGGACTACCGGGTTAGGCGAAACGATACAAGTGGAACCGCAATGGGCGAGTAGCCTTTTCTACACCGCAATAACGAACATATGTTTCATTGAGAGCGGGGTTATTGCACTCGTATTGAAAACGAGCGCCTCCAAGGGTTCAAAAGACCAAAGGTGAAGCCGGCTAACTCGCAATCAGCAAAATCGTCGATCACAGGTCAAATCCTGCTCGACCCTCCAAATACTTGGCGCATTAGGCAAGCGGTCTAAGCCACAGGACTTTCAATCCTGCATTCGCTCGGTTCGAATCCGGCAGGCGTCACCAAAATGCGGAATTAGTTTAACGGAAGAACGGGTGCCTCCCAAGCATTCGGTATGGGTTCGATTCCCGTATTCCGCTCCAATGGTTGGATAGCTCAGTTGGTAGAGCGATGGTTTGAAGAGCCATGCGTCGTCGGTTCGATTCCGGCTCCAACCGCCATGGAGGTCATGGCGAAATGGCCAACGCGACGGGTTGTGACCCCGTTATCACCGGTTCGATTCCGGTTGATCTCCCTATATTGCCTCTTAGCCAAGTTGGTAAGGCAGCGGCCTTTGAAGCCGCGATCCCAGGTTCAAGCCCTGGAGGGGCAGCCATGCGGCTGTGATGGAATGGCAGACATACGAGCCTCAGATGCTCGTGCAGCGAAAGCTCACCTGTGGGTTCAAGTCCCATTGCCGCACCAAAAAGTACATAAATGAACGGTTCGCAGAGTGTGAGTCGACCATGAGTTGGGTTCAGAGTTGTGGTTGAACGAAACACAAGCTGTAAAAAATCTGCCGGAGATTAACCCGCTCCAAGCAAGGATTTACCGTGTCCACAAGCTGGCGTAGCTCAATTGGCAGAGCAACTGACTTTTAATCAGTAGGTCAAAGGTTCAAATCCTTTCGCCGGCACCAATAGGGGAGAGTAGCGAAGAGGCTAAACGCAGCTGACTGTAAATCAACTCCCTTCGGGGTTCGGCGGTTCGAATCCGTCCTTTCCCACCATATCGGGATGTAGTTCAGCTTGGTAGAACGCTAGTTTCGGGTACTAGAGGTCATCGGTTCAAGTCCGGTCATCCCGACCATATGACGTAGTGGTGAAGCGGCATAACACACCTGTCTTTCGAACAGGGATACACGGGTTCGAATCCCGTCTACGTCTCCAATTCGGTTCCATAGTTCAGTTGGTTAGAACGCTGCGTTGTCAGCGCAGAGGTCAGGGGTTCAAGTCCCATTGGGCCGTCAATATGCTGTCGTAGCTCAGAACGGTTAGAGCATCCGGCTGATAACCGGAAGGTCGGTGGTTCAAGTCCACTCGACAGCACCATATTTAGGGTTATAGCCGATTTGGTAAGGCAGCGCACTGTTAATGCGTGCAATGCAGGTTCGAATCCTGCTATCCCTGCCATGGGATCGTAGCTCAGTTGGGAGCGCAGCTGCTTTTCAGGCAGCAGGTCGGAGGTTCGAGTCCTTTCGATTCCATCATTTATGTAGGGGTCCATGTTCCTCGGCGGCGAGTCTGCCTCCAAAGTAGACTGTGGTGGGTTCGATGCCCACGCCCCCTGCCAATCTTCGGGGTATAGAATAGCGGACTAATTCACGGGACTTTGACTCCCGCATCTCCGGTTCGAATCCGGATGCCCCTGCCACCGGGACGCTCAAGAAGTACATTCGACGATTTTGTTCGAATGGTTCGGTTCACTGCCGAACGTTCCGACAATTTGTTTTTCTGTCCATTGAAGCATGAACGACGGTTCAGATCGACAGGTTCTATTTGAGAGCTGACATCGTTAAAATGGACGGTCGCGTGGGCTTGTAGTTTAACTGGTAAAACACCCGACTCTTAATAGGTGAGAGTGCAGGTTCGAGTCCTGCCAGACCCGCATTTCTTCTGAGCGCCTCTGACGGAACGGCAGACGTAGCGAGCTTAAAATTCGTGGTCGAAAGACACTGAGGGTTCAAATCCCTCGAGGCGCACCAATATCGGGAAGTAGCTCAGCTTGGTCAGAGCACCTGCCCTGGGAGCAGGGGGCCGCATGTTCGAATCATGTCTTCCCGACCATATGGGATTGTGACGGAATGGTAGACGTAGTAGCTTAAGGAGCTGCGGATTGAAAGATCGTGGGAGTTCAAGTCTCCCCAATCCCATCATCATGAGGGCCTTTAGCTTAATGGCGAAGCAGTCGGCTCATAACCGGCCAAACGATGGTTCGATTCCATCAGGGCCCGCTAATCCAAGTACGAAAGGAAGAAGCCAACCTTGCATTACAGGTGAATCCCATGAAGACAAAAATACGACAATTCCCATTGATTCATGAAACGACGTTCCACAATACGACTGAAAAGGACCTTGAGTTTAGTGACGTTCTGGACCGAATTTCTCGTTTCATCGAGAGCGATCCGAGGGCTGTTTATCATCTCGTGGTTACGACGGATGCTCAGACCCATTCTGGCCACACGAAATTCGTAACATACATCGTAATATATCGTGTCGGCCGCGGCGCATGGCTGTGCAGCCGGCAAGTGATTCTCCCGAGGGAAATCCATTCTGTTCAAGAAAAATTGTCATTGGAAACAACCTTCTCAAGCGAGATTGCTGCCCATATCGGTTATGCTGAACGGAATCGCCTCGAAGACATCATTTTGCCGTATATCGACCAAGGGGCAGATATTCGTTTTATGGTCGATATCGATGGTGGTACGGGGGCGAAGAATAAGACGGCAGCCTACATTTCTGAAATGGTTGGTCGAATTGAAGCAATGGGTTTGATCGCACGGGTAAAGCCCGAATCGGTAATGGTGAGTGTTGCTGACCGCGAAACGAAAAGGCCATATCGGTTACGAGCTGCTTCTACTTAATTATAACGGCTTCCGGGTGAAAGGGGATTCCTCCAATTAGAGTCATGGACTTATACGTGTGAGCATGTACGAAGCACGGCCATGGTGACCAAATTCTCCTTCACCTTACGACCTTACATCAAGTGCTAAAATAGATCATTGCAGAGATGAAGGAAAAGAAGCCCATGTTACGGAAAAAGAAACCCCACCCAGTGTTGCTGTCCAAATGCCTTTCTTACGACCAAGATGAGCGCGACATAAATGTAAATCACAAGTATCAGATGATGATAGATTGCTGCAGGCATATCGGCAACTCCTTACATGTTGGTTTCGATATGCTTATTTACAAGTCATATGATTTTTGGTTTCGGTTGCTAGCTGATCAGGTCGTAGTTTTTTGCTACCTGCAGTGCGGTCACTAAAGCTTTGTTTTCCGCCCAAAGCTTTTGGTTCGATTTCTCCATTTCGGCATACTTTTGCGCTTCACTACCGACCAGCTCTTCCCATTCCTTGTTTTCATTCCGAAGACGAACAATTTCCTCTTGTGCTTCCTGCAGCTGCTGCACTAGCGAAGCATCTCTCTCTTCCGGAGCAAGGGCTTGAAGGCTGTTTCGCTCCTCAAGTTGCTTCTCTAAACTCGCATTTTTTTGTTGTAGACCTTCAATAAGAATGTTTTTTCCTTTGAGAAGTTCTTTGTTTTTTTGATACGTATGGTTCATATATTCATATTCGGCTTCAATTGCTCGTAAAGCGGCAGACAAATTACGAAATGAGGGTTGGCCATCGTCTTTAGATGGCGCGGAGTAAGTAGGCAGTGTAGAGAAATATTGCTTTATGGCCGGATCCTGATAGTCAATTTTTACAACGCCATTTTCGATATTACCGTATCGAATCGAGCAAGCTTTTTCGGTGCGGCCAAACAAAATCGAGGCTTGGGGAAAAATGTACTTATCCATGATATTCTTTGCTCTTCGCGAGTCCACAAACAACTTCAAGAGCAACATATCCAGATTCGACCACATTTTATTCTCATTCAAGAGCAATTCATTTTCATTCGAAACCGGATTTCCCTTCATTATATTCAGCTCCCATGGCTCATTTTATTATCATTCTTGCCGACAGGAACAAATATAAACGTTGCCCAGGGAAAAAGTTCTCAATTCATTCCTCAATTCATGACGAGGAATAAATTGATATCTATAAGTAATAATTCACTCCTTGGTTTCTGCCGGAAGCCTTGTTCATTCTGGGATAGGAAATCTACCGCGTTCATGTTACGGTCGCATGCAGAGATATCGATTATGTGGCCGTCCCTACCAACAAGCATGATACAGCAATTTTCATCCCCCTTTTCGAGAAGCAAGATAAAGATCGACCGGAGGAGTGGAAAGAAACATGGTGGAAAATGATTCTGTTTTCCACTGAAGAGCACGGAAGAATCTATAACAGCAATGTGGAGCATTATGCATTTAGCGGTGAGTATATCGTATTCAGCGAATGGGGGCGATACCGTAATGACAGGTTTACAATTCCTTTAGTGGACCCCAAACTATGGAATCAAATCCTCCCCTTTATCCTGGAAAGTGACTCCATGGATCAATACCATATGGGTGCGATATTAAAGCAATTGGGGGTGGAATGGGATTGGTACAATGGAGAGGATTTATACTATATGGACGGATTCTTAGATGCCTGGTTTTACGTCAAGGGGAAATCAGTCCCGCCGCTGGTTCCCGTTTTGAGCCTATAACCTCAATGGAAGCCAATTCGATGTTCCCCTCTTTTTTCAAATCAAGCTCTATGATATAATAATTGCATTACGATTCACAAAATTTTCCCTCCGTCCATTGCAAAATGATTCGTGTAGGGAAGGGTCAAGGCTACTAGCTAGCTAATAAACATAGGTTCGCACAATAGGAGACTATAAGGCATACGGGATACGTATGTCTTTTTTGCGTCTCCTTTTTGTCGTTCCGGAAAACATGGAGGTAATTAAAATGATGAAAAATCTCGCTGATCTCGTGACGTATGTGGTGGAGAAAACAAACGAGCGTCCCTTAAAAAACCTTGAATTTCGCACGTTCGTTTGCAACAACGGAACAGTTGTAGTTTGGGAGGACGGATCAGATACGCTTCAAATTCGTATCGTTAAAGGTGCTCCTGAACGAATTGACTTCACGTTTCCGAATGATCCTTCAGATAACAATCTTGTTAACTGAAGGAATTCGAGTACGTCAATGGTGAACAAGAGGACCGCTTACTTATCCACTTGAACCAAATGAGTAAACTGATGAGCGCATGCTTAGGGTGATAAGAGGGCTTGGCATATTTCATGTGCCGAGTCCTTTTTATTTCAATCGAGATATGGGGGGAGCATGCTTATGCAAATGGCAACGGCTTGTTGTCTGGCAGAACATGCTCAAAGAAGCGGGACTGAGTTCCCTTTGACTAGCGCGTCCCTCATTCGGGTGAGGACCCCGGTTTATACAGCATGCGGAGACGAACATCCAGAAATGGAACAGCTCCGCGATTGCTGCGGCAAACCCGCTCCACTCGACCCAACTACCCTTGGCGAGATTGGTGCGTCACCTGCAGGGAGGAGTTCAATAGCGATTTAAAGAGAAGTTCGATAGCTCACTGTCAAGAATTGGGTAATAAACAAGAATCAGGAGGATGGATAAAGATGGGTAAAGAGACGAGAGCAGGTTACGGGTACGGCATGCATCAACATGAAGCGGAGCGATACTTCATTGATTGGCTGAACAGGACTTACGGAGAGGACTCCTATCGGGGTGGCGGAAACGACATCACGGAGTGGTTGTCCAAGGATTGCGTCGAAATGCCGGTACCCGCTCAGGCTGCGAACAAGGCGAAAGCCACGAAACATTCGCGGGGGAGCGGTAAGCTGGTAAACGGGTTTCGGGTTACGAACGAAACGCCGGCGCTGCTGCGCCTTCAAATTTCTGCACAGTATGGTAGCCCTGTTGTCGTACCTGATGTTGTCGAGGAATACGCCCTAAAGCTTACTGACGCCAGGAAGATCGCCGACCGCATCGCTTTGAAGCATAATGCCGACGTGCATATCATCCCTTGTAGGCTCTGGCAGGATGAGCGAACCAAGCGCTTGTCCATAGCCGCCTGCTGCCTTGAGGTTACTCCTACGGGCGGAAAAGCGGCGAAACCGGGGAAGTGGCGTTTCGAGGTCGAGGTAAAGATTTAGCACCAATTGGGACCATAAATAAAAACGGGAGCGTGCAGGTATGAAACTCGCGGTCATTAGTTGCACCAAATTAAAGCAATCCTACCCATGCAGCGCGCAGCAATTGTACCAGCCCTCTTCTTTATTCCGCAAGTGCTGGCAGTACGTACAAACCCAGCGGTTCGATAAAGTCTATATTCTGTCCGCAAAGCACGGATTGACGGATCCGGATACGGTCATTGAGCCCTACGACCAAACTCTGGTTGGAGCGGGGAAGCAGGAGCTTATCCGCTGGTCCGAAAATGTTGCAAAGGATATAGTCGCGCTTCCTCCGGCTTCAGTAACTTTCTTCGCCGGAGGAAATTATCGAAAGTACCTCATTCCTCTGCTAGAGCGGCACGGCATTTCCTGCCATGTTCCTCTGGCCGGCTTGGGAATAGGGGAGCAGCTTGGTTTTTTTACCAAAGCACTCAACGGATAAGAAATGGCATGTCGATAGCTTAGCACGAAGTTGGCGGCAATAAATATGAATGAAATGGGAGTGATTTTGTGCGAAGGATTTCTCTCATTACAGAGTCTTCAGCACGGCCGAGTGAAGCGCTGCCGGCGTACCTGTTCTATCAGGGTAAACAAAGCCGGTGGATTAATAGCGTCATTGGGTATATGGTGGCCAGGGAATTTCCGCACGGCGATATCTACTTTCTGAGCCATTACGGTCATCGCATCATTGGCTTTGAAGAAATCGTCGAGCCGTATCCGAAACAGGAGAATCATCCTCGGAAAAGCGAAGCGGCGGAATTTGCCAATAAGGTCCTGGAATTCATATTCGCGATGGATGAGCTTCCCTTTGTCGAGATTCATACCGGCCGCACCTTAGCCGATCCGCTTAAGAAGCTGTTTGATGAACACCGCATTCCCTTCAGGATATTCGGCGATAGCGTCCCCCTCGGGGCGAAGCCTTCCTATTACCTGGATTTGATTGAGGAAGAGCGTAATAAGCGAAAGCTCAAGGATATCCAGCGTGAGAAGTGGCATATCACGTCGCTTGTTCGTTCGCAGAGCCCGCAGGAGGCCAGTGAGATTGTCACGAAGTACGGCAACCGCGCGCATGTCTTTGGGATCGAGCAAAACGTCCAAGAACTGAAGGGGCTGCTCGGGAATTATCAGCGGAAACGGAAGGAAGAGAGACAAGCGCTGCAGGAGCTGGAGAACGCGATGAAGCAGGAGGACCGTTCGGGTGAATTGGAAGGCTTTCTGCAACAGCAGAAATCCCTCGCCGATCTCCACTCCGATCGGAACTTCGAGCAGGTCAAAAATAAATTTGGAAAGAGCATTGCAAAATTGATTTTGTACCTGATCAAGCGCAACTACGCTCAGTTGATGGAAAACAAGATCGGCGAAGCACTACTGCGGTTGCAGATTGCTCTTATCAAATAATTCGGGGGTAATTGAGATGCAAGAGCCTATCTTTAACGAAAAACAAATGCTTCGTCTTGTGGAAAAAGATGCGTATCTGACATTCATGTATAACGATCTCCAGAAGAAGGGCCACGCTCCAGGTTATGCGCTTGAGGTCGTTTTCAACTCGAACGTACTGGAAGACTCCGTGTACACGGACGAATACAACAAGTGCCTATCAGCTTTTGAATATGGGCAGCGGGCGTTTGCAAACGGTATGAAATGCGTTCCGGCAAGCGACCATGAATTCCTGAATACCCATATCAAAGGTTTAAAGGTCGGCGAAGGTCTATCACTTATTCAGCAATGGATTGAAGGTTGGATGAAGGCAAACTTAACTATACCTGTCGATTCATCTGTAGAATAATTTTCGCTAAACGAGTTATCTTCCACAGGATGCAAGTAAAGTTGCGGCGCTGGCTCAAGATCCGGCTGCCCTTCGTACTGTTGTCGAGCATGGCTGCTAATGGATCATACTTAATGTAAATGCGCTGGTCATTCCGGAGCTACCAACATACGAGTGGTAAAATTCGTTAGGAGGCAGTTATGGAAATAAAAATCAAATGTCTGCCAGATAAACCAACTCTCTAATAACAGGTGTGAGGAAGGAGCGGGTACCGCCTTGCGTTATCCGTTTTGAGGTTCATTGTAGCCCCCTTCAGCGAGCTCCCTTCCGGGATAAGTAGCACTTGCGCGGTTCTTCGAGAAAGCGCAAGAGGACAAATAGAGTCCTGCCGATTTCCGAATCGATTTCACATGAATTCGGAAACAGGAGAGATGGAATATGGCTCGTATGAGTGAAGCTGCAATAGATAATGGGGTAGGAAGCATTCGCTGGTTCGGAGCAAAGGCTGCGCTTTCAAGTCGTATCATCCCGTACATTCGCAAAATGCACTGCTGGGTGGATGTATTCGGAGGTGGCGCCAGCATGACCGTTGCCCGAGATCCGTGGCGCGTTGAAGTGTTCAATGATGCGGACCATGACCTTGTGAACTTCTATCTCGTCTTACGTAGCGATAAAGAAAAGTTGATCGATGCCCTTATGTCACTTCCGACCAGTCGGTATCTTTATGAGAAATGGCTTCATGAAGAACTTCCGAGCGATCCGTTTGAGCGCGCAGTGCGGTGGTATTACCGGCTTCGCCAGTGCATCATACCCATGAGCAACGAAAATAGTGGGTGGAGGGCGAGCAAGGTAAAGAGCACGGCTGTCGATTATCAGAATGCGGTTGCTCGACTGGATGCTTTCGAGCGGCGATTCCGATCGGTAAATATCGAATGCCTGGATTTTCGAGAGGTCATCATGCGTTACGACGGCCCCGATGTATACTTCTTCTGTGACGCTCCTTATGTTGGTCGTGAAAACTGCTATAAAGGCGGCTTCCGATATGAAGATCACACCGAGCTTGCCTATATGCTACGCCACATTCAAGGCAAATGCATGGTAACGTACTTTGGCGATCCTCTGATTTTGGAGCTATACAAAGATTGGCATTATGTGACGTTCGATACGAAGGTCGGTACCGTGGCTAAAGCGGAACTTGGTCAAACCCGTAGAGTAGAAACGGAATATGTCTTCATGAACTATGTTCCGGAAAAATCGGGTCAGATCTCTTTTTTTTAACGAAAATAAAAAAAAGTGGTAATAAAAACTCAATAAGGGAGCTGTTGATATGGCGAATTGTCATTACTGCAAGCAAGAATTGGAGAACGGGACTTGCTGCACGAATGAAAGTTGTGACATTCACAGAATGAAAAATCTGTACTTCAAACCGTGGGACCTGTCGAAAGAGCAGATCGAAGAAAGACTTGTGGGTATCGACGTCCAATGGAAATGGACCGGCACGCAGTTTTCCTTCTCCGTCACTCCAGAGACTTTTCATGAAGTTCGGTCAAAGATCGAGGGGATCAATCGGGAGAACGGTTCGATTTTGTGGGATAGCAATATCGACTACGTGCTCTCGAGCCCCAAGGAAATCGAACAGCAGATTCGTGATACGTGGGCAGCGCCTGGGGAGCCGATTATCATTCGGTTTTATCCGACTGACGACCCGGATGAGGTACCGGAGGGTGATTCACTTGGCAACGATCGTTGAGCATGTGGAAGGCTACACGGACGTCCAAATCCATGAGGGCATCTTATGCGGCAACTGCGGGACGGGGAATACAATTCAAACCGAGGCCCGCTCCTGCCGCTGCGGAAAAAGGATGGAGCCGCATACGTTCGATTTTAGCAAGTGGGTCCCGGGGTATGTGGTCATCCGCTGTGACTGCGGCGCCAAACTCGACTGCACAGGATTTACGATTACCTGCAGGTGTGGCCGCGACTACAATTTTGCCGGTACAGAGCTTGCTCCACGTGAGTTTTGGGGTGAGGAAACCGGCGAAACTTGGCGGGATTGCAACTGACCCGGTTATAAATAAGACGCACGGGGGAGATTCGCTTTTGGCTGTCTCCCTTTTGCTTTTGGAGGATGGCGTAGGCTATGCAGATTACCTTTGAGCTCGAACAAGTGGAGGAATCCCCTCCTGCAGCCCCGCAGTCAAGGAAGCGAAAGACCCGCCGATTTCATCCCGCTCCGCAGGAGGTTTCGTCAACACTGATGTCGTTTGGCGAAGAGGACTGCGGCGCATATGGACCATGGATTGTGACTTTTAAAACGGACCGCGATTGTGTCGCTCTCGCAGATCGGCACTACTCGCGCGTTACGATCGGGGCGTCACAGTTCACGAGGCCCGGGGAGAACTTGGTACTTAGGACGCAGCTCGGTGATGCCGTATGGTGTTCATGGAAATCCGTTAAACGAAAAGATCGGTTTCGTGATGTCATCGAATCAACAATTTTCCGAAATGAGTCCCAGTATCTATCGTCGGATTTGGTGAAATGGGCGATCTACGCGAGCATTCAGAGATGGGGTGTGCCAGCCGAGGGTTTTATCACGTTTGTTAAGGATTCCGCCGTCAAATCGGAGAATCCGGGGGCAAACTACCTTCTCGCTGGCTTTAAGAAAGTAGGGAAAACGAAGGCCCGTAACCTGACCATTCTTCAGCTCTTTCCGGAAGACATACCGGAAGCCATTACAGAAGTCCATCTCATTCATATGCTGCAGATGGCGAAGGATCACATCAAGCTGGCGATGGATAACGGTGAGTTCGTCAGCGCGCTCGATTTGTACAACGATGCTTTACAAATCGAGCAGAAGCTCCGCCGGATGAAGAGTGAGAAGGCCAGGCGCAAGGGACAGAAGTGGGATCCATTCGAACCCAACGAGGACCCTATGGACTTCCTTTTCTCGATGTGTCCAGAATGGCTGCCCGCCGATGTGTTCGAGCTTGATGAAGTTCGATCAGCGTTTGAACTGTATTTCGGCGAGCTTTAGCCAGAATCGGGCGATGGATGGTAATAAATAATTGCGGCTTGGGCCGATGGGGGCGATAAAGATGCCGAAACCTAGACCGGTCGAAGTCCATGTGAACAGTACTGGGAAGAAGCAATATAAGCTGCAGGAGCTAATCCATAGCCGGAAGGGGTATGTCTTTGTTCCGATCGACGGAAAGAAAAAGACAGACCTTTTCAATAAAGGCTTTCTGGATGGCAGAAAAGAGCCGATTCGCCTCGAGTCGACTTATGATTCGTGCTCAGAGGCGACTCAGGTTCTTGCCTTCTCGGCTGCCGAGTTTGCAGGAAGGATCAAATCCTCCTACATTACCGGCATTGTTCCACTGGACCAAACATTTCTCATTTCCACTCGGGAAGCGGACCGCTTTATATCTGCGGTTTGTGAAGGGTGCGATCATTACGGCGAGCTGAACTGTTTCCGAAAAGGATTTCGCTGCGCCGAAGAAGATCGGGAGAAATATCGGGATAGTACCTGGTTTGAGTTAAAGAAAGAGGCTCGTAAGGAGCGGAAACGTCTTGCATTTCCCGTTAAGGGTTGAGGGATACAACGGCGCCCCTGCCACAGTAAGAATACCTTGGGCGCCCGCGGTTCTTTAATGTACCTCATAAAATCGTCGCAAGCAAAAGGGGCGGGCATAGAAACCCTTTTGGCAAGTGCGGAGCGATGACCCGACATCTCTCATATCGGTTGTCCTCATAGAACTGTGAGCTTCACAGCGAAATGAGGACTTATACATGCAGCGTTTTGAAAAGCCGACGGTTTCGTCATTCTTTTCCGGTATGGGCGGACTTGACTATGGGTTCAAGGACTTGTTCGACATTCATTGGGCGAACGAATTTAGCCCCCATGCCGCGCGAATTCATCGGGCAAACATTGGAGGAGACGTCCTGGTTGGAGATATTACGCAGGTGCCTATATCCCGTATTTCCCCGGCAACGGGGTTTATTGGCGGGCCAAGCTGCATCGACTACAGCTCAGACGGAGCAAATCGAGGTGAACACGGCGAGCATGGTAGGCTCGTTTGGGTATATCAGGAGATTACCCAGCAGCTGCAGCCCGAATTCTTTCTCTTTGAGAACGTCTCCGGACTCGTTCAGCGACACCCGGGAACGTTTGAGCGGCTGCTTTCTGGCTACGGTCGTATCGGGTATAACGTCAGCTGGTGCATACTGAATGCCGCCGATTTTGGTGTTGCTCAACACAGGGATCGTGTTTTTGTCGCCGGAATCCGCCGGGATTTGGGATTTCATTTCCGCTTTCCTAATCCCCCGAAAATCAAACGAACCGTAAGGGAAGCGATCGGTAATTTGCCCGCTCCGGACACCATCGGTCCGCGCGATCGGGTTCTCGGCTCCTTTCCCAATCATACCGTGACGTGGGAAAGTCCGACACCGGAGCGAATTATTGATGTCATCTTGAACCCGCGGAATCAACGTCGAGGGATGCGGAGATTGGAATGGGACAAGCCAAGCCCGACGATCACGGCGCATATCAGTAAAGATGGTAGGGAGCATTTACACCCTGTCAAAAATCGTCGAATCACGGTACGAGAGGCGCTGCGGCTCTCCGGTTTTCCTGACACCTTTATCATGCCGGCGGATGTACCACTAACCGCGCAGTACCGATGCATTGGTAATTGTGTGGCTTACCCGGTTGCTTCGGCTCTGGCGCAGGCCATGTACCAACAACTGATGTTCGAAAAACATCATCGGATTGTGAGCTAGACTTGATGCTTAACCCCATAGAGACTACCCCTGCTGCAGAGGGAATTCATCAACCTCCCCGTGCAGCTAGGGGAGGTATCTACTGGAGGCCATAAATATGAAAAATCCATATACCGATTTAACTTATGCACGGAGCTGTACCTGCAACGGATCCAATCCGGATTGCCCCGAATGCGGTGGACATAACGTGGTGCCGATCGGCAATATCCTCTTTTCGGAGATGCAGGTTGGCCTTACGTATATCGTAAAAATGTATGAGGGTAACATTGGGGAATGCATGCTAAAGAAATGGGATGATCAACATTTATGCATTGCCTACTTTTTCTTGGACGGTAATGGTGAATTGTCTGAGGATTCCGATTTTCAAACGATTGCTTTCCGGATCGATTTGTTTGATAAGATGAGGAACATGCAGTCCCGTTACCTCGAGATCGAAGACTTTGTTGGGTATCTTCGATATCATCGTTTTCTCGATCGATACGACCTGGATACGATGGCCAATATCGTAGCGGCAGGGGTTTACAATGCTTTCTATTGCAACTGCCTGCGTGATCATGATCGTAAACATGGAACCAGGCTCCGCTCGCTTGTTTACACAGAGCCGGACACATCGAAGAATCCGGGCGAGAGGCATTATCGAGCGCTGCTTCGATTTGTGAACCAAGAAATCCGGTCAGGTGTAACGATGATGTGGGCGTTTCGACAATTTGAAAAAGAAAATGGTATGTCGGTCATTGAGGTACTGTATGAAGTCGAGAAATCACTCGAGCAGTTTATGGCTGATGCCGTTTTGAACGCTCGTTCCTACAATTAGAAAGCAGAACGAAACGGAGAGAGATCGCTATGAAGAAAAAGCATGTCGAGATAAAAGAACATGATATCGTGAAGATCGTTGCCAACGTAGAGGAGCGGGGGCGCTTTGCCAAAGTGCTTCGGGTACGAAAGGGCGAGAGCGGAGAAACGCTCTATACCTTGAAAGTGAACCACTATTGGAACTCCTCGGAGATGGTGAACCGGCACGGCAAATGGGAAGGGCAGCAATGGATTGCTGTGGTACTTACCGCTCGAGACATCGAGCTAAGGAAGCCGGCGCCGCAGCCCCAAACCTTTTCTTGCCTCCGAAACGCGGTTTAGCATCATCTGCTAATCCCTAAATATGCTTGCCCCTCCTGCACAGGGAATCTTTAACCTCCCCGTGCAGGTGGGGAGGTATTTTTAGGGAGGACAATTGAACATGTCCAAGCAGAAAGATAAAAGCCACTTTTATAGGATAGGCCGTTTTCCTACGGATCGACTCGACCAGCTCCCGCATGAAATTGCCGCATATGCTACGGCCATCGGTGGCATGCCACAAAGCCATGCAGACGTCTTCGAGAAGCGAGGGTGGCTCATGCCTTACCTATTTACTTACGACGATTTGTTGTGGGGGCGTTGGTCATACTGGACCGACGTACTTATGAAGGGGACGATAAAAGGAAGCGGCCCGATACCGCAAATAGCGTGGACGGATCCGTGGCGCCCCGCGGCTGAAGCAACGAAGAAAATGTTCGCAAGCTGTTTGAATCATCACGAAGCGAACATCGACAACTTTGCAGATTGGCTCCTATGGGGCCTTGCTGCCACAAACGAAAAGCCACGGATATCCGAGAAGCTTAACGAGCATTATTACCGCGAGTTCGACCTATTCCTTGTACTCGATAACCCGACTGATTACTTATCCGGGGTTTTATGCGACGAGACAGGTAAAGGTTATAAGTCAGGTCTTGGCTATTACCCGACTCCGTTTAACATCTCCCGTATGATGGTCGAATTGGCGCATGGCGGTGGTGAGCCGGAGCGTATGAAGCGGCAAACCGTCCTCGATTCCTGTGTCGGATGCGGTGCCATGCTGCTGCCGGCATCCAATTACTTTCTTCGCGGCTACGGTCAGGATATTTCCGGAATAGCCGTCAAGCTATGTACCATTCAGATGTATTGGTATGCGCCTTGGTACGCCCGTCCGGGCCAAGTGGAGGGGTATGATGAAGAGGAAACGCCGATTCAGCTCATCCCAGCCATCCCGAACAAAAACGTGACGGCTGATCAGCTGGCGTTTGTGTTTTAAGGAGGGACGGGTGTGATGTCGAAAGTAATTAGCTTTCAGGATGCCACAGCAGCAAAGGAAGAGGCAAGAAAGCTGGATGCCTTGAAGTCGCATTTTCTCGAGCTGACATCTCAAATGACGCCTTCTCAGATTGCGGACATGTTGGATGCCCTCGAGAACAATGACCTTGAACGATTTCTTGCAATTACCAACCCGATCGTTGTTCGGAAAGTGATTCGAGACATGAATACGTCTCGAAGCGGGTTGGATAGGTAATAAATATACTCCTAACCGGAAGGAGGAAGTCCCTTTGCACGCCATCGGGGGCTTCCCCCGGCCGTGTTTGGGACGTCCCAAATGAATATCTCAAAACTCCTACTTCAAAAGGTTTATACGGTCAGTAGGAAGCACGATGCTCCCCGTCTCTGGCTGCAATCGCTTGTGTGCGAGACCGCGGGGTTTACGCCGGGCTCAGACTTATTTGTCCGTGTGGATGAGAATGAGAAGATGATTCTTATTCAAAATAAGCCTTTTGAGGATAGTGACAGCGTTTATGAAGTTAGCGTTTCTTCGAGGGTGAATCGTAATAGTGGACAGCCGAGGCCACTCGTCGATACTTGCGGCGCCAAATACTCATCCATTTTGTGTGTCCAAGATAAGATCGAGATCAGTGTCTTCCGGCACGATAGCTACTCACAAGTCGTTGTCCGCCCGCTTCGCTATCGCCTTTTCGAGAGCGATACCTTCGATTCTCCTTCAGACGAGCGTATTCGCCTGCTATCGATCTGCGCCGGCGCAGGGCTAGGATCATCCATGTTCGTGGACACGCATTCTTATACGGCCGTTCAGGAGGTCGAGATCGAAGAAGATAGCGCGGAGGTATTGAAGCATAATCTCAGGCATTCGTTTCTCTTCCAAGGGGATTTAAGGGATTGTCATACCGTGGCCAAAGCAAACGTTGCCTTCGTTACGCTCGACTGCGCCGAACATTCGTCTTTGGGGGATGGCGGACAGGGGTACTTCAACAATCTCATTCTCGGCACCTATAAAATTCTGAAGGCTGCTGAGCCGCGCTGCATTTTCTTTGAGAACGTACCCGCATTCTATGAATCTACCAGCTACTCAGATTTGAGAGAACTGCTTACACCCGATTTTCCATACTTGATCGGTCCTATCCAGATCGATAGCTACGACTTCGGTAGCATCGCGCATCGGACCCGATCCTATGCCGTCTACCTTCGTGAGAAAGAGGACTTCGATTTGTTTCGTGTACCAAAGCCGCCAAAGTTTCGTCGGTTCAAATTACGTGAAATTTTGGACCCAAGAGGTACACAGCATGAATGGAAATCGGTGGAAGCATGGTTTGAAAGCTTCTCGTCGAAGGCCGAGAAAGGGAATTCGTGGGCAGAACGGAGTACGGAGAAGACTTTTGTGAAACCAGACTGTATCGAGCTGCAGTGTATCCCGCGGCGATATCGTTCCCAATGCGCCAGCAACTCTTATGTGCTGAACGAGGACGGAACCCAGTGGCGGTTTCTGTCCGTGAATGAACTTCGTCGCATCTTTCATATCCCCGAATGGTTCGAATTCCCGTCACATATTCCGGTCTATCGAATCTACGAGATGATTGGACAATCAATCTGCGGACTCGTCATTCGTGCTTGGGCAAATGAGATCGCTTCGATGTTCTTTAAGCGGTATGCCGGTGTAAGAAAACAACAGGAAGATGTTGGATGGACCCGGGACCAAGACGGCCAAATCGGATTTGTATTCGCGTAGCAGGCAATATAGCTACGGATGAAGGAGTGCATATAGCAAATGGAGCAAATAGCAAAAAAAGAATTATTCGATTCGGTGTTCACGATTGCCTCGAAAGTCAAAGAGTTGCTGGAAACAAAGTACGGCAGCTAATACTACTGATTTCAAGGGAAATGCGGTGAAGCTTCGGACCTTCTTTCACAATTGATGACGGAGCAAGGGATCGAGCATCGAACGGTTAGAGGTTGGATTATTTATGATGATCCGTGCATAAACACGGATCGCGGTTATGAAGAGCATATATGGGTGGAAGTTGGAGAACTATACGTCGATGTGACGCTTTCCCAATTTCAGCCCTTTATGGATGAAGCGATTCCCCGTGTAATTGTTGGGGAGAAACCAAGTTTTCTTGTTTATGATGAACCGGACAGAGAATAATTTTAGAGAAACGGGGAGGGAGACCTCCTCGTTTTTTCTTTTTCAAAGAGTAATTTGTAAAAATTATGGTAAAATAAAAATAGCAATTAATCTCAAATCTACCAGGTGATCTTATGGTACGACTCTCAGAGCCTCAATTCAGGCACATCAAATCAGTGGAGAACACTCCCGCTTCAGTGAATGAAATACTCGAACTCAATCAAATTCTGAAGCGTAAAATCCGTATCGTTTCTGGGTATAGGAGAGCCATAAATCCTAAAAATGGTCTATTTGCCAAGTATCCTTATTTAAAATTGTTCTGGGACTATGAAAAAAATATCGGGTTAAACCCGAATCTTCTCTTCCCTAATTCTGAAATCTATGCTTGGTGGACTTGTAAGTTCAATCACTCCGTTCGGATGAAAGTCAAAAGTCGCATCAAATTTGTAGGCTGTAAAACTTGCGAGAAGATGGTGACTCCAATAAAAGGCTCGCTTCTTGAGCTATACCCAAATCTATGCTCGGTGGACTTGTAAGTTCAATCACTCCGTTCGGATGAAAGTCAAAAGTCGCATCAAATTTGTAGGCTGTAAAACTTGCGAGAAGATGGTGACTCCAATAAAAGGCTCGCTTCTTGAGCTATACCCAAATATCGCGAAGGAATGGGATTATGAGAAAAATTATCCGTTGCTTCCGACCGCAATCAAGCCTTGCAGACGCGAAAAAGTTTGGTGGATTTGTAGTGAGAAAGGGCATAGTTATCCGGCGCCGCCCGACAACCGTGTAAGACTCGGAACCGGCTGTAAACGGTGTGCAAGTAGTAAACCTCGCAGAAAGAGAAAATCATAGTTTTTTTCGATCTGGTTAAATCTCAAGTTTTAAATTCTCTAGCTCCTTCAGAAGTGTTTTCGAATAATAAAGATTTAGACTGAACAATAAAGTATTAGACTGAGATAATAAAGTTGTAGACTGAACGTCAGCGCACCAGCGCTGGCTACGGCAGCCGGCCCGAGCGGCTGCAGCTCGCACCAGCGGAGCAATCTAATACTTTATTATCTAATTTTTTCTCATAACATATCATAATCTTGGGGCAGTCTAAAACTTATTTTTTAAAAGCTGACGATTTTCCGATACAAAAACCGCGGCAAATCTGCAACATTAGTCTAATACTTTATTTTTCATAGACAAGAAGGTAACAAGCAGATTCTTAAAAAATATGGAATTCTCGATGTTGAATAAAAGAAAAATAGATCGGTAATACTGAAGAATATCCAGGCCGGCCGGTAACTGGATCACAAGCACACACATACATCTTGTTCGACTACATACTTGAGGTTGCAATGCGCAGTTATAGCCTTATCTTCGTCTAAGTCACAAGTCAGCATGAGCTTTACCGTGTGTCATAAGTAAAATGGAGTGCGCATCCAAATGAAAGTGGGCCAGCAAGACGTCGCTGGCCTGTTTGTGCTGTCATCAAATGGGCATGAAGGTTACTGGCCGGCGGCGTGATCGGGAGAATGATCCGGAGAACGATAAGGCGACCGGGGACGGCCGGGCTGCTTGCAGGTGAACCCGATGCACTGCGGGAACGCCCATCGATCGCTCTGGGAGTTGACGGGATGGCCATGCAGGAGTAGTATGAACCATCGCGGGGCGGCGGCACTTGCCGATTCCTCCCCGGGAGCGGACAACGAGCTGCAGGAACCCAGCGCGCGCGGGCGTCACCCACCTGATCGTCTCCGGACGGCTGGCGGAAAACATATGAACGAGAGCGACGCCCGCTGGAAACGTACCGGTCAGGAGCTACAATTAATTAATGCATTAATTTAACTTTTATTAATTGTTTCGATTTATTGATATAATCAATAGTATCTAGTCCAGTTCATCTAAGAATGAATGGTGGTGAAAGTATGCTATCACAAGATACTTTAGATCAAAAAGTTTCAACGCGAACATGCA
The DNA here is from genome assembly GCF_056120505.1 of Paenibacillus sp. sgz302164. Taxonomy (NCBI): domain Bacteria; kingdom Bacillati; phylum Bacillota; class Bacilli; order Caryophanales; family Paenibacillaceae; genus Paenibacillus; species Paenibacillus sp. sgz302164. The sequence continues at coordinate 193,391 of NZ_JBVYOL010000015.1, read as the reverse complement.
AAATATGTGGTGAGTCAAAATCAATCATAGATTTTTACCACGAAATTGAAGATGGACCTAACAAGGGGACAAAAGCAAAGTTAAAGAAGTATTGTTTGCACTGTAAAGAAATTGTTCGTTCCACTAATCAACCCGTTGACTTAGGCTTAGAAGGACTTGAACCTCATCACAGTTTCTACATTCTTCAAGGTAAAGGAGACAAATACCGTGAAGTCATCGATTACGAAACAGCGCGAAGGTACGTCATTGAAGATGCAGCGCGTGTCGCCTCACCGAATCGAATTGTAAGGTTGTACGATCGGAAGGAATTTCGACGGTTTCTTTTTAATCGTGATGAGGGGCAATGTCATTTCTGCAGTGGACAGGCTGATACCATCAAACGTTTGATTCCCAAGAACCTCGGGGGACTGAAAACTCCGAGAAATTGCGTATGCTGCTGCAAGAATTGTCTTTACAAAGCAAATCGAAAAAAGTCGAATGAAAAATTATATGCAGTCCCTATAAAACGCATGGATGGATCCATAATATCTGCGGTCGAAAATCCAAGTACTGATCAGTTGAATCGAATCCTGGATGTTGATACGGTCCATATTTACTGCGACCATTCCCAAAAACCTAAACAAGCTCTATTTGGTTATGCTAATGTTATGGCAGGGATGGGAAGCATTTTCGTTGATTATGGTAGCTTAGAAACAAAAAGTAATTCCTCTCATTTTCTTGAGTTGAGAAGCCTCATTATGGCTTTAATGAATATTCCTGAAATAATTGCAACACGACCAGTGAAACCCCATAAATATATTATCTATTCTGACATTAATTACATCGAACAAATTGTTACCGGTCGAATAAAACGCTATGAAAGACAGACTGACGATATTTTAACCATCGCAGTAGACATTGAAGATCAATTCGGCATTTCCGTATCATTTGAATATTTAGGGGAGCAATCAACGGTTGGTTTTTATTACTTAGCCCATCGTTATGCAAGATCAGCTATCGGTATCGGGTCAGGGGTTGGTATCATGTTGAAGAATGGTGAGCATTAAACGAAGCGATAACTTCAATTGAATTTACAAACTCTTCTAACTCGATGTATAATAGATTCATTACAAAGCGTAAAAATTTTCACTTCCGTTCATGTGATTCGGAAGTGATGGGGAATGCTAATTTGATTAGCGAATAAAGATTGGGTTTGATATAAGGAGACCAATTGGACATACGGCATACGTGTGTCTTTTTTGCGTCTCCTTTTTTTCATGCCCGCAAACAAGGAGGCAATTCATATGCTAAATGTCCGTTGTCCAAACCGGTTGCCCAAGCAAGTTAAACGACCCGATTTTTATCGGATGCGTGTGACGAAGCCAGGCGATCCGCCGAAGTATCTTTATTCGTCGGAATCGAATGCCCGCTTCGACCTCATCCATCTTTCGTCAAGCCGGACTTATGCTGAATACTATCTACACAGTCCTGGATCGTTATTTGGTTACGATTTCGACGAACAGCTGATGGTCATGAAAGAAGAGGGTGAATGGTTTGCCTACTACGATGGCAGAAAGTTTTGGAATGAACAATTCTTGATTCAGGGAGGTAATAGAGATTATAGAAGAACGATATGAGTATATCGAAAGAAATCATCGGGTTGCAGTGTCTGATCGGTTAAAGAGCTATAACATGCTCGCAACCGATATTTGGGATTACATGGAGTTGGCCGGCTTTTCATTTCATGGCGTGATACGGGACTGGTCCGCCGTATTTTTTCACGGATTGTTCTATGTTCTCCATCACTTCGTCAATGACCAGCCGCAAGAGGATTGTATTCCTCCGGATAGCGGGTTCACTTGGAAGGAGATTTTTCAGCAGGGGTCCGAAGCCGGCGCGCTCTTTTCCTTCTTGGAACGGAGCGGGTTTCGGATGTTCGTTCCGGAGCAAGCAGCGATTGATGCTTTGCTCGATGACGGAGCGGATTGGCATTATCAAAGCCCGAAACACAAGTTTCAGGTGTATGCCTTCCATCCAAGCTGCTCCTTGCTGGTTGAAATCTATCTATTTGAGCAATCCCTCGCCCCTTACGGCGCGCGGAAGGAACCCATGTCATTCCCGAAGGACAGGTGCCAACCTTTTCTTGACTTCGACGTCGAGATCATTGACACGAAACGTGACCGAAGCCGCGTGATCGAAGGAGAAAGCCTGGATATTTTGGAGAAGGTAGACGAGGACCTGCTCGCTGCCACTCGCGCCAGAATAAAGAAAATCTATGATGAACACTCATTGATCGGATTGCTCAATTCAGGTGGAATGGATTCAAGGCTAACCCTGCAGCTCATGATCGAGCATGCGCTGAGAAATCCGGATCCGTCCAAAAAGATTTGGGTAATCAGCGCGGATACGTTGGTCGAGAATCCGGGTGTGAAGGCGATTATTCACGAGATGCGTGATACGCTGAAAGCCAATTTCTCATGGATTGAGTATCACATCGTGGAGCCGAGGGAAGACGATACCCTCCTGGTATGCATTATCGGGAAGGGGTATCAGGCGCCGTCCGTATCCTTCAAGTATTGCGTAAGACGCTTGAAGATCGAGCCGGCACGTGAATTTCTCGAAGCTGTCTTCCTTGAGGAAGGGGCTACCGAAGATACCTGCCTTGTTCTTGGAAGCCGTGAAAATGAGTCAGGAGAACGCAAGCGCAGCATCGTCAAGTTTTTTGGCGAGGATTTCTACGGTTCGCACCCTGTCGCGGGCATCCGGACGGCAAGTCCCATCCGTGATTGGACGCGGCAGGAGGTTGTAACCTACCTTGCATTCAATAAGGCCCCGTGGCGTAAAGGTGCTCGCAATAGCGAGCTTCTTGCTTTTTATAGCGGCGCGGCCGGCAACGAATGCCCCCTTGGAGCTGCCGTTGTCAATGATAACGAAGCTATGATGGCTTGCGGGAAGAATGCTCGCATGGGCTGCTACTTATGTACGATCTCCAATGACAAGAGCATGGGGAACTTGATCAAAACGACTCATCTTGAATGGGAGAAATATTACCAGTTTAGGGCGATTCTCAAAGCCGTTGGACAAGACATCCGTTACGGCGGCATGACGGGCTACCAACGCTTCGGTGGCTCTACAGCCAAAACGAAGCCCGGGAAACTCGGCAATGGGATCGGCGATCTCACCATCGACTGCAGGACGCATCTTTTGCAAGCCATGAAGCGTCTGGACATCGAATGGCGAGAAAGCGAGGTTTTGACAGCGTATCATATGGTGCTGCAGCGCGAGTCGGTGGAAGGTTTTCCAGTTACTGAACGATTCAGGCAAGCGATTTATGCTTTCCTTCCGTTTCAGAGTACAGGATTCCGCAGAATGCTTTGCGATCCCATCTTCGACCCATTCGGAACAGGGATCGATCAATGGACTGCGGAAGACGATGCTGCGATACGACGCATCATGGAAGAGAAAGCAAAATCGCAATTGGATACCGCATAAATAAATTGGAGGTATTTCAATGACTAATCCACAAGATATCAGCCGCATCATCCATAATGAACGGACCCACGCCAAGGAAATGTTTGAGAAAAAGGTTTATTCTCTTGAATTTGCCCTCGGCGTATTAGCCGGCTTGAACACCCTTGCCGGCCATTATCGGCTAACTTCTTTGATGGAAGATATTAAGAATGACGTCGAGTACCTGGGAGCCGGGAACTGGCGGGACGAGAAGATGAAAGAGTTTGGTTTTCATCGTCCTACTTGCACCGACAATCGAAAGGTATGGCGTTAAATTTTGCAGCGGCTTTTGACTGAATAACCCCATCAGGCGGGGATTCTGTTGGAGGCAATAGATATGATCAAGAAGCTGTTTATGAATGTTTTTTTTCATTGCGACGTTGGACTTAGACGAGGAGAAGGATGAAGAACTCAGTATTTCAGACCCTCTAAATCGAAGGCCAAACGGGCCACCTCCGACTTTTTAGGGGATGACTGGGAGACCGCTTAATGCAGCTTTTTTAGAGAAGACCATAGATTTCTCCGGAGGCGGAGCGGATTACATTTAATCCCCCGCCTGCGGCGGGGGAATTATGGAGGTAATAAAGATGGCAGAACAACTTTCTTTTTCACTTTTTGATTATTTCCCTTCTTTGAATGTGGCTGTAGTTGATCCACCTGTAAATGTCCTGGCGACCGCTCAGGCGCCGGAAACAGGTGCGGGCAGGAAAACCTACGCTTACGATTGCGGAGAGGAGCTACTAGGCGCTAGAAAGCATCTGGCGGCTGTCAAGTTCTCTGTCGAATGGCAGAAAGCTATTGAGGAAGACCCTAAGCAAGCATTTGAGTTGGTTTGCAAAAACGAGCTGTTAGGCGAGTTTAAGCCGGAGCAGCTCCGTGAAGAAGGGTTTTCTTCTCAGGCTGCCTATGCCATTAAACTGATTTGGGATCGGGTTTGCCAGCGACCGGGAGACGACCCGCAGCAGCGGGAGTATTTCATCAAAGCCGTCGGGGAGCTGCGATCCAGACTTGCGGAGGCCGCGACAGAAGATTTACTACGTGCTGCCATAAGCAATCTCAAAGAGGATATGTATAAGGCACGATATTCGACTTACGAACACAAATTGAAGAAAGAACCGGAATTGCTTCAATACCGATTTTGGCTATCTCTCGGCGATCGCTTTCGGTCGATCTTCTTTAGCAAAGGAAGAGGTTATCCCGACTATCACAAGATTTTCTCGAAAGCATTTGATTCGGAAGAGGGGAAAGACTGGCGGTGGGCCGAAGGCAAGAAGCGGGAAGGCAATTCAACCCGGAAAGAAAATATCGAGCGTTGGGAACGGAAGGTACCCGAGGAAGTGGTCCGCCAATCACAGGAGCCATCAGGCGTAAACAAACCGGAGGATTTGATCGAACACTACGGTTTTAGGGGAGTGCAGTTTGGTAACTGGGTCGAGGATGCTGCCGGCCGTTATCACGTGCTTTGCTGCGGCAATGCACTTGCTGATCTGACAAAAATCCTGGGACTTCCGAGAAAAGCTGCCTCGTTGTATGGAAGAACGGGGATGGCTTTCGGCGCGCGGGGCTCAGGACCTTTCGCAGCCCATTACGAAGCGAACACTAACGTCTACAATCTCACTAAGATGAAGGGCGGAGGCTGCCTCGTACATGAGTGGGCTCACGGACTGGACTGGAACCTTTTCTCATTCTCTCATAACTTCTCTAATGGGAGGCTGGTTGCTCTTTCCGGGAACGCACCTGGTAGCTTCTTGCCTAGTAACGTTGCCAGAGCATTCAAAGAGTTGATGAAGGAAATTAAAGAGGGTGAAGGACGACTTCGTATTGTCGTTCCGGATCCTCTGCTGCGTGAGACTGGTAGCTATGTTTCGGGGGTTGTGAACTATCTGGAACGGTTCAATTATGACGTAAATGCTGCGTTACTTGGACTGAAAGGTAGCAACTACCGAATTAGCTTGAGGCAATTTAAGGATATTGGCATCATGTATTGCAACATCTTAGAAAGGGAAGGTATGGAGGTTCCTACCGAATTCTTTGTTCCCACCGATGAGAGCAACTTTCTTCTCGATGCTAAAACACGTGGTCCGTATTGGAAACGGGATCACGAGTTGTTTGCTCGAGCGTTCGAAGCCTGGATTGAAGACGAACTTGCCAATCGGGGGATGACCAATACGTATCTTGTGTGCGGTACCCAATATGGCGGTCCTTATCCACAAGGAGATGAACGCGAGTCGATCAACGAAGCCTTTCGCCGTTGGTGGAAGGCACTTTCCGACTCGGGCATTCTCCATGAAGACCGGTTATGGAAGTAAGGGGTTGACGTTTTCCTATGTTGACAATTACATTCTCTAATGGAGGTTATTCACAAGTGAATAAGGCGAAGGATATCGAACAGGCGATTGAAAAGAAAAGAGAGGAGCTTAACCAGGCAGGTAATAAATACGATCTTCGTTCCGAAGTGATGTTGAGATTATCGCAGGAATTAGATGATCTCTTGAATATATACAGTAAGATCAAGCGTGCAGCCGGTTAGTTGGCTGCACGTTTTTTTTATTGGAACGGTTCTAATAACGAAATTGTATCTAATATATATACATATTAATAATATACTTAATTATTTAAATACTTAGTGGTGCATTTTTGCACCCCCAGGGCGTCCGATATGCAGGGAGGGTAATACCCCTGCATATTCAAGGGGGGAGGGGTGCAAAATGCAGGGGTGGAATTTCTTGTGGATATCTAGTTATGCACAAGAAAATATAGGGGTGCAAAATGCAGGGAGGGAGTTGAATAGCACCCCCCTGCAAAACGCAGGATGGTGGGGTGCATATTGCAGGGCCATTACTGACTGTGAAAATAAAGTAGAGTGAAGCTGTAGACTGAGAGGATAATGTCTTAGACTGACTGAATTGGCTTGCCAAAGCAGAAACAAATCTTCAATCATTAGGATGTCGAGCGATTTCGGAACCGTTACACGCTTGCTGCGTTTGCGTTCTCCTGACTCATTTTCACGGCTTCCAAGAACAAGGCAGGTATCCTCAGTAGCCCCTTCCTCAAGGAAGACAGCTTCGAGAAATTCACGTGCCGGCTCAATCTTCAAGCGTCTTACGCAGTACTTGAAGGATACCGATGGTGCCTGATGTGGTGAGATGATTCTGAACGCGCATACCAGGAACAAGATCCGACGCATGGGGTGGCATGCGGCACTCGATCGAAACTCCACACGACGATGGCGATGTTGCTTCCGAATAGCTAAGCTTAGCCGGCCCTGAACCAATGAACTGACGCTTTACGCATCAGGAACGAGAAACGACGTATGACGCCGATGTCAGCAAATAAAAAAGTCTTAGACTGAATAATAAAGTATTAGACCGTGATAATAGAGTTGTAGACTGGAATAATAATGTTTTAGACTTGAGGGCAAGCCAGGCGTTGCGGTAGGATGGCTGCGCTGCAGTTCGCGCTTCGGGTTCTTTCGGCGCGGGGATCCGCGCAAAGACAGCGTGCCGGTGACGGCTGCGGTCAGGGCGGCTGCGCTACATCTAACACTCCTGGTTCTTCCGGCTGCGATCCGCGCATAGGCGGCGCGCCGGTGACGGCAGCGACCGGGCAGCTACGCCGCAGCTCACACTCCTGGTTCTTCCGGCTGCGATCCGCGCACGAGGCGGCGCGCCGGTGACGGCAACGGCTGGGCAGCTGCGCCGCAGCTCACACTCCTGATTCTTCCGGCTGCGATCCGCGCATGGGCGGCGCGCCGGTGACGGCAGCGGCCGGGCAGCTACGCCGCAGCTCACACTCCTGGTTCTTCCGGCTGCGATCCGCGCACGAGGCGGCGCGCCGGTGACGGCAACGGCTGGGCAGCTGCGCCGCAGCTCACACTCCTGATTCTTCCGGCTGCGATCCGCGCATGGGCGGCGCGCCGGTGACGGCAGCGGCCGGGCGGCTGAGCTGCAGCTCGCTCTTTAGGTTCTTTCAGCGTGGGATCCGCGCAAAGGCGGCGCGCCCGGCGACGGCGGCAACCGGGTCGCTCTGCTGAGTCTAATACTTTATTTTCTGGTTTCCTCTTTTGACGCATCTTAATCGCGGGTCCAGTCTAAAACTTATTTTCGTTTGCTAACGATTTTGAAACCAAAAAAACGCGTCAAATCGAGAGTTACAGTCTAATACTTTTTTTCGAACACTAGTTCGATATGAGAACAAATTTCTGATAAATCGGCACGCTGGATGTTAACATAAAGTTAAACATAGTAAATAATACCCATATATTTACATCGTTTCCTGTGCTAATATATTTCCTGGGAGTAGGAGATTGCCCAATATGTGGCAGTGTAACTCAACGCACAAAATTTACTCACAGATTTTGATGCAATTCAAAGTTGAGTGTGGCATGCAGAGAAACTTTCTTTTAGGAAAAAACTAAAAATCGGAGGCGTTATCGATGAAATCGATCAAGCAAAAATTCTTCGCGGTTTTCTTGCTCATGATTATAACTATATTCGGAGCAAGTTCTGCTTTCGCATCTTCTGTAGCTGTTGATGCTTTGCCTGCAGGTGGCAAATCAGCATCTATTACTGCAAAAAGTGTTCCTGATGTTATAACGCTTACGATATATTCTGATCCTGGAGCAGCCAATGGTGGTAGCTCCGGTGGAGATGATTCTACTGCATTTGGCAACCACGCTTTTATTACGGTCACAAATGATACTACCTCAAATATCCAAGTTGGAAATTTATCGGCTATTACTCCACATACAACAGTTTCTGTTGGGACATGGGGAAACAAACCCGAACACAAAGGTGTATGGTACAACCTAGAAGAAAAGTTTGTTTCCCAGGGTTTTTATTCAAGTAGAGTATCTTTGAGTATGGAAATCACACCCAGCCAACTTAATACTGTGAATTCTATTATTCTCAACAACGATTCTTGGAGCACTTTAAGTAATTGTTCTACTTTCGCAGCTAAAGCATGGAACTCAGTAGCTACTTCATCTTCAAAAGTCAGTGCAGGAGGTATCAATACACCAAAGAATTTAGCGGATTCCATTAAGAGCAAAAGTTTCTATGTTACTGGCAGATCTGTTCCCTGGGATTATAAAATTTATTATGCCCAAGGCACAGGAACACCGATTTTAAGTCAGACTATGAACTAACTAGATTAAATAAATACCTCTTCATTGGTGGTAAGTTAATTGGTGAAATCAATTATCCCCAGTGGAGAGGTTTACTTTAATTTTATATGAAATCCCGTAGAATAGTATTCGTTTAGCAGAAAGGCGGTAAACAACAATGAAAAAAAGTTCTATAGGAATCATAATTCTAGTAGTAGTCGTAATAGGGGTGATTGCAATTCGGATGCTAACAACAACAGTTAGTCCTCAAAGCATCATGATTTCAGAAATAAATATAACCAGCGATTTAATCACAATGAAGGGTGATTTCGCCGCAAGTGCTGTTGATTATAAGGGCTACAAAACTGATTATAAAGACGGAAAATTATATGTGATAATCAAAGGGAGTTCAATAAATTTAACTAGGGCAAACGGTGCATTCAATATTTCAATTCCAAATAAATATGGGAAAATAGACGAAGTATATTTACAAGGAAACTCTGTATCGGATGTTCGGCTCATATGGCCTCAAAAATAAATCTTATTGAACATTGCAACACTCAAAAAGAAATCACTACACAAACGGACGACTAGAATCGGCGATCGAGAATGGCATGGATCGAGGAGCAAGCACGCTAGAATCCGAACAACAGGGCAAGTAGTCCGGAAACTGCTGCTGACCATCGCCTGCGAACATACTATAAAGCAGCGTTGGCCAGCTACTTGGTATCCACCGATCGGGAACGGAAAATGTGTGCTAGGTAGCCGAACGGCAACTCATCAGTTCAGGTCCGGACACCCGAGGACATTCGAATACAGCAGTTGTCCATTTGCGTACAGACTACCGAATCGATCGCAGTGGCACCGCCAGTCCAGTTGTCGGATCTTTTTCCCTGGAGATCACCGGTTCAGGGCTGGACGGCGTGTCATCGAAAAAAGTTGCCGGCCAACTGCGTGCGGACTGCTGGTTGAGTGTGGCGCAGCCAGTCGTCGTCTTGTTACCGGAATGAATGCATCAGATGTCAGTTCGGGGCCATCGGATCAGCAACCGGCTGGCGACATCGGATTTGCCGATCAAACGCGACAGCCCGGCGTCAGAGACGTCGGATTATGTTCCTGGATGTGAGTAGTGCTGGCGGATGGGTTCAGATCACACGTGCACAAACATCAAGAAGCAGTGGTTGGCAAGTGAACGCGTTGCTAGCTAGCTACGCTTTGAGACTCAACGCAGGCAGGGCATAGGTTCGTCAAGTACACCGAGATCTAAACCAATTCACCAGAAGACGTGGAGCGACATGTGGGGCTCACGGTTAGACGAACAAAATCTATGTTATAAAGGTGTGATGAATAAAGGCGATGAAGAATATCTACTTCCCAAATTACTTAGAAAACGATAGTTTCCCCCTGGAGCACTGTCTTGGACATGTCCAGGCAGACATAACTGGAATTTATGTGGTATTTGAAAAAAATCATGTATTCTATGTCGGTATGTCAATACATATAGAAAAACGTATTTCAAATATCGAGACACAACATCATCAACTACCAGCTATTTTAAAGAAACATCCAAACGCACGTGTACGGATCTTTGAACTCCCATGGTGGAAGTTGTCTGGGGGAGATCCAACTAGATTTGAAGTCGAGAATGGTCTGCGTTGCTTTGAAAGCAAAGCGATTCTACATTATAAGCCAATCTACAATCGGACCTTCTAGATGGCTGGAAATTCTAATTGCTTTCCTCTAAAAGGCTGCTCTATTGAGAGCGGTCTTTTTTGTAGTTCCGTTTGCAAGATTCGGGCCGCGTATTTGCCGTCTGGCGCGCCGATCGCACCAGTGGGCCTTCGCAGGGAGATAACCAAGAGCACGCGTACTGCAACTGCACAAGACCGGCTTCCGAAGTCATCGGGACACCTCCGGAACTGCGCCTGGCGTTGGCTAGGGACATCGATTCGGAAGCAACTATCAGAAGAAAGTAAAATATTTAGACTGAAAAAATAAAGTATTAGGAAAATAAAGTTGTAGACTGGCGCGCCAACGGCGGTCAGCTCGAGAAGCTGCCGCTCTCGCTCCTGGTTTCTTCCGGATGCGATCCGTGTACGGGGCGGCGCGCCCGGCGACGGCGGCGACCGGGTCGCTCTGCGGAGTCTAATACTATATTTTCTGGTCTTTGTCTTTTTACGCAGCTTAATCTCTGGTCCAGTCTGCAGGGAAAAACCAGAAGATGCGGCGTTCGGACTGCCGATCGAGCTTTGAAGCGTACCACAGGGCTACAGGCATATTCCGGGATACGTGCATCTGCAGATCACCAGTTCATAGAGGGGCCATCCAGAAGCCAACAGCCAGAGTTTCAACTTTCGGATTGGACGTAGGAAGTACCGCTGCCAAGCGTCGAAACTGCAGAAGCCGCAGCCCGTCCGGGAACGGAATAGGATGGAGCTGGCCAGGGGGCATCAATCTGGACAGCCATTGAACGAGATATTACCACGGCCGCGATAGCTCCCAACAACTGCAACTTTACGCTACTGGTTCTCTCCTGACACGTCCGGTGTTCCCGGAAGCACTAGGAGTGCAGTAATCGACGCATGTCGGCGCAACCGGCGACAGGACGCGGCCGGCGCTGCGATCGACACATGCCTGCGACGTCGTGCTGCTCCGAGAAGCAGCAGGCACTCCAAATTTCTCTGAATCTGTTCCGTCACCGTGATCGGCGGACGCCGATAGGATGTAATTCGTGGTAAAGTGTGACCTTCGACCATGAAGTGTTCTCTCGCTCTTTGTCTGCAATAAATGCTTTAAACAGCAGCGACAACAATATGATGCATATGCTGCCTGTTTTCCTGATTCATGCAGATTTAACCTCCTCGTTTGGTATCATAATAACAAATTTTGTTCCGAGTCCTTTCTGCGTGATGATCTCCAATTGTCCGCCCGCATGCAAGATTCTGCTCCTCATTTGTTCGATTCCGAGTCCCGATGAGTCAATCTCCCTCCGACGCACCTTGTTGTCTTCAAACCCCACACCGTCATCTTCATAAATCAGACAAAAGTTTTTGTTAGATTCCGTTATACGGAAAGTGACTTTGGAAGCTTGGGAGTGCTTTTTTGCATTGTTGAGCAGCTCTTGAGCGATTCGGAAAATATGCCGCTTCGTGGTCAAATCTTTGGTTTCAATGGCAGAAGCATGTTCGGCAGTAAAATCAAGTTCAAAGGGGGCGGCAAAAGCCTCCTTCTCCATGTACATCGTCAGCGTTTGGATCAAACCGACATCTTTTAGCAAATGGGGACTTAACTCAAAACAGCTTTGGCGCAAACTGGCATTGATCATTTCCACAAAATTAATCATATTGCCGAGCTGTTCCCGATCTTCTTCGGGCGTAGCATGCTTTTCCACCAGAGTGATTAACTTTCTTTTCAGAAAGAATAAGTCCTGCATCGTCGTATCATGAAGATCGGCAGCAATCCGACTCCGTTCCTCCTCCTGCAATTCGAACATGATTTTACGGAACCATTGGATGTCTTGTGCCGTTTCTTCTTGGGGAAGTTGGGAAGCCAATTGCTGCAGCCTCGCGGTCAGCTTGCGGACCAAGTGGACATTCTCCAAGCTAACCTCCAAATAGGAGGTAATCAAGCGCAGCCATTGGATTTCTTCGCTTCCAAGCAGCGTATTCGCTTTTTTGCGTGTCATGACCAAATAACTCGTATATTCTTCATGGTCATTCATCTCTATGCAGGTATAAAGCGGGTGATTGGGCATAGATGACGAGTTGACAAGCTGCCGAACTGCCGCAGTATTAATATCTCCCTCGCTAATAATTTCGGTATCGTCCTTATACCGGAACACAATGGCTCCCCCCATCACCTGAAGCGTATCCACGATATCGACAAGTATAATATCTTTCAATTCACGGAAACTGGAAATGGCTCCAAGGTTTTTGGAAATTTTCTTCAAAGCTGTTTGCAAGACGTATTTTCTCGGGAACAAAAATGGTTCAAACCGTGTTGTCCAATATTCCGCCGCGTAGAGCACCCATGTAATAATAATCAAGGAACTAATGAAAATGAATAAAATTTGTTTATCATCCACAACTTGGCTGAATAAGAATACATATGACCCCGTAAGCAGGCTGACTGGAACGATAGCCAGCAAGCCGGCGAACAAAATCCGCCGAATAATATTACCAAAATCATACAACTGGTTGGAAGCGATCAAGTATGCAAAAGAGATGGGAAAAAATAAAATAATCCAGCTTGTGTACACAGCATCAATAATCCAATACCCAACAATTACTTTTGGAAGAAAAGAGAGGCATGTCACAGGTAAAAATGAAACCAACAATGATAACCAAACGCTCTTAATGATGCTTGAAACGTAGGATTGTTGTTTCTTAACTTTGACATACAAGAAAGTTAAAACGCACATATTGAAAATGAAACCAATAATGAAAAAGCCCAAGGTAACTGAACCATTATAACGATAAATCGTATATGTCAAGGAAGGATAGAAGGACAATAGTCTAAATAAAAATCCTGTAATAGGAATTAAATATAGATATTTAAACTTTATTTCCGGAAATTTCAAATCTCCTTTTTCCTTAAAAAAGACCACTAGAAAATGAAAAAAAACAATTGGCAACGCCGTCATAAAGCTAGTAATTGCTATCTTCCCTATGATATCTCCCCGCACGGAAGCACCCAGGCTTATATAAATGATGGAAATGGTTAGAAATACAGCCGCGAGTAGCCTCGCTGATTGGGAACGGTTCATTTTTCTAAAGAGCATTACACCCATGAACAAACATACAGATCCCTCTACGAGCGGAATTATGTCATAAATGGTGGTACTATTGACGTTTAGGTTGATTTCGTATTCATGCCCGTCTCTTGAAATCAATAACGTATGAGCTTGTTCAATGGTTTGCCATTTTTGAACGAATGGTGATTCGTCGGGATACTTTCCATCAACTTGCTTGACAATATCTCCGATCTTTAAGTCAAGCTTAGCGCTGGCACCTTCCCGATCCACATCCATAATCACCCATTGTTGTTGTGGAGTCACCTTCAGAAAAATCCCAATATAAGGGTAATGGAATGTAATGAACGAGCACCAAATTTGTAAGACGACAAAAATCGACACGACCAGCCCTAAAAAATACTTTTTTCTCATCATAACCATCCTCCGTGTTTCATTTATTTGTTATTATACTTATGTAGTACAATTGTCCGGGAAGGGGGTGATCTCTATGCCTACAATCCAGCTAACCCCCCATTTAAATCGGGCCGTACATATGTTGAAAAGCGCCGAGGTGCGCAAAAATGAAATTCCTCCAATAGCTGAACTATCTTTGTCGAAAGAAGAATCTTCCGCACTGAGGAATACTTTCAATCGTTCTGCAGCAAGTAGGAAGAAAGACCTGTCAGAAGTTAGTATCAATTGGGATTGATTCTTCAAGTAATATTTTACCAGACGAAAGAAGGATTGTAATTAGCCGCGGCTAATCATGCAATTTTTTTGTTGTCACTCTCGCGTAGATCGCAACGCGAAACGACAACTAGAAGCCTCCCCTCGGGGATACGAAAAAGAGCCTCAGCTATTGGAGGCTCTTTTTCACTTATTTGAACAATTGTTGTAATACAATGACTGCTCTTTTCAAGTCCTCGTCACTTTTCCCATCCAGGATATTTACGGCTTCCAAAAATTTTTTATTGTGATTAGGAAGTCCATGATAATCAAATAGTTCTCTAAAATCAACATCAAGTGCTTCGGAAATCTTTTCCAATGTATTCAAGGTAATATTTTGTTCGCCGCGTTCAACGAATCCGATGTAAGAATGTTGCGTATTTACTAATTCTGCAAGCTGCTCTTGGGTAATGCCTTTTAATTTTCTAACCGATCTGATTTTTGCTCCAACGGATTTTAACACAGAACTATCCACATTATTCACGCCCCTTCTTGAAGTTTAAACTGGTTGTCGTAGCGTAATAAGAGTGACAAAAATTCAAAACATGATAAAATGGAATATATAATATCAATTTTGGATTCTCAATGATGGATTTATTATAAAAGGAGCTAACAGTTAGTATATGTCAAAAATGGATATTATATTTTTTATTGTATGGATTATTTTGGCAATTATCGGGTTTGCAAGCATAGAATATCCGAGATTGAAAGAAAAGAAAAAAGAAGAAGTTGATAAAAAATAGCCAATCAAAATCCGCTCTACTATAAGAGTGAATTTGATTGGCTATGATAAAGTCGTATTCTGTCGGATCGGTAATCCTTTCAGCCACCGGAGCCGTCATATATAAGGGGCCGATATATTGGAGGGTTCTTTGGAACTTCTTTGTTTGTTGCATTTTCGGCATGAACTACAGTGTTAGTTATTCCTATTACTGTTACTAGAACCAGCAGCAACTTCTTCATTGAAAGCACCTCCCATGATTTTTGAAAATTTTTCTTCTTGCTCTTTGGATGCATGTTGCCTGTTCTTCCAGTAGAGTGAAGTGCAACGAATAAAGTCAAGATCATTGTTATGAGAAACAGCATAAGACAGACAAAGAAGAGCTAAGTCTATTCCTACGCTGACATAACCTTTTCTACAAAAATAAATAGCTTTTTGATAGTTAAATTGTATGTAATGGCTTTTCCAAACAGGATTCTCGGAGTCTTTATATTGTTCAATCTCTTCCGAAAATCTATCCAAAATATGTTCAACATCAAAATTGTGTTTATTCGCTGATTCAACTACAGCTCTCATACCAGTTATAAGTATGGAAGAAGAATTTGAGGCAATGAAGTCTGCATATTCGTTATATACATCTTTGCCGAGAAATAAATCTATTGTATACATGTTTCCTTTTGCAAAAACGCCAAATTTTTCAACTTCTTTTCTGCCATCATCATCCAATACTTCGAACCAGCTTAAATCGGCATATGATTGTACATACTTTTTAGCTTCTTCATAATTCCCGGCTAGACTTAGAGACAGCCCTTTTAATAAAAAACCTTGTCCATAATAAACAACTAAAGGTCTTTCTGTCTCCAATGTTTTTGATCCGTTCATTCCTGTTAACATGCTGTAGACATACATCGCGCATGTTCTTAATTCATCTGCATATTGGCCGACCTCATTCCACTTTTGCAAAGTACAGCAGGTTTGCGATATCTTCAGAAGGGCATCTAATTGGATATTGTCTGGCAAATTTTTTATGAAAGGACTGAATTGTTGAATTGCTTTCCAATCTTCTTCAGAACCATTTCCCAGGGAAGCAAGAAAGATTCGATATTGAGCAATGCTCACTTTTTCTGACAATCGAATCTGCTCCTGATCGCAGAAATACTTAAAATAACGAATAGACTCCTTTCTTCTACCTTGTTTAAATAACGTTTCGGCCTGGTCAAATAAGATAGATGGAGTTTCAGCGTCATCCAAACAGGAGTCAAGTTCATCTTTTGCATCCTCCAGCATAGAAAAATCCCCTTTGCATTAATTACTATCATTTCAAATTTAAACCATAATACAAAAGAAATTTACCATATATTTCTATGGTGGTCAATAAAGAATTATCCAATGGTTAATTTTATATTTCGATGTTCAATTCGCTCATTTTGTTAAGTTCATCTAATTGCTCTTATAACTATATGAAATTGTAGAATAATGTAGAATTTGATAGGAAATGGTTCATTGTGCTCATTACAATATATGGAATAACATGGTATTATATGGAACGAAAAGTTTTGATGGCCACAAAATTTTTCTAGAGATTTTAACCAAATTAACTGTAAATTAGGAGGAAGTAGATTGAAAATGAAAAAAACAATATCCTCGGTTTTAGTAGCAGCACTTCTTTTAACTGCAACTTCTTCTGCATTTGCAAAATCGGAAGACGTAGTTACTGTAAATGTTGCCCAGAAAGATGCTCAGAGTTTCCTTAATGAATCTAAAGAAGTTTATGAGGACTGGAAGAATATTGGAGTTTTACAAATTGGTAAAGAAATAACACTTTATGATTTTGACGGTAATGTTACTTCATATTTATTTCCAGTCACAGATGGAACACTAGAACATGGTTATATTATTGAGAGTGCCATCCCTTCTCATCCAGGATTTTTACAGGCCACAACAAAAGGAAGTCATCCATATAAAAATATTGAGTCAAATAAAGCAATTTATGTAGGGCCATCTGCGTTTTTTTCTAAGATAGATAAAGATAATTTCACTGATCTGAGAATAAATAAAAAAATAAAAAGAAAAGATTTGAAGTCAAAGGGATCTTATACGAAAGAAGGTTTTTCTGAAACTGATGCTAAAAATGCAACAATTAATATCAATTACCAAGCACAGGCTCTAACCGCTACAGTATCTTCATCAAAAACAATTGTTGGAGTTCCGTACATAAAATGGGATTCCGCTATAGGATGTTCACCAACTGCTGCGGCAATGATTGCAGGATACTGGGGTAGTCAGTACAAGTCTAAATACGGGAAGTTGTTAAAAAGTGAAGATGGTAACACATCCTGGAGTAACATTGAGGTTGCGAAATCTATGAGTCAGCTAATGCATACCACAAATTCTCAAACACAACCTTTGTGGATTAAAATGGGTTCTGAAGCCTATTGGAGTAAACGAGGGTATAGTCTTGACGCCTCGTCCCCAGCTAATGGGTTTTCAAATTATAAAACAGAAATTGATGCCGAAAGACCAACTATTATTAATTACGCTAATGAAGATCCAACATACGGTGCACATTCTGTAGCTGGTATTGGTTATCAAGTAATGAGCGATGGAAAAACAAATGCAATCATTCACGACGAATACGTTGATAATGTTGTTATTTATTCATTTAGTTCTAATGTTTGGGGTATAAACAAACAAGTACCATTGAATTAATCATAAAAAAGATAGTGCTTACTATTTACTAAGCACTATCTTTTTTATGATTTTACTTATTGATAAAATTTATATTTTTATCTATAGACGAAACACACACAGTCACACTATTGTTCGATTCATCTAAACCAGTAATGAAATAAAATACAGGATTCTTAATATCTTCAGGCGCCTGTTTCTTTTCATCATCGTTCAGTATTCTAACATTAAATTCTTCATTTACATGCTTCAGCTTATACTTTTCATATGCCACAATCTTAGCTTGATCCGCGCTTACTTTTAATTTCCCAAAAATAGGACCTCCAATAAGGACTGTCTTACTTTCGGGATCATAATCAATAGGTATATCTGAATTTTCTGCTATAAAGCGTACCGGTGAGTATATATGTCCTTTATAGTACAGAGAAGTATATTCCTTATCCATCTCCTCATTTTTAATTTCAGAAGAACCGAATTTGTAATTAACAGGAAAGAAAAGTATCTCATCTTTACCTTGTGATGCCACTACAACAGCAGTAAAAGAAAAAAACACAAACACAATGCATATTAAACTTAATATTTTTTTCATAAGTACCATCTCCTCTTTTTCAAACATGTAACACAATTATATATGTTAATTTTTCCCAAGTCAACGCAGCAGAACTGTAGCCCACCGAAAGATGCGGACGTAAACAGCTGCTTTCCTTCATGCTGATGATCGCTAGTGAGCCGTGTCGGAAGTCCATGATTCGCCGCGACCCTTCGAAGCCAGTCAAATTGGTTCCGGAAGAAAAGGTAAGCCCAAGACAGATGACAGACAAATCGCAATATACTTCCTCCAGAACAAATGGGGATACTGAATCTGAGAATAGAACAATTACTATACTGTTTGAAACTCAGGACACTGATAACGCAGTAAATATCGATTTTAATTTGAAACAATAATTGTAAGAATAAACCGTCGAAAATAACGATAAAGATGAAATAAGGAGTTGATACTTTGAAAAAAATAATAATTGGAATGCTAATTGGATCGTCATTGACCATGGCTACGGCTGTAACGGCTTCAAGCAACATTCAAGCACTCTTATTTCCAGTTAAGTTCAAAATCAATGATCAATCCAAAGAAGTCGGGAGTGAGTATGCTACTCTCAATTATGAAGGTCATGTTTACGTTCCCATTCGTTTTGTTGCTGAAAGCTTAGGAGCTGGTGTTGGCTATAACGGAGAATCAAAAGAAGTCATTGTCAAACAAGGGCAGCCAGATATTGTTGACCCAAATCCTAATTCAAAAGATCTTATGCAGGTGGGGAATCTAATACTTGTTAAAGAAGGCAATCAAACCAAAGTTTCAGGGGTTTTCAAAATACCAAGACAGGCACAGATCGGTGCTAACTTGGCATTTTTGAATGATAAGGGGGAGCAATTAGGTTTTGTTATGTTTAATGATACTTATGAAGCAGGGACGCATAGCTTCGAGTTACTAGGGGATGGGGATTTCGTGAATTATTCCTCTGTTAAATTTCACATAGGTTACTTTAATGGTATCCGAGATGGAGGTCCCGTACCAAAGTAATTAGCAGGATGCCAGGGTGCGTTCAGTCGCTGGGGGTGCATATGGTGATCCGTACCTTATCAACTCAACCAAAAAGAACCTTGCGACGATACTTAGGATACCAAACGCAATAAAACCACTTAACTTTGTGGTTTCATTGCGTTTTATTTTCCTCTGCTCGGTAAGGGGCACTGATCGTTATCGTTTCGATGGTAAGGCCGGATAATTGCTCTAGCTGCGTTTCATAATAAGACTCCCGAATAATCTGAACATACCTGTTTTCAATCCAATCTTTTGCAAAAGAGTTGGCGGCATATACCGTCATATGCTGACCGACCATTTTACATAATGAACTTTTGAACCATGTTTCGATAGACGGACCCGAGATTTTTTTTATAAGTGACCTGACGATGCCATCCCAGATCCGTTTATCGTCTTCGGTAATTTCGCTTGTTAGCTTTTCCTTACGGATAGCATTGTATTGTTCCAGTTCATACGGCGATAATTTCTTCGGAGCCGTCTTATATCCGCTATCGATGATTTTTTTCATTTCCTCGGAGTAGTCATAGTTTTTTGGCAGCTCAACTTCCGAGTTTATATGACCTGCAATGAGCCGGAGAAAATCATCATGCTTTTTTTGCCTCTCTTGAGAGAGCCGATTGACTTGTTCTTCGGAAAGGTAAGGGATTGTTTTTCGTAAAATAAAGTATGTACTTTTGTTTGAGCCTTTCGCTTTGTCCGCACGCCAAAAGCGATAAACGAAATGGTGATTCTCTAAAATTTCGATTTGACGCTTCAGGGCCCGTTCATCTTTGCCCGTCAGTTCTTCGAGCGTTTTCATAGATGGCCATACTTTACGCTTGGTTTCCCCATGTTCGTCACGTTCAAAATCATGACGCATGAGTAGGATTAGGAGATACGCTGCAGAATCCCCGAGAATGCATCCCCAGTAATCCAGGATGTAATTTGGAACAACGGTCTGGCCGTTGATTAGTACGTGAATAGGCAAACCGAAGCGATCCAGATTAAAGTTGTTTACCTGAGCCTCAGTAAAATAAACTTTGGTAAGCTCGGGTTCTAAATATTGTTGTTCTTGGGGCTGACCGTCCAGACCCTTAATCTTTCGTTTTCGCGGAAGGTACTGGCCGGAGGGCTCATAGCGATAATATAAAGTACTGTCGTCTTTCGAACCGGTCATACAAAAAAATCTCTCCTTTACCTGCCCCACCCAAAATAGGCAATAGTTAAGAGAGACTAGGGTCTTCACTTTTTGAAGCCGTTGTGATAAAATAAAACCACAAATGCTTATTGGAAGTGAAGCTCCTATTCCTCTTGCATTTATCGTTCAACGCTTGGCGGCCAGTAGACGATAAATGTTGTCGTGATAGGGGCTTTTTTCTTTGCAAATTTCTAGTTTTCACTCGATTCTAGCCGTATCCGGCAGCTATCTGTGTATAGATCGAAATTATCGTTGGGTTAAAGAACAAAAAACACACAATAGAAATTGTGTGCGTCTTAACAAGGGTTGAAAAATCCACCTTTTTTGTAAAAAGGATAGACTTCACCCATGCTTGCACGCAATTCGACTATAGCATATTAATATTTTATGGTAAAGAGAATTTTGGTAGATAGAATCGAAATATGCGTATTGCCTTGTGTCCATACGTATGATACAATGACCTCAAATTCCATAGTTTGCACGCAAGGAATAGCCCGCGACTCAGGAATGATCCTGAATCACGGGCTGTTCTGATTTTTGCCGGATACTTTACCATCTTCATTGACTGTGGTAGAATTCAAGTATTACTTGCAAGATTTTATTTTTCTTCGCTGTCCATTTGATTCAGCGGAGAGTGGGGATGCCGAGAGGCTGATAAGGAATTGTAATGGACGTTTAAAGGACAGACGCTACCCGTATGTCCTTTTTTTGCTGCCGTTATCCCAGTGGAGACACATTTCATTTGAAATGTGTCTTTTTTTATTGGCATTAAATACAAAAAAGGAGGTTAGGTCATGGGTTCATGATCTAGGCTGTGGCTTGAAGTAGGAGGCAATAAAAAAATAGTCGGGAGGCATTTAAATTGCTACATACTGCTACTGATGTACTGGCAGGTCTTTCTTGGCGGGTGACCTTCCAGCTGGTATATTGTGGTATTGTCCAGTGCGGATAAGCGGCTCTACAAATGAAACTAGGAGCAACGCTTACAAAAAAACGAATTTGTTATGAATGAGAGGGGGGGCCGACATGAAACTACGCGCACTAAGAAAGATGCCAGGCTGGTACGAGATTGTGACTAAATGTCCGATTTGCGGACACAAAGGCTGGTGTGCGATTAACCATGAACAAGACACTGTGCACTGCATGAGGGTACCTTCCGACGATTATTTCGACTCCTTTCATGGGCGTCAATATCGTCATTACCTCGATCCGGACAAAGCACCAAAGACAAAGATCGAGGTCATCTTGAGTAATGCGGTTGATAAAAAGCCGAATTACCACCTGAATCGTGTCTACCGTGCCTTGATTCAAGAGCTCTCCCTTTCCAGTTTCCATACCGATCATCTGCGCAATGCCCGTCATTTAGAGGACGAAGTAATTCGCCTTCGTCAGTATCGAACGATGCCCGTTCCGGAGCGTTATAAGATTGCTAAAGCGGTTGGAAACCGTGTAGGCACTGTTAACGACCTACTGGGTGTGCCAGGCTTCTATTGTGAAGAGGGCCGTTATGGTCCGTACTGGACAATGGCCGGGGCATCGGGACTGATGTTCCCATTCCGATCGATTACCAACGAAATCACGGGTTGGCAGATTCGGGTGGATAATCCTCCTCTCGAATTAGATATGGAAGGCGCAATTAAGGGAGAAATCGTGAAGGAGCTTGAACCCGACGATCTTGGAAGAAGGCGCGCAAAGTGTAGCCTTATCATCCAGAATAAGACGCTCGAGGTTATCCTGATTGAAAAAGAAAAAAAGATCTGCAATTCCAAGTCCAGCCAATTTGTCTTCAGTGTCGAGCTCAAGCAGGGACAGAAGTACTGGTGGTGGAGCAGCGGATCCAAGGATAACGGTGCGTCCATTGGCGGCCCGATTCCTTATCATCTTGCATTGCCGCACCCGTGCCTACCGTACTGGAAAGTTGGTGAAACCCCGGAAACCTTGATTGATTGTTCTGAGGTCTGGGTAACGGAGGGAGCCGTCAAGGCGGATAAAGGTGCAGATGCACTGTGCAAACCGTTTTTCGGGTTGCCAGGCGTTGGTTCCTATTCCTTGATTCTCGAACCACTCAAGAAGCTAGGGTGCAAGCACGTCGTTCTCGCATTTGATGCCGACAGCGTGACCACTCCTGAAGTTCAAAAGGCTCTGGAATTATGCGCCGAATTCTTTGCGGTGAATACCGAAATGGCACTTAGCCTTGCTATGTGGGACAAGTCACTCGGGAAAGGCATTGACGATCTTACCGATAATGGCTATATTCCGCAGGTGTCATTAATGGTCGAATAAAAAAAACGGAAAATAAGAGAGGATGTAAAAATATGTTAAATCGTGTCATTCTAATCGGCAGGTTGACCAGAGATCCGGAGCTTCGCTATACTCCATCCGGAGTAGCCGTTACCCAATTTACACTGGCTGTAGACCGCCCTTTCACGAATTCGCAGACGAGAGAGCGGGAAGCCGACTTTATCAATATCGTGACGTGGAGGCAGTTGGCCGAGACGTGCGCGAATTATTTGCGTAAAGGACGCCTTGCAGCAGTGGAGGGCCGTATTCAGATTCGCAACTACGACAACAACGAGGGCAAGAAAGTGTACGTAACCGAGGTTGTTGCCGATAACGTGCGGTTTCTGGAATCGCAGAACCGGGAAAATCGCGATCAGGGCAATGGCGGAGGCAACAACCGGTACGGTGGGTCGCGCGAACAGCAGGATCCTTTTATCGATGACGGAAAGCCGATCGACATTTCCGATGATGATTTGCCATTCTAGAGACCGAAATATCTGGAGTGTGAGAAAATGCTTTGAAGCCGCGTTAATATTAGGTTTCATTGATTTTCAAACTGTGTAAATCAAAATGTTATGAGGGGAGTTGGTTCGTTTGAAGAATTCGGTTGTGCTTGAGACCATTGAGCATATAAAGACTGCATTGGAATTTTACGCAAACAAAGATCATTACTCCAACGGCCCTATATATTCGGGTGGAAATGACGTTCCTGGAGAAATCTATTCTCATTCGATCGAGGCAGATTCTGGCGAGGTCGCAAGGACTGCTCTTAATAAAATACACAGAATATGTGAGAAAATGCCAAGCGTCAATTACAGGACGTTGGTTGAAGGGGAAGAACGGTTATTCCGGTACGTTGACGATGTGATTGATTATATAGAATCAGTCGTCCATTTTGAGGTCGATTCTTATGATTTGAGAGTGAATTTAAAGGCTCTCATTAAACATGAAAATTGGACACTTCGTGATGATTGCGTAATCACCCGTGTGTAATCGCAAGAACTGGTTTTAAGTAATTACACAGAATATGTGTGTAATCACTGAAATTACAATCACTACGCGGGGTACTGGTGGATTACACAGGTGTACGTTCCTCAGTATTGCCATTTTAGAATCTGAATTTATGTGAAACGTGTAATGGAGTAGATAAATAATATTATATCACAGGAGACGTGAAAAATGGGCGCTATTGTGAAATTAGCTGAATATGAATCATTTATTGATCTCTGTTTAGCTGGTAAGGCTAGACCAGATCAAATAGATGATTATATTGATCAATGGCACGAGTCGGGTGAATCAGAGAAAAGGCAGCTTTGCGAATATTTAGGTTTTTCAACAGAAGAGTATTCTGTCTGGATGCATAAACCTGACTATTTTGCAGAGGTTCTTCTTTCGCGAATTGATGTTACGGCGGAAGATATGAGCCGAATGCCGCAAGGAAGCATTGTTGGGATAGCATGTCCAAAGTGCGAAGGTCATGAAGATCATATTAAACAGGTAGATGGTCTTTGGAGATGTAGCAACTGTGGAGATGTTAAAGAGGTCCGTTAGGATTTTACACACTTAATGAATTCATTGAGTGAGTAACTAATGAGAGGCATCTGATATGGTGAATCAGGATGCCAAATCGCATATCATCTGGATTGTAAAAAAGGGATCGGCAACTAAGCGTGTTGGGCTCATCGTGGTTGTGCTATTTTGTCCGATCCTGCTCATATCCCGCATTTGTATGCGGCTTTCTGGCCGATGAGAGGGTGGAAATAAATATGATGCATGATCAGAGTCAATCTGATTTGACTTGTTCGGAATGTCATTGCTGGCAAGTGGGAAGTTGCCTGCTGTCCGTCTTTACGGGCGGGGCTGCGGTTCCAAAGCTGGCTGAGGAGAGGGCATGTGATGAATATCGCGCTAAGGCAGGCGTTCCGGATCATCTATTTTTGGCGAAATAGACGCGGGGAGGTTATGAGGCATGACGAGAGATTCGCTCATAGCTACAGCGAAGGAAGCAAAAGAAACCGGGAAGCACGTATTCATCATAAGGCAAGCTGGATTAACCGAGGCGGTTGCAAGAGAGTACGTACCGATCGAGGATAGCCGGAAAGTTGCGGATGATGACTCTATTCTTCAGGTACTGATGGTCGATCAAGTTTTAGGTAGGTATGCAGATATACCTTATCTATTGCGGACATTCGATTAACCAGCAGTGCTCAAGTGGAACGAGGTTCTTTCGGCAATTGTTTCATGAGAAAATAGACCTTTTTCAGCCCAGAGTGGGGGCTATCATCAACAGCCCCCCACTCGCGGGGCTGTAAAAGGAGATTCCAGGCATGGCGAACCAGAAGAAAAACTACGGGGCAGTTTACGTTTGCGAGTGCGGAAACGTGATGGAATCCGATTTTCCTTATCAAGAACTAGACTGTCCTTGTAGAAAAAAGGTGAAGCGCAAGCATGACTGTGAATGTGCGGGGAAGTACGCAACATTCAAAGAATTATGTAACCATTATGGCGTCCATTTCCAGCCGATAGATATTTGGAAAATCGAGTTAGAAAATCCGCTAGATGAAGCACCTGACGGGCGATCGCTTTATTATTACGGCATCTGCCCGACATGCAATGGCTTCATGTCAGCAGGTAGTAGCTGCTCGGATTATCGCAGCACCGGCAGGAAACTGGTTGAGAATGTTGTTAAGACAATCATGACCTACGAGCCTTTCGGGAAAAAAGCTTGGGACTACACAGTTCTGCAGGCAAGGGAAATCGTAAGAACGTTTCTTCCCGATCCCTATAAAAGCTTGTGTGATGAAGAAATGGACATTCAATCAGTAGGCAAAACGATGCAAGAGATCGAATTTGTTTTGTTTACGGTGAAATGCGGTGATTCCCTGAAGCCCGGTGAAGCCGAAGAGGCGCACAAGAAGGCTCAGGAGATCATGAAGCGTTATTTGGTGCCCATTGGAGCATTTAAAGAGTAAAACTTCTTTACGCCCGGAGTGGGGGCATAGGTATCACGGCCTCCACTCGAAAGGGTCGTCGAAGGAGATAAGGAGTTATGACTGAAATCAACGAACAAACGGTCAGCCATGCGCTGGAGCCTGAAGTAACACAAGTACTCAAGCTCTCAACCGGACACATATCGGCGGAGACCAATTGTTTGCTTCAAGCAGGGAACCATCCTACTCTCACTATGTACGAGAAGGGGGATTGCGGGTATCTGATTCTCGTTCCCGCGGGATGGGAAGATACCTCCGATATTCCGAATGAGCTTTTGCAAATTCTGGAGATGGCGGTCAGCCTTGAATGCGAATGGGTCATGTTGGATCGTGATTACGATTATGCGGCAGGGCTGCCGAAATTCGATTGGTAGGTCAAAGGGGGAAGTGCAGGCGCAGGAGCGCTAAGGCACTTCCATTTTTAATTCCCCGCCGCGGGGGATCCATGAAGTGACGGCCCCCCGCGGTGAAAGGGGAGTCTCAGGAGGAAATAGATACTATGAACGCAACGAATGGAGCACTTTTCGTTTTTCACATCATTGATAATGGTCAGTCCAAACAAACCTTGTCTGATTTCGACCCGCATCGACTTGCCGTACACGCCGAAGCCTCTATATTCGGTTATTTAGCTGAGAACGGCCACGGTGATGACGAGGATGAGGAGCTGAAGACAGATGAAGGTTACGCAGAAATCGTACTTACGATTCCCGGAAGTGCGGTTCCTGAAATCGATGTTTGGTCTTACAGTTTCGATGGAGAAGTCAGCTTGCGGTACGCGTTCCAGCAATTTCGAGAAAATATCGAAGAGCTTGAAAAGTCGGGACTGCAGCAGCTTATCGTTCTCACTGAAGAAGAGCTCCAGGAGCGGGTTTACATGGCTATTGGCGGATTTTGTGATGGCACCTATATGGGCCTAAGTGCTTCGTCCACCTTGACGGAGACCAATCCCATCGAACTAGCTGATCAAATTGTTCACGTCGTTCGATCGGGCCGCTGGGACTCTTCTGTGAAGACGCAGTTGGACGATAAGCTCTGGTGCTTGCGCTGTGGGAAGGTTAAGTCGGATTCCCCTCATGCCATTTGTGAAAAGTGCAAGCAAAAGGGGCAATAAATATGTACCACTACTGCTTTGTCGATCGACAAACCGAGGAAGTGTTGGATGTTCGTTATGGAACTGAGGCAGCCCGCCAGGCGATCAAGGAGCGCGGGAGTAAGAAAGACATTGTTGTCCGGCCCATCATGCTTCGAACCGAATACCAATCCACTCACCATGATTTTCGGTCGGAAAAGGATGGTAAAGCATGGTTGCTTTATTTGGACATCGACGGTGCCACTGTTCTTGGTCCGGTTATTGTTTTGGATCAATGGGGCAAGTGGAGCGGGGAAGAATACCATACTCCGCTTGAAAGACCGCTGAATGTAAGGGGCTGATCACAAGTCCATCGAGGAAATCATCCGGCATGCTCTTGGTATGACCGAGGAAGAGTATGAGCAGGAGAAGGCGGCGCGGCGTGCATATGAAGCGTCCGATGAGTATAGGGCACTCCAGGAAGAACAATGCCGTATTGAGGAGATAAGAAGGTTAGAGGCGTTTCGGGCTGAACTGGAAAAAAACTACCCAACCACGGATACACTGCCGCTATCCCGTTCGAATCTGAACAAGTCCATTTCATGGTCGTCTAGCCGTTATAATCCATGGAAGAAGGGCGACGTGATTGCTGAAATCCTTATGCGGATAGAAGCTGGAGAAGACGGGTTTTGGGATTACGAATGCGGTACCTATACGGAATACCGGATAAGCTCGAGGAACCCGAAGGCTTTTCCATGGGGCCGCCGTTACCGTTTAGTGATCCGGAGCGGGACAGTAAAACTGGTGGTCAACAATGCGACGAAGGTAATAGAGTTTGTAATGAGATCGTAACGTTTATTCCTCAATGGAGGGGCAGCTTATTAAAAATAGCGCCCCTCTTCAAGAGGGGTGAAAGGGAGCGAATAAAAAATGAAAACTGCTTTTTCGATTTGTACAGGATGCGGTATGCCGGAAGAGTTTGGCGGGCCGGTGACGGCTTTCGAGAATAGTCTTTGTATCTGCGAACACAAACGAGTTGAGTGCGACAATTGCGGGCATAGGTTTCTGAAAAAGGACTTGTATCTGAACTGTACGTATCTTACCTTGTGCAAATGCTGTAATGGGGCCGAGCCGCATCGCGTGGACAATATGGCCGTCGGTTACTTCAAGAGAACGTCGGAGAAGGCCCATACTGCCATGTGCGTTGAAACGTTTGGTGAGGAGCTGCAGATTACAATCCGCTCGTACCATTTAGGGATCAGCGTGCTTTTCCCAGCCATGACCATAAAGGAGCTGATGAATCATTGGCTGAGCGAGGCGCCAGCATGGATGCATGGTGATATTCGGCTGCTCTTTGATTCGGCTATCCTCCGGCTCATTCCGGAACACATCTCGCGTCGTGAAATGGCGTCTCTTCGTTCCGAGTGGATTAAGGAACGAATGGGGGCCGCAGCGGTCGGAATATCGAAAGAATGACCGAATACGAACCTGCGCTGCTCGGGATCGATCTTACAAATCGAAAGCGGTTATAAACGATTAAAGGAGGGGTTCTATGGGAGCCTGGGGTGCTGGACTATTAGAAAACGATACGAGTCTGGATGCAAAGTGGATGTTCGAGGAGCATATTCAAAATGGAATTACTCCTGAATATGCCACAAAATTGACTGCCTCTTACTGGAAGGGGCTTTCTTCTCGGACCAAGACTTATGTCTATTTCGGTATCACGATGGCTCAACTTGAGCACAATTGCCTTCTGGAAAAAGTTCGCCTGACTGTTATCAAATTAATTGATGATGGCGGTTCTTTAGAAGGATGGGTAAATGATAGTTTCCTACGACGTAGGAAACGGATTCTATTTGTTTTAAGAAAACGACTAGAGTCCATGAAGGGTATTTGATCCCTGTTACGTTGTGAGAAAAAAGTCGTCCATCTCATTCTCAAATGCTTACCGATTTCTCATGGACTTAAGTTTTATTTTTTCGTCTGACCCCTTTCGAGAGGGAAAAATCATGGACCCTTGCGATTTAACGGGGGCCGGAATCGTGGGGATTTGAGAATGTCAGTCCAGCAGAATGAACCATAAAAATTTCAAACCTGGAGTGGTAATAGATATGTCGAATACGAATATGGTAATGTGCTGTTTGCCTGAGCCTGTATATGAATTGATGTGCGAAACCCTGCGTGCAGACTCGAACTCTAAAGCGTTTGACCCTGAGCTGCGAAGCGATATAGCTGCTTTAGTTGATATCCTGACCCTTGCAAGTCGGACCATTCCCGCCTTTCACTATCCTTTATCGGGGCTGCCCGAAGCGGTGCGGTATAATTTGCTTACTGATTACTACTTGACGCTTCTTACCGGTACGGTACTGGAACAAAAGCTGGACTGGAACCAAGAGGCGATTGTGGAAGTGAAGAAGGCCGCTCTAGCTGCGCTGAAGCATCATTGCTCGGTGGATCTTCCGTCTGACGATCCGAACAGCATACTGCTCCGTCAAGCGTCTGCCGTTTCATCAAATGATGAACTAAGCAAGCTTGGTTTCTCTTGCGAAGGAAAGTATCGAGAGAAGGGATGGGATGTAGACGAACACGTATTGGTTTGGAATCATCCAGATGGCCTATCGGTGTTGACAGAGGATTTCTTTGGTAAGTCCTTTACTTTCCTGGGGAAAAAACGGACAAATTGAAGAGGGATCTGGTGAATCAGCATCGGATCGCAAGATTTCTTGCAGAAGCAAATATCGTGCCCCCGGTGAACGTAAATAAAAGTGACGCCAAAAAGGCCGCTGGCCTCATGAAGTATGTTTGGCGGGATCTTGCTCAGAAGGATTTACACCAAGTTCTGCAGGAATATAATTATCGGGTACATTCATTGATCAAAACTGAAAATGGTGGTCGAATCGTTGAAGGGGAGCGGAGTACTTGCATCGGCTATATTTTCACGAGGGACCACGTGTTTATTGATGGTGGTCTGGACATTCCAGTGAAGGAATTAAGCGCCCTGGGCTTGTGACCCGCATCGGAAACGACACCGATTTCAGGTAAAATGGTTCAGCAGCAACCCCCGGCATACTATCGAGGGTTGCTTTTTTTTGTTTACTTCCTGTTGGAGATATCGGAAGAGAACAGCGATAAGGGAAATTTGCTGGCGAATCTATTGATTGTTATCCGGACAGCCTGATATAATATGGACATTACGATTGTATGATTTTCACCGCCGTTATAAAATTCGGCGAGTGAGGGAGCAGGTCCGGAAACGGACGAAAATATTCAGGCACCAAGTAGCCACGGAGACTATTAAGAACATGCCATAGGTATGTTCTTTTTTGGTTTCTGTGGCTTTTTTTTGCCAAAAACCAGGGAGGAAATAAAGATATGACTACACTTTTGGAGCAGCAGCAGCATGAAGAGGAAACGGTTGCTACAATGAGTTCGATATCGTTTGACGTTGAACATGACGTCATTATGGACGCGCTGACGCTTTGCGGGAAGATCGTTCCGAAGAAGGCCGTTGTGCCAATACTCACTAACGTCAAGTTTGATTTGAGAGGGAACACACTGTTTATTACTGCAATGGACGGAGCCGGAACCCACTGTATTCTTCAACAAGTGAAGGTTGAAAACAAAGGAAAGATAAACGGAAGTTATCTGTTTCCAGCAAAAGAGGGGATTGATCTCGTTAAAAGACTGCCACACGGCAGCTTGACCTTCACCAACAAGGAGGACTCGACGGTTCATATCTTCTATGGGGAAAGTGGTGAGGCGAGCCACAAGGTTCTTAGTTCGGAAGAGTATCCGCAGTTGCCGAAAATGGATGCAAGGGACATTTTGAGTGTCCCGATTGAAGTCATCAAGAAAGGTGCGATGGCCCATCGATTCGCATCCACGGACGAGGCTACGCCTGCGCTTACCGGCATCTTCATTCATAATCATGAAGGCAAGCTTGGATTCGTTGGAACGGACCGGCATCGGATTTATCGGTACGTCTCTGATGTAAGCATTGTGAACCAGGAGACGTTTTTGAATGCGATTATATCTGCAATCGGCTTCAAGCAGATTGTTGACTCGCTCAAGACGGAACAAGTGGAGCTCGCTATTTCGCATACCCATCTCATCATGCGGGATGCGAACATCGTTTACTTTGGTAGACTGATTGACGCAAACTATCCCGATACTGGTCGTATATTTTCGAACAAGGACCTCGGGACCTCTGTTACGCTGTCAAGGGAAAAGCTCGACGATACCTTAAATCGTGCACTTTCTTTGGAGGCCACGAATTATCGTGTGACCATGGAAGTCAACGAGGAAGGTCATTTCGAGTTGCATACCCAATCCGAAAACAGTGAGCTGCGTGAAGGGTTCATGAATGCAACGGTAGGTGAAAATTTCCCAGCAGTGAAATTCAATGGGAAATACCTGCGTGATGCACTTATGGTGGGTGATCGCGAAGCTAAGGTCATCACGATTCGAGTCAGCGGCAGTGGCCTGCCGGGGTTCATCACGTTGGATGGCGATCCTTCTGTAGTCAATATCGTTAACCCAGTCAGGTAATAGAAATATGGGTAGGGGGCGCCTGTTGGTGCCCCTACTATGGTGTTTGGAAATAAGAGCTACGCTCCAAGCGGTGGCTCTTTTTTTATTTCACTCAAGGAGGTAATAGAAATTGGCAGCAAATGACATGAAGCAAATGTTTGACAGGGTTTTGCGAAACAAAGTACGTATGGGGAATTATGAAACGACGGACCAAGATATGGTCTGCATCCGGAGCTTCTTCCAGTTTCCTGAGAACCCGTTTTCTGTAGCGGACTTCTGCGCCGGCAGTGGACGGGCTCTCGAGATTTTGACAGAAGGAACTTCGGCCGTGACGTTCGGCATTGAACCGAATGAAAAAAAATATTTAGAGCTCCGCAACCGGGTAAATAACGCTCTTTTTGGAGGTTATGAGGAATGCAGGATCAGTAGGGATACGTTCCGGCTGATATACCTAAATCCTCCCTTCGACGCCGATAGCGAGACGCTAGATGCCAAGGTCGAACGGAAGGAGAAGCGTTTCTTGCGCCATTTTCTGCAGTATGTGTCTTTAGACGGGATTCTCGTTTACAACATACCCCGAGGGAGGATGACCAAGGATATCGTGAACATCCTTGTGGCCAACTTGAGTGATATTCGAGTGTACCGGTCACACGATGATACCTATCATCAGGTCTACACGATTGGCCGGAAGCGATCCGAGAAGTTTATCGATCGGAATGAGGTCGCGCGGATATTATCGCTCATGGAGGAGGGAAGCAATTTGGAACGGCTCCCCTTATTAGAACAGCCGGTTTATAAGGTCTTCCGCGGAAACACGGCACCGAAGTTATTCCGTTCGTACTTCCTGGACGTTGATCACGTGCGCAAGGTTTCCCTGAATTCGGCCCTGACCCAGAAGGGGATGGAGTGGTCAACACCGCGAAAACCCTCGGAAAAACGGCAGCCGCTGCTTCCGGATAAGGAGATGCACCGCGTGCTCCGCATGGCTTCCGGTAAGCTGAACGGCAAAGTCGGAAGCGGTGACCTGCTACATGTCCTCAAAGGGATCGTGAAAAAGGAAACCGTTCAGAACGTGGAGGAAAGTCCGAGCGAGACAGTGATTTCCGATACGGAGGTTTACAAGATCAAGTTCAAGATTGTAGACCGACACGGTAACATGCGCGAGCTGCAGGGCTAAAAAAGCAAGAAGTAGGAGGCAATAGAGAGATGAAATGGATGGAATTTAAGCACAAGGACATTTACGTAAAGGTCCATTCGTCATTAATTGTGACACGAGAGGTAATAGAAAAAGATAAAAGCAAACGGCAGGAACTTGTTTACGCCAATGTCATCGATATCGACTCCCGGGTTCAAGCAGTTTTTGCTCAAGCTCACCAAGCCAAACGGTCGGGGGATATCAGTTTCTCCTTTCGTCATGCCCCGCGGATTGGTGAAAAAGATTACAATAAATCCTCCTTCTACGTGAAGGCTGTAGGGAAGTACAAGCATTTATCCCAGCGAGAGGACGAGACTTTCGTCACCGGCATCATCGCAAGCGAGAAGGTGCTGGATCGACAAAAGGACGGATTCATTATTTTTGCTTGGGATGGGGACGTGAATGAGAAGCTTTTTTGGGCAATTGATCGTTATTACGAAACACCATTGCTCGTAGAGTGGACGTCGTATCTATTCGACCAGCTCGTGAAGAACAATCAATTCGTGCCTCTAACCGTTCATGATTTCGTAGGCGATTACCCACATTTGGTTGCCTATGAACTTCTTGCCGGCGAGGACGTACTGGATGAATATGTCTCCCACGGTCTTAGGACCGGTGCCATTGTACTGACTGAAGACGAGCATGTGAAGGGGGCCATCTAATTTGAGCACAGCAGAAGAGTTGAAATTTGACACCGCGGATGATGCGATCCAAGCTGCGGAAGGTATTGCTGCGCAGTTCGGAACGACACTTGACGAAACTCTACCGGTGCTGGCCGAAGAGTCAGTCCCGGAGCTGCTGGATAAGGTTGAGCCGAAAACGCTCGCCGACATAGAAACCATCGGGGATTATTTGGGGATGTTCGGGGCCGATTTGATCCGGCGTTTGAACGACGAGTATGTTCCACTTCACCATCCCGGGAAGGACGAACCGCTCGCTGTACTTAGCGAAATCAAGCGTCCTCTTTTTAGTGCCCAAGCCCATGTGACGACGGCGCTAATCAAGGGATTCCGGAAACATCGCCGTTTATTTTTAATAGGTGAGATGGGGGTCGGAAAAACTTCTGTAAGCGTGGCGACTTTTTTCGCGCTGCTGAAGGAAACGCTCTACGGGAAGGGTCGCGTCATTTATATGGTACCGAACCATCTTACAAATAAAACCAAACGTGAGGTTGGCATTCTTCTCGATAAGAACCTGTTCGAGATCCATTACATCGAGGATTATGTCGATGTCATTCGTCTTAGGGATAGCGGCAAACTGAATGCCAAACCTCAAAAGATTGAAGTGTACATTATCGCTCGAGATACCGCAAAGCTCGGCTATATATATGAGCCGGTTGCCAAATGGGTTGATCGGACGTATACCAAAACCGTGATTAAGGACCATAATATTCAGGAGGTAACAAGAGGTGCTTTCCGAGGCTGGGTTTGTCCGGACTGTGGCTGCCAGTTGATGAAAGAGGACGGCATGGTTCCAATGGACCGGGACGACTTCTTAAATAAGCACGGGAAACCGACTCGCCGGAAGTATAATCTTGCCTGTTCGAATCAAGTACGGCTTTACAAAAATGCCGATCCAGAGAAGGATGAATATCGGACCTGCGGCGCCCGTTTGTGGGCAGCGAAGAACAAGGATAAAAGCAGTTTTTCCGGGGAGATGCGCCGACCTTCTGGACCTGCGCCGCGAAAAGTATCGCCAGCGGACTTGTTCAAGCGCTATTTCAAGCACAAGTTCGATCTTGCGATCGGAGACGAGTGCCATGAACTCACTGGCGGCAGCGCGCAGGCGCATGCATTTCACGTACTGATGAACTGTGCAAGGAATGCCATCGCTATGACCGGAACACTCATGAATGGCTACGCCTCCAATCTGTTCGAGCTCATTTACCGTATGTTCCCACAACGGATGAAGGAAATGGGTTTCGGCTGGGGCGAGGTTGGCAAGTGGATCGATCTATATGGTGTGCGTGAGCGGGTTACGAAAATCAAAAAGGATACTGCCATTAATAGTTCCAGTAACGGTTCATCTTCGAAAACCAGCATGAAGGAAATGCCGGCTGCCGCGCCTCAGCTCTTTACCGATATGCTGAGCGATGTTGCTGTCTTTATCCAAATGGCTGATATGTTCGAGGTTTTGCCGGAGCTGAAGGAAGGTCCTATGAACGTATCCCTTGAGGGTGAGCGGAGATTTGTTTCATGTGTAACGAAGATCGTGCGACAACCCGGGCGCAAGAAGCGGAAGCCGCGGAAAGCGATGAGGCTTGTTGCCCCTTCCTGGTACCTGAAACGGAATTTGGAAGAGGTGACCAGAAAGCTTCGGAAAGCCGTGGAAGAAGAGCTTGCGAAGGGTCAAACGGTCCTGCTCGGTAGCCTGCTCAATACGCTGTTGTCTTATCCGGACGTGCCTTTTAATTTCAAAGGCGTTTATCATCCGGATACAGGTGAAGAAATCGTTTCGCCTGATTTCCGTCTTAGCGATCGGCTCATCTACCCAAAAGAGTTGCAGCTGATCAAGTACGTGAGGGCGAGGCTTAAGGCCGGCCGCAAGGTAGGGGTTTATGCGACCTATACCGGGGAGCTGGGGACACTGCAGCGGCTTCGGATGCTCTTGGAGGAACGAGGGATTAAAGTAGCACTCCTAGAGTCGCATGTAGACGGGCCGGAGAGAGAAGAGTGGATTGCGAAGCGGGTCCAAGAAGGATGTCAGGTTTTATTATCAAACCCTGTTTTAGTAAGTACCGGCCTCGATTTGCTCGACTTCGCATCCCTCTATTTTTACCAAACCGGATACCGGCTCTCGATCGTCCGTCAGGCCAGCCGGCGCCATTGGCGTATCGGGCAAAAGGAAATCTGCGAAACCGTGTACAGCGGTTACGCTGAAACCATGCAGGAGTTGGCAATTAACCTGATGGCAGCCAAAATGAGTGCCGCTCTGGCGCTGGAAGGGCAGTTTAGCCAGGAAGGACTTGCGGCCTTGACTGAAGGATCCGGGGGAAGTCTCGCGACGGAGCTTGCCAAGCGCTTCGTAGGGAACAAGGTGGATGGTGTCGAGAGTGCTGAGTCCATTTGGGGCAAAATGTCGATCGATGCGACCCAATTTATTTCCCGGCTTTCCGCCGCGCCACCTCCCGCTCCGATCGTTGGCAGAGATGAGGAAACGGAAACCGTGGTTGATGTTTGGGATGCGTTCTCGCAAATGGAGGCGGAAGCAACAGAGCGAAGCTTTTATGGCGAAACGTTACAGGCTGCACTACTTGCTTGGGCGAAGGAGAACGTTCCGCAAGACCTGTATGGGCGTTTTGAACAGCAAGTGGCTTATGTTGCTGAGAACGTTCAGACGGGTGTGGATAGCTTTGTCGTATCTAGGGAATCCTTGTCCGGTAATTATGAACTGAAATGGGATTATAACGCGGCGCCTGCAGATCAAGCGGATTTCCGGAGATGGATTTATTCGCTGACCAACAAACCGGTTGAGCAAACAGTGGCCGCAAGTGGGGAATGGAAGTTGGAGCTTCTCGTTGAAGGTAAGAAGCCGAAAACGAAGACCAAGAAGGTCTACAATGTTTCGGAAGGTCAGATTGCGTTCAACTTCTAAAAAAATTAGATGGTGTGGGGCGGCGATGATCCGCCTCATTCCTATGAAGGAGCAGCTCATAAAGATGATTACTTATGCGAGATCGATCAAACAAGCAAAAGAGGGAAGTCGGTGGTAGCTTATGACAGAGGCCGCTACGGAGCTAAAGGAGATTCAGAAAGAAGCGGGCGATATTCTATACCCAGTTGGAATGAATCAATCCGGCGACCAAATCAAAAAGCGGCTTCTAACCGCCTAAAAACAAAAAGAGAAGGTGTAGGGACGAAATCCTTACACCTTCTCTTTTTGCGCTTTATAGGCCAGTAGCATCTACTATGCCCCAGTTAAACAGCACTTGAATGTTTCCCAAAATAGGAGAAAATTCCTCCTATGTTAGTGTCATCTGAAAATGCACGTAACATCATTTCCCAATTCTTTGTTGAGAATATCTGATGATCAGGTAGTGTGGTAGGTTCTTCACCTGTGCCAATCATATATTTAATTTTTTCAAT
Organism: Paenibacillus sp. sgz302164; assembly: GCF_056120505.1. Classification (NCBI taxonomy): domain Bacteria; kingdom Bacillati; phylum Bacillota; class Bacilli; order Caryophanales; family Paenibacillaceae; genus Paenibacillus; species Paenibacillus sp. sgz302164. The sequence goes on along the minus strand of NZ_JBVYOL010000015.1, from coordinate 157,008 downwards.
TACTTCCTTTGGCGTGTCCGCCTTCAATTTAAACCGAGTATTTAGTTCTGCGAAATCCCCCATATTGATACTCCCTTCAATCAATTTTGTCGATTGCGTCAAAGGTATTTTTCGCAACTGCGGACTTCTTCATAAGCAGCAAAAAGATGCTGTATCTTATAACCGATTCAATGCAGTCATTTTGATGTAAACCAATGGGGACCGGAATCGAAGTTCGATTTACTTGATAATCCATCAAATTGTAACGCACCAAGTTTCGGAACGTATATTTATTAATTCCGTTATTCGCGATAACGGTATACACCTGGGCGGGATGTTTATGTCCCTGAATCTCTTGGATTTCTTTTAAACTGAACAGCTTTTCGGGCAGCGTCGAGACATCGTAATTCTTGGCCCGTTCCGGAAATTCCTTTTTGAAATAATGAATTGATGCATTTCGGAGTAAGGGGAGTAGAGGTGCTTTGTTCAAAAGATCGTTTAGTTCGGAGAATGACCTGTGTTCCAGAAATTGCTCGATCTCAATATGTTCATAGCGGCGTTCATACTTGAGCTCACTAGTCAGAAGCGAATGGAAGCCAGCTCGATCCAGCAGGATGCGTTTGTTAAATAGAGAGGCGAGGTTATCGTCAACATCGTAGAGTTCTCTCTTCTTCCTAACTTCGAAACGAACTACATCGTTGATACTAAAATGCTTCACAGATGGCTTAATGTTCTTTAACGCATACAGATAAGAGCATCCCAGGTAAGTGGCCGCGTCCTCAATACTGAGATCGAAGCCATTTTCTATCATTGCTAAGCTTTGGTGAACGAGCTGTGTGATCGTTTTGTCTTTGCCGTCGATTTTTACAGTATTGGAGTCCCGCTGCTTCCAAACGCGTTTTTTAGAGCTGTTTTCCAAGTCTGCCACATCCTAAATTATAGATATATATAACTTATCATAAGACTGCTAATAAAGTGAGGCAATAGATTCTAATAATTTTTTTCTAAAATGATTTTGAGTTTTCCATTTTCCGTTATATGATAATTTCAAACAAAGCAAATACTGGAGGATTGGTCTACATGACCGGGAAGGCAAAGATTTATCCAACCTGCCGACTTTGCGACAAGATGAATGCCGAAATGACCCATTGTGCCATCTACGGGGCTGTGGCGCCGGAGAACATTAACAATACCGCCATCGGGGCAGCTTGCGTGAAGTCTGGCGAATATGTACGGCTCTTCAATGCCGTGCCGAATGAATATAACTATGGCCGGCTGCCGAATGGAAAGGTGGTAGACGAGAAGGCCGATGGCGAGCTGCTCATTTTCGATGTCAAAGATGAGCGTGAGGGCTTTAAGCACCAGCACGGAATGACACTGGAAGAGTGGGCAAAGCAAACCTTTAAAAATAAAGGTAAGGAGTAGGTATGAAAAGGTTCGAAACCGAGATGGAAAAGAAATAACGGCACATTTTTGGTCTCTATTCTGCGCAGCATTAAACATATTTCTTGCACCATTTGTTGCAGTACTCAAGAAATTTCTATTTGACCTACCGTTTGCGCTGAGAGGTTCAACTGGATTTCACATTTTGAATGCATTGACTTGTGCTATATCTGCCGTAAATATCAGGATAAAGAAAGCTGGGTTGGTCGTTATCACCCTCGTATTGGCCTTTGTCGGTGTGGTTTGGGCTTTTAACGATGGACCTTATTAATTATTCATTCGTGGAGGCGAAATTTAATGATTGTGACTGTGAGGGAGCTAATCGAAAAGCTCAGCCAGTTTGACATGAATCTACCTGTAAAGTTGGAATACGACGGTTCAAATGTAGAAATAATCAGTGTAGAAAAGGTTACTGAAGATAGAGAAACATTCGTCATCATTGAGTAATAAGGGGGGGAATTACGGTGTTTATGAAAAAGAGAAATCAATCGGTGGCAGTCATTGCTATTTCTTTAGCACTTTTAACCGGATGCTCCGAGGGATCCTTAACGTCTTCTCAGGCTGTCTCGAGCAATAAGCAGGTAACCGCTGAGGAACATTCGACTAAAACTGAAGTGTCCGCAACAACATCCAGGAGCGGTGAAGCTCAGATCATCGGTCCGTTCTTTTCAAGAACAAACCAACATGCGGATAAAGAATTAATCCAGAGGATCAACGAAGACTCCAAAACGCTCGATATTGCCATCTATGGCTTGACGCATACCGGTATTGTAAATGCCATTATCGATGCAGAGAAGCGGGGCGTCAAGGTAAGGGTAATTACCGATCATCAGGAAGGTTCTACCGAATCGCAGAAGAAGCTTTTGAAACAGATTAAGGATGCCGGTATCCCGGTTAAAGAAGGTACCCATACCGGGCTTATGCATGACAAATTCACCGTCTTTGACAACAAAATGGTAGAGACAGGCTCGTTCAATTATACAAACGCGGCTAGTAACATTAACGACGAGAATATTTTGTTTGTAGTTGATCCGAAAGTTGCCGAAAGCTATACCAAGCAGTTTGAAGCGATGTTTAGCGATACATCAAACTTTACCGATTGGAAGTAACGGGTATTTTATTAATAAAATGATTGCAGTATATTACAATATTAATACATTATTTTATTAATTAATAAATTGATGTCATTCATTGGAGCAAAGACAAGGGTATCAACTTTACATGTCGGAAGGAACTAAGATGGAAGCGGGCGCCACGTTCGTGGGAAGAATGGAACGGAAAAAGCGAAGATGCTCTTATAGTGGCTCCGGGGTAAACAACCTTATTCGAATGGAACTACTTTAGTCAATGTGAAAAACAAAATCTAAGGGGGTTTGCGATTGGCCTTTTGGAAATGGTTCTTTACTCTAGACAGACAAATCGAATTTTGGGCAGTAGCATTAGCCTCTGTACCTATTATTAATGGCATTACTTTTTATGCAAGTGTGTTGAACGATCATCTGCCACCCTATTATTTGCCTGTATACTTCAAATTGCTTTTCGTGATTTTGTATATGTTTCTACGATTTCGGCTGGTTATGAGAAAGCATAAGGTGGCTTGAGTGAGCAATCAAGGGGGAAACCTGAATATTCATAATTTAAGGAGAGAGCTATATGTACGAAATCGTCTTAACCGACAAAAGTAATTGCCCTCATTGTGAGAAAGCCGTACACTTCCTTCATGATGGAGATGCCGAGAATCCGAAATTTTACATATGTTTTCCATGCAATTTTGTTGGCCAGGTTGACGTGGGTCCTGTAACGCCAATCGAAGATAAGCGGATCATCTTCGGGATAACTCAAAAAATTGTCATGCCGCTTAGAATGAATGGGCTGGAATGCGTCGAACAGGTATTATACACGAGGACATATTATGTGCTAAACGATTATGTCAAGCAGGTGGAAAATGCCGTGGCGGAAGAGAGACAATCGGTGATCGAAGAACTAGTTCTGGAAGGAAAAGCTGTTCGTCAACCGGAACCAGGAGGATCAAAAAGCTTCTTTGGTTACCATCATTTGATGCAATTCTTTGACCAATATGAACAGGATCTAAATTATACAAAATACGAATTTAAGGTAACGGCATAGGAGGGGCATTAACCCGGATTTTGTGGTGGAAATGATTTGAAAGGGAGAGAGAAATTAATGTTTAAAAGAATGCTCTTAAAATTAATAGGACTCGATTGTGAAAGTATGCTGGATATCCAAAAAGGGCTATATCTACTCTGTAAAAAGTATGAAAATCCCGAAATAACTAAGGATTACCCGGAACAGCTATTACAAACATTAAAGGCGCAGGCTGAAAAATCAAAGCAACAAGTCGATTATATTTTCAACGAAGCATATAAGATGGAACCTTGGTATCAGGACGGTGAAATCAATAATCCCAGCGCAAGATCCGAATAGGCAAAAAGGACTGGGAAAGTAAAAGCGGGCCGGCCACTAAGTTTCACTTTTGGGGCGAAATCATCGAGATAGGGGAATCAGATCGGTCTATACATTATATTATGGAGGTCAAAATCGTGCCCAATTTAATTCAGAACTTGATTCATAAATGGAAGTTTACTGAAAAGCAAGCGGAAATTGTGTTTCAGCGAATTCAGTCTGGCGGCAGGATTGTACTTAAGGGCAGTCCAAGAACGGATTTGGATCAATTACAAGCAGATTTGGTCCAATTTAAGGGAGAACCCCAGTTTGTGGTTGTGGATCGCCAGGAGACAGATGATGTTCTTTTAGAGCAAATAGTGGCAAATCCGAACGTGATTGTGATATTGCCGGCGCTTGAATACTCAGAGGAAAACCACAGGGCATATTATGAGAGGGATCAATTTGTAAGGAAACGAGTAGGTCCTCTTGTCCATATCATTATCGAGCTTGATATGGGCCGTGTATTGAATTTCAATGTTATCACGATTCACGATGAATTGCTCTTTGAAGCGGAGAAGAAACTTGATCGAGTGAAATCGGAATATGCCAATAAGCCGTATGGGAATGGCGGGCAATTTATCAGATTTTGGTGGCTGAAAGGACTGTCAACCGCAGAGAGAGCAGCTGTGCAACTCGCGGAGCTTAATCGATCCGTGGAGAACGGCGGATTGAGTGGCTGGTATCAGGACGGCAACCGGGCGCGGTCAGATATCGATGGACTGATTGAATGTGCTACCTTCGGGGAATCCCAGAAGATTGAAGGGTTTGCCTCCTTTCGCAACTGGCTTTTGGAAATCAAGAATACGTATTTCCCGGCTGTATGGGAAATCGATTGGGATAAGGAAGAAACACAAATCCCGGCGAGTCAGTTAGAAGAAAAGCTGACGGGGCAGTACTATGGATGGGAAGACCGAATGGAACGGTTCGACGAGCTCCTTACGATCATGGGTAGAGATGAAGGCAGAGCGTAAGCAGGATGATAACATGTAATTGACGGTTTAAATGTGGTATTTCTTTCTGGCCATCCAGTTTTGAACGCTGGGTGGCCATTTTTTTTCGTTTGACCCAACCCTATTTTTCCGGTCATTTAGGAATACCGCTATGTTTATTCTTATATATTAATTGTTTAATATGTTTATTTAATGAATAATATGTTTATAGAGTCCGGAATCGTAGATGTAGTAGGGGATGAGACTCCTTGATGTCCGGTTTTTTATGGCTAAATGTCCAGATATTTAGGGTAACCAGTCCGCAAAGTTAGGGTGAAATGTCCTGTGGATAGTGGTCAAGCTACCGGGGCTGTCGGGTGGATTGTCCGGAAAAATCGGGTAGTGTCCGGATTTTCATGGCGATATGACCGGAAAAATAGGGTCATTTTAGGGTGCGCGATCAATGTCCGGGGAAATAGGGTCAATGGATGCGGCCCGTATTTCAATATGTCCGGAGAATAAGGGTGGATCAGCTGCAATGACCGGTGAAATCGGGCGAGACTAGGGACCATGTGTACTTTCCAAGTCTATGCGCGGGCGCTTATCCATAGAACAAACCCATTGATCAAGCGAATGAGAGTTCTCACCCGATTTTAGAGGACATATGCGGATAGAACTGCCCGATTTTAAAGGACATATGGGCATCATGGTCAGGAAGCTTCCCGATTTGACCGGACAAATAGACGAAAAAGAAAAATTTTTCTTCACCATATTTAACCGGACATATGCTTGGTAATGTTCTGAAATCTTTTCTTCCGCCATGCGCCGGAATGGGAATTGAGCTGCATTTAGGCCACCCGAATTTTGCGGACATATCCTCCAACCCCGCTCTACGCCTAGATTCTCCCGTTTTCATGTCCGGAAAAATACGCTATCATAGGTGTGTGAGGTGGGACTTGCATGAGTGAGAATGTTTTGGAAGATTCCTTTACAGTAGAGAGCGGGCAGCTTACGTTAAAAGTTCCCGAGGTTCCAGCAACATTTAAGGATTATTATTGGATCAATCAACATAAATCCCTGATTAATGCAAGTCAAGACCTATCGTTGATGGAGCGACGTCTTATCTTCTCGCTAGTGTCGCTTGTGCAGCCGGATGACGAGGATTTTAAGACGTACACAGTGCAGATCAAGGACCTGTCTGAACTCATGGGGATTACCGATAAGTCCATCTATGACCGCGTTGAAAAAACCATCGATCAGCTTCAGAAAAAACAGCTGATTCTCACGGATCCGGATAATAATACCGAACACAAGATCACATGGGTTCAGAGTGCCAAGTATTTCCGGGGCGAAGGCCGCGTCCGTATTAAGCTTGGCGAGGATTTGAAACCGTTTCTACTGAACCTGAAGCGACAATACACAAAGTTTCGTTTAAAAAATGTAATTAAGCTGCGATCGGAGTATTCTTGGCGCCTTTACGAGCTACTGAAGGAAAGGGAATTCCGGAAAGAACGGATATTTAAAATAACGGAACTGAGATTTCTACTGAGTATTCCAGACGATAAATATAAGATGCTCAAACATCTGCGGGAGCTGCTGGAAAACGCGCAGAAAGAACTCGAGGAAAAGACGGATATTACGTTTACCTACGATGTACATAAGCGAGTAGGGCGCTCAGTGGACTCCTTTATCTTCCGTATCTCGAAAAACGCGAACACCCGTACCGAGGAAGAGGCTAACTATGATGCTGAGCGTCTGCTTAACCTGCTTGTCAGTAACGGTGTTCATAGGAACAAGTCGCTGCAGTTGGCCAAGCGGTATCATCCATTCTATATTGAGGAAAATGTTCGGCAGGCCATCCATATGGATGCTTCTGGCCAACCGATTCGCAACTTGGCGGGCTTTATTGTCAAAGCGATTGAAGACAATTATGCGAATTCGATCTACGATACGCCGCTGGACGATACGCTCTTTGGAATCGAACTGAAAAATATCGGCGAGAACATGGCCGAGATGACCGAAGCCGATGTTAAGGTCCTCAATGAGATCGTCTCAACGTACAAGACGTTGCTCAACCGCGGTACAGCCAGGACGCCGGAAGAGCTGCAGAGGATCGGGGAAGAGCGTGACGAGTTGCTTGTCCAAAACATCGAAAAAATTCAGGCCCGTCGCAAGAACCAAAAAAAGCCACCGCTACTCATAGAAGACGTTGCCGACGATCCTTACCTGAAACGGGCATATGATCGGTGGGAAGAGAAAGCTGATAAATATCGCTTTTAGAATGCTTCAACTAGAGGGACAGTATCGATCCTGGGGAATCGCATGCGGATATCTTGCTGAAGTACTCCATACTGCAAACGGACCTGGAACGAAAAGAATTTGTCGCTGAAATAATAGTACGGATGCATGGATGATTTGTACCTAAGAGAAAACGCCTCTCCCAATGGATGGCGTTTTCTATCAAAATCCGCGTAGGTGGCGGCGGGCTACAAGCGCAGCTAAATAGGTGAGCTCGAGGAGGATCCAAACCTGAATGACGTGTAAATAAAGCGGATTTAATGATGTGTGAATCATGCCGAATCCAAAGCTTGCCAATAACACGGCGACGACGTAAAGACTATTCATCAGTGCCTTGCCAATCATGATTATCTGAAAAACGCCATCGTTGGAATAAAGCTGCAGCAGCAGTGATCCGCAAAACACAAGGGACATTGACCAATACCGCGATAGGACGAGCTTGAAGTAAAAGAGAAGCATGTGAGCCAATGCAGGCAGGTGAAAGTCGGGCAGGTTGATCGTCCATATGAACATTCCAAAGACGAAAGCTATTAGACCAACAAACGACAATATGCAGACGAGTTTCTGGAGAGTCTTCATAAAGTCTGCCAAGTTCAATTCCTTGAGCATATGTTCAACTCCCTTTACATTATACTACCACAAAATGCATGTAATAAAAGCGAGTAGCAAATAATATACCATGATCTACCTATAGGCTCCCACTCCGCGATTTGTTACGCTTACTGTAGGTGATGAGTTATGTATGTCGATCCTATGCTATGTGACGAGGCGGACGAGCCGTTTGAGTCCGAAGGGCATATTGGGGAGCTAAAGGTATCTCCATAAAATCACAAGTACAAAAAAGCTCAAAATGATCCCTTTACTTGCCAGTAAAGGATATCTGTTTGCGACTAATAAAGATTTAGACCGAACAATAAAGTATTAGACTGAGATAATAAAGTTGTAGACTGGCGCGCCAGCGGCGGACAGCTCGAGCGGCTGCAGCTCTCGCTCTGGTTTCTTCTGGAGGCCATCCGCGCACGGGGCTGCGCGCCGGTGACGGCAGCGACCGGGTGGCTACGCTGAAGTCGCGCTTCGGTTCTTCCGGATGAGGCCAGCGAAGGGGCGGCGCGCCCGGCGACGGCGTTGACCTGGTCGCTCTGCGGAGTATAATACTTTATTTCCTGGTTTCGTCTTTGACGTATATTAATTGCGGGTCCAGTCTAAAACTTATTTTAGTTTGCTAACGATTTTGGGGTACCGCCAACAAAACGCGGAAAACGTACGCTAAGCGAAAACTTATTCAAACAAGCCGGAAATTCCGTACGATAAGGAATTCCGGCTTGTTTTGTGCAAGCACTATGGAAGATCAACTTTTAGACCGTATTGCTTCTTTGCTTCCCCACCGGTTATGAAGTCTTCCTTATCAACGGGAAGAGTATTTGCAAGCTCGTCCAAGGTTTCAATAATGCCCTGAATTTCATCCTGGATCCCCACGTTAGTGCGGCTTTCCACAAACATTTTGAGGAAACTTACACATTAACCGCCTCCTTGATCCGCCTCATAAAAGGCATCTATAACGTCGAATAACTCATCGGACAATAGATTTATCTCTTCGTCGGTGCATGACTCCAAAAAGGCCATTGTCTCATTCATAGCTTTCGTTAATGCGTTGCAAATATCATTCGAGTCATCCTGGAAAACGGGGTTCGGTGTAATGCAGACGCTTTTTACGCTCAATCATCCATTTTACTTTTTCGTAGTCGAGCATGACGCTAATACCTCACTTTTGTTTTGTATGGCACCTAATCTTCATTTGAAAGTTGTTTAAGAGGCCGTAACCCTTTCAAAGATGCGATTTGTTTTATATCAAATTTGTATTCGCCTAAGAAATTAATGTGTTCCCATCCAAGAGGGGAAATATGCTTCAACAATTCTTCATTCAATTGTTTAGTGCTTTTTCTATATTCCGTTGCTTGTGTTAAATAAACCGTATTCCATACACTGATTGTTGCATTGATGAGAATGTTCAATGCGCTGGCCCGTTGGAGCTGATCTTGTAGAGCGCGTTCACGCAGCTCGCCGTGTTTGCCAAAAAAGATCGCTCTGGCCAATGCGTTCATCGCTTCACCTTTGTTCAACCCCCGATTGATCTTCCGCCGCAGCGCTTCACTTGAAATGTAGTCCAGGATGAAGATGGTTTTCTCGATACGTCCCATTTCCCGGAGTGCAGTTGCTAAACGGTTTTGACGAGCATATTTCCGAGTTTCCCCATAATCAGCGAAGCCGAAACCGTTTCTTCCCGTATGGAGTGCGCGAGCCGCAATACATCATCGTAATTCTCCTGAATGATCTTTGTATTGATTTGGCCGCGCAGCAGCTTCTCCAGTTTCGGAAAATCGCTAGGCTTCCCAATGGTATAAAGCTTGGAATCAGAAAGGTCGCGTAGCCGCGGCGTAAAGCGAAAGCCAAGAAGGTGTGTCAAACTTTCTACGACCGTCTTGAAGAATTGTTGGCAGGTTAATTATGCCGTCGTAGTTTTTTTGAAGAAATTGTCGGTTTTAAACTCGTTTTAAACTTGTCCCGTTATAATTTCAAGTTAATGAAGACAGGAATTGGTTTGGAGGAGGAATTTTAGAAGCGAAAAGGATTGGGATGTCGTTGTTCAATTGTTCTGTAGAAATTGACAATATTCGGAGCGGTTTGTCGAAAGAGAGGGGCGAAAACGTGAGATGGATTTATTTTCTTAACATTCCTTTATTTAGATAGTTGGATCGGGTGTTGAGTTTTCACCGCGGGGGATTATTTGAATTTTCAGCAGGAGGCCCTTTATGAATAAGCAAGTATTCCGCAAGACGTCTTTGGAGCAGCTGTCCACTCCGGATAAGCTGGATGTGCTGGTTACAATAACCCGCCGCCCGCATTGGATCGCCCTTGTATCGATCGTAATGGTGGTCGCAGCCGTCTTCATCTGGAGCGTGACGACGACAATTCAGGTATCGATTGAAGGTGATGGGGTGTTTACGACACCTCTAGGTGTGGCACAGGTATCCGCCGGCGCCGACGGACAGCTAACGGACCTTGCCGTGGAACCGGGGCAGCTTGTGAAGCGGGGGCAAACGATCGCCCGTATGTATAATCCTGCATGGGCGAAGGAAGGGCAGGCGGGAACCGTCCTGGAACAAACGAGGATCGTCAGCATGCAGCAAGGGGTCGTCCTGGCTGTACATCATACGGTTGGAGAATGGGTAAAGATCGGCGATCCGATTATCGCTCTGCAAGCAGGGAATCCGCAGAGCGATATGGTGGCTGTCGTATACATGCCTCTGCAAAAGGCTAAAGCACTTGTTCCGGGAACCGCGGTATGGGTGAGGCCGAACCGCCCCTCCTCCGAGGACCGCTCCGTGCTGAGCGGCGAGGTGCTTCAGACGGCGACGGTTCCGTCGGACCGAAATCGTATGCTGCGCATGACAGGCAATGCCGCAATGGTGGATAAGTGGGTGCAGCAAAGTCCGGTGGTGGAAGTAACGGTTCGCTTGAGCCGGTCGCCAGGTGCTGTGAGTCCAACTGCCGACCGGCAGGGGGCTGCGGCGCAAGCCGATCCGGTTTTCGCGCCGCAGCCCGGCATGCTGTGCCATGCCGAGTTTTTTATACGAACCATCCACCCTGTCGAGTGGTTATTTTAACGGAGGTGAATGGGGAACTATGCTGCATCACATTTCGAAGCTCCTTCGCGGACGGGTCAAAACGCCAACGATACTTCAGATGGAGGTCATTGAATGCGGAGCCGTATCACTCGGCATCATTCTCGCTTATTACGGTCGGCATGAGCCGCTTGAACAGCTCCGAACGGCATGCGGCGTGTCCAGAGACGGCAGCAAGGCCAACAATATTATGAAGGCCGCACAAAACTACGGCATGCTGGCGAAGGGATACAAAAAAGAACCGGGCAGCTTGCGCAAGCTCAAGCCGCCGTTTATCGTGCATTGGAATTTCAACCATTTCCTTGTAGTGGAGCATTTTGGCAAGGGGAAGGTATACCTGAATGATCCGGCGCACGGTCCGACCGTCGTACCGGAAGAAGAATTCGATAAATCATTCACCGGCGTCATCCTTACTCTTGAGCCTGGGGATCAATTCCGTCGGGGAGGCAGACCCTTCTCCGTTATCAGTGCCTTGAGAGAGCGGCTGCGGGGGACTGGCCCGGGGCTTGCGTACCTGATGATGGCAGGAACGTCTCTGGCAGCGTTAGGTGTGTTGGTTCCGGTGTTTCTGAAAATTTTCATCGACCGAATGCTGCTCTCCGATCAGTCGGAATGGCTGCCCGCGATGCTGCTGGGGATGGGTGCCGTAGCAGCTTTGCGCATGATGCTGACCGCACTGCGGGAGCGCGTACTGCTGCGGTTCGAGACGAGAATATCGCTGGGGATGTCGGGAGCGTTCGTATGGCACCTCCTTCGTCTACCGGTACAGTTTTTCGCTCATCGTTTCCCCGGAGAATTGGCGGGTCGGGCCCAGCTGAATGATCGTGTAGCGGCGTTTCTGACCGTACGTTTGGCGGGTACGTTCATCGATTTGATTCTGGTCGTCTTGTACTTCGTTTTTATGTTAGCCTATCAATCCTGTCTGGGCTTTGCAGCACTGGGGATTGCTTTGCTGAATGTCGTCTACCTCCTGTACGTGTCACGAAACCGGCTTGATCAGAGCCAGAAGCTCCAGGCGGATGCAGGCAAATTCAGCGGGGTGTCTGTAGCGGGAATGCTGAACATGGAGACGCTCAAGGCAAACGGCAGGGAAGCGGATTTCTTTGCGCGTTGGGCCGGATACCAAGCGAATCTGGTGAACTCAGAGCAGAAGTTCCGTCTGTCGGCGCAATATTTGGCTGCGGTTCCGCTGCTGCTGGAGCTCCTGAATCGAACGCTCATTCTGACTGTTGGCTGTTGGCTGATCGGGAAGGGTGAATTCACGGTCGGCAAACTTATAGCATTTCTGGCTTTCGCCGATGGATTCCTGCAGCCGGTGAAACAGCTCGTCTCGATGGGCAGCGAGCTTCACGAGATGAAAGGGAATCTTATGCGCCTGGACGATGTCCTCACGCATCCCGCCCACGCCGTAAGCGGCATCGCAGCGAAGGAAGAACTGTCGCGAAAGCCGGACGTGAAGACCGGTTCCAAGCTGAGCGGAAGTCTGGAGATCAAAGATGCGGTATTCGGATATAGCCCGCTGGAAGCGCCGCTGATTGACGGGCTCAGCCTCCGACTGGATCCGGGCGAGAGCGTGGCTATCGTGGGCGGCTCCGGCAGCGGCAAATCGACGGTCGCCAAACTGGCGGCGGGTTTATGTGAGCCTTGGTCGGGTTCGGTGCTGTTCGATGAGAAGGAGCGTTCCTCTCTCCCGGGGCCGCTGCTCGCTCATTCCATCGCCATGGTTGACCAGCATATTCATCTGTTCGAGGGAACGGTTCGAGATAACTTAAGCTTATGGGATCCGACGATTCCTGAGGAAGTGCTCGTGCAAGCGGCCAAGGACAGCTGCATTCACGAAGTGATCAGCGCGAGGACGAAAGGGTATGATCATTACGTGGCGGAGCGGGGCGGGAACCTTAGCGGCGGGCAGGCACAACGAATCGAGATTGCGCGGGCGCTGGCACAGCAGCCTTCGTTGATCATTTTGGACGAAGCGACGAGTGCGTTGGATCCTCTGGTAGAGGCGGAAATTTACCGCAACATCCGGCGAAGGGGGTGCGCCAGTCTGATCGTCGCCCACCGGCTAAGCGCGATCCGGGATTGCGACCTGATTATCGTTCTGGAGCACGGCAAGGTCGTGCAGATGGGCACCCATCAGGAGCTGTCGCGCGAGGCAGGACCGTATACCCGGTTGTTTGAGGTCGCCTTGGAAAGGAAAGACGTATCATGAACGAAGAGCTGCTTGCCTCCCTGGCCTCGCTTCACCGTCGGGATGAGGCTTGGCTTCCGTTGAACGAAGCGGGGGTCTGTTATTACGTCGTTACCGGTACGGTGGATTTATATGCAATACCGATGCTCGCCGAAGGAAGGCCGGCGGGCGGGCGAACCTTTTTGATGCGTATTGAGGAGAAAGGATTGTTTTTTTCGCTTGCGGGCGAAGGGGATTTACGGATCGTTGCGGACGTGCCGCCGGGGGCAGAAGTTTGGCACCTTCCGGTGCAGCGAATGATGGACATGCTCGAAGCTGCCACTGCCGAAGATCGGACCGGATGGCTCGGTAAAATCAATGAGTGGCTGCTTGCACTAGGCCAAGCCGCAGCCCCAAGTTCCACGCCGGTAGGAGTCAGGATTCCAGATACTAGGGCTGCCTGGATCGCTTCCTCCGAAGGCAACGTTCTTAGAGCCTACACAACAAATCAGGTAAGCGAACGTCCGGGCTGGGAAGAGGAGTTGCTTGCGTATCACCGCTTGATCTCACAGACACTTGCTCTGAAGAAGGAAGAAGCAGAACAGGAGCAGCGGGGCCGGCTTCTGGCGCGTCTTGCGCAGGATCGTCTTCTGCTGGAGCAGTCGGTTGCCAATCTGTCCCGAGTTACCGAATGCCGCGGGAGCCTCATCGGAGAGGACGGCGGGGACGAAGACCCGTTGGTCGCCTGCTGCAGGAAAGTCGGCCAGTTTATCGGCATTTCCATTCGGACGCCGAAGGCGCGTGGGGACGGCAAGCCGGAAACGCCGGAGCGGGTGTTTCAGGAATCGGGCGTAGCGTACAGGCGGGTTGCTCTGCGCGAAGGCTGGCATCGCGACGATCATGGCCCGCTGCTCGCTTTTCTAGAAGATGGGACCCCAGCCGCACTGCTGCCAAGACGTTCGGGCGGATATGAGGCTTGGCTTGAACCGCTCTCTGAGTCACCGATCATCATCAACGGGCCGGCTGCCTTCTATTTTCAAGCGTTCGCTTACGAGCTATACCGACCGCTACCGAACCGACCGCTTAAGCTGTGGGATTTGGCGAAGCTGGCCTTAACGCAGAGGCTACAGTCGGATTTGTGGCGCGGCATCGGATTTGGCCTTCTGTCCAGTATCTTGGGACTTTGCTTCCCGGCGGCTACAGGTATCGTTGTCGATCGAATTTTGCCCAACTTGCAGGGCCAGCAGCTCATGCCGGTATTCCTGCTGCTCGCTTCCGTCGCTTTTGCCATCTTCGGCTTCACGGTTGCGCAGTCTTCCACCTGGCTTCGCGTGTTTAGCGCTTGGGATGCCTCCTTGCAAAGTGCGGTATGGGATCGTCTGATGCGCATGCCGCTTCCGTTCTTCCGCCAGTTCAACGCGGGCGATTTGGCGAGTCGATTCAGCGGTATCAATATGTTTTTTCGCATCTTGTCCAATTGGCTGCTGACGGGAATGGCAGGAACCTTATTCGCGGTCCTGCAGACGGTCCTGCTGTTCATGTACGACCCATCGCTCGCATGGCCAGCTCTCGGTCTTGTCGCCTTCTATGCCGGGGTGTTTGCTGCTTTCTCCTATCCGCTGATGAGGCTGGCGATCCAGAAGACTGAGCTGGAGGGCAGCGTTACCGGCATACTGGTGCAATTGCTGAGCGGCTTGATGAAGATCCGGGTATCTGGGGCCGAAACGCGAGCCTTCCATCAATGGAGCAAACGTTACGGAGAACAGCGCGCCTACGCGTACCGGTTAAGAGCTCTGCACAACGTTCTGCTCGTCATCAACAGCGGATACACGGTATTGGCGGGTTTGCTGCTGTTCTGGCTGGCGGGAAGAAGCAGCATCGCACCTCCGCCGGGAGCATTCGCTGCATTTTACGCCGCATTCTCGACGTTAATCGGTTCCATCATCGGGCTTTGCGCCTCTACTCTCCCGCTTTTTGATCTTATTCCGCTCTACCGGCGGATGAAACCATTGCTCGATGCTCAGCCGGAGTCGGAGGCGACGCGGTATGACCCCGGGGAGCTGTCTGGCGACATCGAGATCAGTCATGCCACGTTTCGCTACGAGGAAGATGGCCCGCCGATCTTGCATGATTTGTCCCTGCGCATTCGGGCCGGAGAGTACGTGGCGCTGGTTGGCTCGTCGGGCAGCGGCAAGTCCACGCTTCTTCGTCTGCTGATCGGCTTCGACCGGCCTCAATCGGGTGCGATCTATTATGACGGCAAAGATTTGAATGGTCTGGATCTTCGAGCCGTCCGCAAGCAGTGCGGGGTCGTGCTGCAGAACGGCGCGTTATGTGCAGGGGACATTGCCGACAACATCATCGGGCAGAGCGGCGGCATGACGCATGAAGATGCCTGGAATGCGGCGCAAGCGGTAGGTCTTGATGAAGACATCGCGAAGCTGCCGATGGGGATGCATACCGTTTTGTCCGATGCGTCTGGACTCTTGTCAGGGGGCCAGGTGCAGCGGATTTTGATCGCCCGCGCTATCGTACATAAGCCGCGCATTGTCTTCCTGGACGAGGCGACAAGCGCGCTGGACCAGCTCTCCCAGGAAAAAATAACCTTCATGCTGGACCGAATGAATGTCACACGCATCGTCATCGCTCATCGGCTGAGCACAGTCCGTCATGCCGACAGGATTCTCGTAGTCGAACAGGGGAAAATTGTAGAGGAAGGAACGTATGAGCAATTAATTCGCCGAGGAGGTCTTTTTGCCAATTTGGCGTCCCGTCAAGTGATGTAAAGGAAGGAGTTGGCAGATTATGCATCCGCTTCAGATCAAACAGCTAACGCCGCTAACCAGCGGGCCTTATCTGAGATTTACTTATAAATCGTATCGCGCGTGTCTGCAAGATCATGAAAGCTTCGCAGATAGTGGCTTTATCGCCTTTGGCACCAGTCTTTACGATGTGCCCGCCGGCATGATTGTCGGACACGTCAATTGGCAAAATGGCGAAAGCAAGCTGCTGTCGGTGTTCGTTGAAGAGAGGTTTAGAAAGCGAGGCGGGGGTCGCGCTCTACTTGAAGCGCTGATGAAGTATTTGGCTGAGGAGGCCATTTCCCGGATTGACACGGAATACTATGCTTTGCCTGCCATCTCCCCGTTCGAAGCGCTGCTGGCGGCGGGAGGGTGGGAGCGTCCCGCCTTGTTTAGCACGTACTACCGATTCGAGATAGAGAGATTAAAACAAGCGGATTGGCTTGCTCGGAATCGGCTTCCTCCCCGCTATCGCATTGTACCATGGTCGAGAGACATTGCAGAGAGGATCACCGCCACCCTTGAACAAGGGGAAGCGGGCAAAGACGGTTATTTCCTGCCAGACAGGAAAACGGAGACGATCTGCCGGGACTGTAGCTTCATTTTGATGGATGGAGACAAGCCTGCAGGATGGTCGATTGTCGATCGCGAACTCAGCGACGTACTGTGCTACCGCGCCGTATTCTTGCGGAAGGAATATCGCCGGTCGTGGCTGGGCATTGCGCTGGCGTCGCGTACATCGAACGCCGGATTGGCATCGGGAATTCCATACGGCGTCATTCAAGTCAAAGCAGGCAACGATCAGATGGAGGGAATCATTCGACGGCTGGTCATACCGATGGAGCCGAAAGTGACGGAATTTCGATTATCTGGCAAGCAAATCGGGAAATAAAGTTGATGACTGGATAAGCGTGTTCAACAGGAATGATTTATTGGAGCTGTTTGTTGCATTTGCAGGAAGTTTCATTTTTTTGAGGGTATTGTCGTTTTTTTTAACTAGTTTTAAACTTATCCTCTTATAATGAATCTAATGGGATAGAGCATTAAAAATGAGGAGGATATCGGATGAATTGGACATTGAAAACAGCAAATCAACCATTTGAGCAGTTAAAAGCGCGTGCGTCTTCGGACGAAGCACGCGGTGAGCGGGAGCTGGATGAATCCGAGCTGGAAATGGTTTCCGGCGGGTCGGAGTGGTATGTTGTTGGAGTTAATCAAACCCCTCCAAAGAAATATTGATCGACAGGATTACCGCCACACTTAAACGAAGTAAAGCCGGCAGAGATGATTATTCCGATCCGGGCCGGAAAACGGATTGGCTTTGTCCCATTGGTTTTTACAGTCAGAAAACAGAAAGCGTTATTTAAAAAATAACCCGGCATAACGTTTACACGATGAAGTGTGACGGTTGCCGGGTTTTTGCTGTCCATAACTTGACAAATCCCGGACGATCAATATCTTGAGCTTTTTCATTGCACAGAGATAGGTGTACATAATTCTTCGAACTTCGGTGATCGTAATTTTCCTTCTTTCGTGAAACACTGAAATTTGATTTTGCAACTTAATACTGGCTCAATATACCTCCAGCCTTTATCCTCGTGCCTTATGAGTTGTTTAGAAACCTGATTAAATTCACGTATTACTTCAGTGCTAGGCGGAAATTCCAACACACCCACATATCTTCCATCTACGGTTAGACCCCATCCGAAACCGCCTTTAAGCCTTACAGACGATATTTGGCACGTAATGAACTGATAAGCTTTAACCTTAACCATGTTCTTAGAGCGAGTATCCAAATGGATAGTGGCATTCGGATTATATTGAACGATTCCTTCTAATCCCAGTTCTTTCGCCTTTTGAAACAGTTCATGACCATCATCAAAAACGGGGGTAACAGATAAAGTCTCTGATGCTTCTACTACAGAGGATAATAGCTCTATTCGTTCTTTAAAGCTCTTTTCCAGTATCGGCGTGCCGTTCAAATACAATATATCCCATAGGGGAAAATGAGCCCTCAATGTAGTAGAAATTTGCTTAACAGCTGCCTCTTTTTTCGTATTGAATCTGGCCATTGCATCGTCCCACCAATATTTTGGTGGTTGATCTTTTGGCTGTGTTAAGTCGAATGCTATACATTCCCCATCCAAGATTGCTGATTCTATTGGAAGTTTTATATTCATCAATTCAGGAAACCGTGATGTGATCTCGGTGCCATGCCTTGAAAAAGCCCTAACCTTACCTTCATCATAGTGAATCAGTGTTCGAAAGCCGTCCCATTTCAAACTTGATATCCAGTTCTTCTTTATCTGATTCGGCTGCAGCGGAGTTAGCAGCATTGGCTTTATCGGTTCGTTCAACATTAGGCAACACCCTCCAATATAAACATATCATGGGGTCGAACCTAATTGTATATGGAATCATTGGGTGAGCTGAGAATTATGTACATCTTTTTTATGTGCAATTTTATGTAGATATCTCAAAATAGACGGCATACGCGGCATAATCAGCAGCCATGATTGTGTCCGTATGTAGACCAGGTACCGAAATGAAATGCCGTCGCGTTTTTCCCGAAGTCACGGCAGCCGCCGGCGCCGCGCTGGGTAAGGGGACGATCGTTGACGGCGAGCTTGCCGTATGCGATACGGCGACGGGAAAACCCGATTTGAGGCAATGATGGCTCGTTTTCACTCCACACGGTGAATGAAGGTGACGCCCGGTCTTTGCTTCGTAGCTTATGACTTTTTGGCTTATATGGGTGATGACGTTACCGGTCTCCCACTAATGACTCGAAAGGCAATGATCGAGGAAGCGGTCAAAGAATATGAGCTGATTAAATGGATCCGGTATTTCGAGAGCGGCTTTGTTCCTTTGTTCGAACAATGCAAAGCCCAAGAGCTCGAGGGGCATGATTAAACGAAGATATGGCAGATACATTAAGGGGTAGAGCCACATGCCCATCAAGTTTCTAACCCTTTCGACTTGTTTTGGTTCAGCAGGAACTAACGAAACGTTTGGTGGCTGTATCGAAACAGGTATCTATTAACGGTTAGTAAGGGATAGCCAGGTACAATAAATTTGATTTTGCATTTTTTCTTCAAAATCGTATAATCCATTGACTATTGGCAATGATAATGGATATAATATAAGTATGATTTTGCGAAAATATTGCAAAATGGAATGGGGTAATGATCATGCTCCTTGAATTTAGGACGAAAAACTTTAAATCCTTTCAAGATGAGTTAGTTTTCTCAATGACACCAGCACCTAAGCAAAAAGGTCTGGACTACAGTATCCTTAAGGAAAAGATCGGCATCAAGCTTCATAAGGGGCTAAGTTCGGCAGTAATTTATGGACCGAACGCATCCGGTAAAACCAACATCATTGGTGCAATGGATGTTATGAAGAATATCGTGTTAAGAGGGCATATACGGAACGTTGATACCAAGTCCCATGCAAATCCTGCATCCACTCAGTTGGAGTACATCCCTAACAAGGATAACCTTAATAAGGTTCCAGTAGACTTCGGTATTAAGTTCATTAACGAAGGCTTTTTGTTCGAATATAAACTGTCTTTGGATCTTGGACGATTTCTGGATGATGAGTATAATCGAAAGGTCTTATCAGAAGTTCTTTATGTGGATGAAAAGGTAATTTTCTCTAGAGACAATGCTGAGATAGAGTTTCCTACTGCACCCGAATTCATTAAGAAGTACATCGATGGATTCGATAGAAATGAAGCTCGAGTTGCCATTAAACTTGTGCAGAAAAACTTGAACAGGGAAGAGCTGTTCCTGATGAACGGCTTCAAGAACATGTTCAGTTCGTCATTGGCAAGCATTATAAGTAACTGGTTCGAAGATAAGTTCATGGTTTTCTGCCGAGCGGACTCCTTGCAAGTAAAACCCTCGAACTCCAAGAAGGCTACTCTTTATCTCAGTAATGTCGTTAATCAAGCAGCCCGCATCTTTGGGGTCAATTCGAACGCCTTGGGGTATTTGAAGAATGATGATGATTCCGAACCTAAACTCGTTTCACTAGTCGGTGGGCATGAAGGTAACAGACCTATTCACGCAGAAGACTTCGAGTCCTTCGGAACAATCCGTTTCGTCAACATGTTTCCGATAGTACGGAATGCTCTGTTGTCAGGGGGCACCTTAATTGTTGATGAGTTCGACGCGTCCATTCATCCAATAGCCCTAATGTCCCTTGTGAATGTCTTTCATAATGATGAGCTGAACAAGAAAAATGCGCAGCTGATCTTCAACACCCATAACCCGATATTCCTCAACTCGAACCTGTTTAGACGGGATGAGATCAAATTCGTAGAGCGTGATGAAGTTACCTTCTGCAGCAACCATTATTCGCTATCCGATTTCGGCACTTCCGGCAGGGAGGGTGTGAGAAACGGCGGCGACTACATGAAGAATTACTTCGTCAACCAGTACGGGGCTATCAAAGACATCGATTTTACCTCTGTTTTTGAAAACCTATGGGAAAGCAGAGGTGAACAGATTCAAGATGCCACCGATCAGGAAGAGTAATAAACAATATTTTTTCACAGTAGAGGGTGAAACTGAGAAGTGGTATCTTGATTGGCTTCAAGAAGCAATCAACGCTGATCCCGCGGCTACGCATACTGTATCGATAAGAAGTAAGGTCGAGAAGAACCCATTAAAATATGCGAAGGGCATTCCGATCATTGATAAAGTGGAGATTACTCATTGGTTTGATTACGAAAGTCATGGCCATATTGAGGGCTTCCTTGAGGTTTTGGATCTGCTAAAACTGGCTAACAGCCTTAAAGGCAAGCAAATCAAGTACCATTTGGGGTATAGCAGCCTGACTTTCGAACTCTGGATGGTTTTGCATAAGGAAGACTGTAATGCCCATGTCGAACATAGATCCCACTATCTTCGTAATATTAACAGCGCCTACGATGAACGGTTCACTGAACTCGGAACGTATAAGCATGAGAGCAACTTTAAGCGAGTACTTCGGAAGCTAACGCTGAATGATGTAAGGGATGCAATAAGAAGAGCCGCTAGAATTATGCAACGTCATGAAGAAAACGGCGTGCGACCTCTCGAGCACCGAGGGTTCAAATATATTCGAGAAAACCCTTCACTTACAGTCCATGAATCTGTCGCCAAGATCCTTCAGGATTGTGGACTTCTATAACATCATACTCATTGAAGAAGGCGACCTGAGCAGGTCGCCTTCTTACGTCTTAGGGTACTGCAGATTTATTGAAAACCGGCACCTATTGAAAACGGGTACAGCCGAGACACGTATCTTGGCTACACCCGATGAGGAAACAAAGGTACTCATGGCTACCATTATGGCAATGGGTACGAATATTGGCTTAACCAAAATGGCCGAAGCAACTCCGGATATTTCACACCGGCAGATGGCCAACGCAGCTCAATGGCGACTTTATGAAGATGCCATGAACAAAGCGCAGGCTGTTCTCGTCAATTACCACCATAAGTTGTCGCTTCCCTATTATTGGGGGGATGGCACCACCTATCAGACGGGATGCGTGTTCAGATCGGGATATCCAGTTTCATATATACGTGAAATCAATATAAGTGTTCACACGTATTCCGTCCGATGATTTGATCCTATTTATTGCCGCGACGGCAAGGAAATGCTTCAAAGTACTCGCGGCAAAATTTTGCTTCAAACTCCGCTGACGGGCATTATTACAGGCTTTCTGGTAAATGAGAGCATTGATTTCATCTTATTTTCTTAGGATGTTACGGCAATGAATAGCTTCAAATTCCGCACTTACGGCAAAATTTTGCTTCAAAAAAAGTATATAAATGATTCAAACTACACGCTAAGATGCGGGCCATCTGGTATTGGCGAAAGCAATTCCTGCCGTTCTGGATACGCTGCTCCCGAAAATGCCTTGGCTTTTCACCGCGAAGGGTGGCGGACTCTGCTCCAATCCGCTTTCCGATTCAGCCGGAGGTGGCAGCGGCTGGACTTTGGTCGCCGGGACCGCAGCGCAACCAGGTACTTTTGAATTGGATACAAGCGGAAAACTACCTGCCGGTACGTGGATCAGACGCACGATGGACAATTCAGCCGGTGCAACCGCAGTGAACGGGACATACGTTTTGAATATGGACTCGTCGAAATTCGCGACGTTCTTCTGCTAGCCTGCTATATCCGCGTCTGGTCCGGCGGCTGCGAGTTGCAAACTTTGAACGGGGCGGTCGCTGTGAATATCCCATACGAAGCATTCGTGCCGGAAGAAGTCGTACCCTTTTTCTTGTCAAGGCGACAGTAGCACCGGATGTAGCTTCATTCAGGTTCGGCTTCAATATTTCCGCCGCACCCAATCAAGTTGCAATAGTTGATTTTGGCTGCACTTACGTGTTCGGAATGACCGATTTAGCAGTATAAACAATAAATAACCCCCCGCTAGCCTCATATGGCTGGTGCGGAGGGGGGGGGTATGTGATACCGTACAAGCTCCATTTTAAGATTTTTAGGAGTATATCCTAATTTTATTTCGAATTTTTGGGAAGAAGTTTCTTTAGAATTTGTAGTATGTAAAGAAGGATGCCAATTATCGTCAAAAGCAGGAAGTACACAGGTTCATTGTTGTCTACAACAAGGTAAATGTGAAATATACTGAGTAACCCCACTATTACATAAAAACAAATTATTGTTAGAAGAACATAGATAATTACCATAAATATATTACTTCCCCCTCTCACGAAAGGTGAAAAATCGTGAGTATCGTAAACATACCCACGATTTCAACTTTAATATGTAAAATTAAATCTATCGTACCATTCCGTTTGCGAGAAGCCTTTAAAGTCGATGCTAAAGTAAGCTAAAACAACTTCGGCAATACCAGGAATGTATCTATGATTATAGCCTAATGCAACTGCTGCTGTCTGTCCAGCATAAGACTTAGGAACACGAATTTCTTGTTTCCCATAACCATCTTGTTGCGTTGTTCCTGACGATATTACGTCTACATCCCATGAGTCTCCTTCAATTTGTTTTTTATCAACCTCATTTACATATTGAAAAGTTCCTCCGTTTGAACGCCAGTAATTGTAACCTGTTGGATCACCATAGGGTACAGCCATACTTTGCCATGCCATTGCTAGTGAATCTGTGTAACAGTTTACAGGTGCTTTTGCCCACTTATATTGAGCATATACTGTATAACTATTTTCGTTAGTATTTGGAGCGGTGTTTTTCACAGCAATTCCATACATCGAAAAATCTCCCTCAGTCAAGTCCATTGTAGATATTTTGTCTGAGGAGCCTGCAATTATGGTGTTTCCGTTTTCATCAACATCAACTCGCGAAGGATTAAGTGCCTCAGCTTTAATTTTCTTACCTCCATTACTAGCAATGTCCGTTTTCAGATTTAAGGGCAATTGGGAAATTTCGTTATCAGTTGTGAACGACATACATTAAGCAATACGTAAAATGAATCCGGGTGTGCAAAGAAAATAAAGTTTTAGACTGGAATTGCTAATTCTGCGAGGGAGTATGAAGATGTGGAATCGTCTCATTATGAAAAATAAGTAGTAGACTAACCCGTGATTACGAAGCGGTAAAGACAAAAAACAGATAATAAAGTTTTAGACTACTCGGGCCGCTGCCGTCGCTGGCGTGCCGAACGCAAAGCCGGGCCGCATCTGGAAGCACCGGGAACGCGATTTGCAGTTGATCGAGCCGGCGGCCGTTGCCGGTGAGATGATCGCAGCGCGGCCACAGCCGGAAGAAACCAGGAACGTGAGCTGCAGATGATCGAGCTGGCGGACTCGTCCCCGGCGCACTGATCGCTTCGAAGCTGCCTCCGGAAGAAACCGGGAGCGAAAGCTATAACAATACGGGCCGGCCGCCGGCGCTGGCATTTAGTCTACAACTTTATTATCTCAGTCTAATACTTTATTGTTGGGTCTAAATCTTTATTATTCGCAAACACCGGTACCGCCGAAAAACAAAGCCCTTGGAAAAGCATCCCTTGGGCTTCTTTTGCAATCAAGAAAATTTTCACGATAAAATAACCGGCGGCTTCCGGTAGGTTTCGTCCATCGCCGGGGCGCCGCTCCTTCGCGGGCCGCATCAGGAAGAACCAGAAGCGCGCACTACAGCATAGCCATACGGGCCGCCACCGTAACCGGCGGGCCGCCTTTGCGCGGACGAGGAACTGGCTTTATTGTTCCGTATTTTCCCCACGACAACCCGCGCGAAACCACGCCGATACGGCATTCTCACCCCATATATACGCGTGATATCAATATACGTGTTTGCACACGTTCTCCGCCGTGCCCGCGCGACTCCCCGCCATGATGTGGTGCTGCCTGCACCTTTTCCCGCTCCGACGCGGCGTCTTTTTGGCCGATGGCCTGACGCTCCCCTGATTCTGCGGGCGCCACCTTCGACGTTGCGCTTCCTTATTTCCGCTTGGCGATCCCGACCCCATGTATCTATACCCTGTTGAGATATTTTGCCGCTTCCTTCGTACCTAGCTTCCCACAGCCTACCCGACTCATGAATACTTCAACGCCGGATGCATATAAGTTTTGTCTGGACTATTGACTTCTGGTTTGAGATATGGCTCTTCCCCTTAACAACCCGTTTTCGCGCGCAGCGCCCGACCAGCCCCTCCCCCAATCGGAGGCTGTTACTGGATCCGGATAAAGGAGTAGGTATGCTGCCTGCAACTAGGTCAGAAAACAGCTAATAAATAAACACGGTTAACGTAACAGAGTAGAAATCTGTAACTAGGTACGGATCTAGGTACAAATAATAGAAGGAATGGTATTAAGGGAATAGATACGAGAAAAAGTAAGGTATGATGGGGAGCGGGATGATTGAAAGCGTGCAAACACGTATATTGTTTTCACGCGTATATATGGTATAATTAGGATATAATAGAGTTGTGAGCGATGTGCCGTTTGGCGCGCGGGGCCGCGGGCTTCTTCTCCCCTGTCGGGACGTGAGTGCTGTTCGAGCGGCGCCGGCGTGCTTGGTCAGGTTCGTCTGCGTTGGAGCGGGGTAATATCTTTCCTCGCGTTGCCATTGTTCGATTGGTTTGAGGGAAAGGTTTGCGGCTCGTTCGTTAAGCACTCTGAAATGGAAGGTGTTCTTATCATGACAGCATACTTTTATAGAAGCTTTAGTCCGACGGGCTCACCTTATCTACAGCTCTATGAGCAGGCATATGAGCGCGGGCTTGAAATTGTCTGCACAAATGAAATGGATGTTGGTTGTCATGCGATATTAGACTATAAGTGGATACTCGTCTCTCCGTGGGATACCTTTAATTCAAACCATGCTTTCGGGATCGCCCATGAGATCGGTCATTTTGACTGCAACCAAAATCGTCCGAAGTTCATAAAAAAGGTGTTTTCATTTTGTAATCATTGTCGAGACCGAAATGCGTTTCTTTTTTATCCCATTGTTATTTGGGAAGAGGTATTTGCTTGGAAGAATGCTTATTCCATATGCAAGACATGCAACATAAATATTCATGGCTTTAAGCATCAGGCTTTCAAAGCTTTATGGTCCTATGTAAGATCGTATCTTTTGGGGATATGCTTCGAACTCGTGATCGTTCTAGGTTGTATATGTTTTTCGCTCCTTATTACGTATATGGGGACAGGGAACAAGAACATTTTCGAGTTGTTCTTCGCTCAACAATTCATTCCATCCGTAATCAGCAGCTATCTTACATACGAGTGCTTTATTCTCTTAGCAGCGATACGAGATTTTAAAACAAGCAAGGCTCATCCATTACACCATCTAGATCGGCCGGATGCTTTCAGCAAAAACAACCACGATACCGATATATAATCAGGAATAAAAGGGAGTGCAGACGCGTGAATGAAATCGAAATCCGATACCTGAAGAATACCTTATCTCTGAAAAACGTTTCAGACAAAGAGAAATTGGAGCTGATTGAAAAGTATGTGGATTCATTGAGCGGGAATGAAGGTACATATATCGTCACGTTCTATCAAATGGCTTTTCGTTCTCATCGGGAAGAAAATGAGGTTACGAAGATCACGGAGAATGGGTTTAAGTCGCAACACTGCCCGATTCTGGAGACGGGCCTTACCTACCAGGAAGCTCGGCAATTAACCGATTCTCTTAACCAGCAACTTATGGAAAAGTCGATGGATCCCGACTTTCGGGACATGCTTCGAACCGAGGAGGGCCTCAATTTTCTTAAGCAGCTAGCAGCAGGGAACCGGAAATATGCCGGCGCAATTCTTAAAGGGTTGTAATTTATGAGGGGGTATACTTTTGAAAAAGGAGAAGGACATTCGGGAGTACGCCTCCCGATACGGCTTTACGATTCGGAGGATGCCTAGTCAAGGCGGAATCAAACTAATGGATTCTTACGGCAACGAACGGATTTGTTCAAGCCTGCAAACGGCCGATGACACGATTCGGATTTACCGGGACGAACCGCTTACCTCTCCAGTTTACGAAGTGGGGGATAAAGAACTAAAGGGTCGGATACCGATTGCTGCTAAAAATTCCGAGGCTGCCAAGCGGAAATATCGTGAAAGAATTAGAATGCTAAATCCTTCGGCCGTACTGGAAGCTCGTAAACTTGGGCGCCGGACTACAGAGAAAGACAATTAGGAAATCGAAGTGTTGTATTTTTGTCAAGATGTGATTCAAACTGTATTGTCCGAAGTGCAACGAAGTAATTGAATGAACAGGGGGAGGGGTTGTTGCAAATGAAAGATGAGTCAATTGATTTTATGAAGAATGCCTACGAGAATAATCCTACCGTTCAGGAATGGTGTGCAAGAGCACTAAGATCAGGTCGGAAATATAGCCCTGCCACTCTTGACCTTGATCAACTTGTTAAGGAAGGCAAGGCCGAACAAATTAAGCTTCCTGATAATCCCAAAGAAGCAAAAAAAATCGTTGAGCAAATGATTAATAAACATTTCCGTGAGAACAAATGAGACTGAACTTGGGTTAACCGGGTGGCGGAATGGGTAAACGAAGCATGCAAAGACGTTAACGCAGAGGGTGGGCGAAAGCCAGCATCGTAACGGATGACCTCACCCATGCAGAGTGCAAATCCCTGCCCCGGTATTGATACGAATTAGCGGATGCAAAGGAGGGTCCAGTACGTACCCATTTAAGGTATGTTACTCCTTTAAGTTGGGAGAGCCATATGCTGCGGTAACTGTCGAACGGAGAGGAAAGGAATTTGTTATTCAGCCAGGAGTATCAATCGTTCGATCGGATGTATTGTTCACAGAATTGCCTACTGATTTTGTCGTAGTCGATCAACAAGGATAAGCGGTAAATCCTTGCGGCCGCTTCTTGATTTCTACCGAAACCTTCGACCCGTATCATGTGATGGTCGATTGGCAAGGAAATATTAAAGGAGGATGATTTAGTATGTCCAACAATTGGAGTAACGAAGAGCTTTTGAAAGCAATAGGAGAGAAGGTCGTTACTTTTACAATAGATCCGGCCGATATCGGAAAAATCGAGCCGTTCAACCCTCTCGGCGAGTACAGTAAGGTGACTATGTTGGATATGTTCAATCGCAACTATTTTCACGAATTAAGGCCCTATGAGGAAGTATCGGCCATTATCGATATTTCCCGAGCCGAATATGATGCGGCTGCCCAAACAATTAAGTACAATCTTCAAACCATGAAAAATATGAGAAGGAACGTTTCGGATTATATCGGTACAAAGGAAGGTACGGAATGAAAGCTGCAGATAAATTCAATCATGTTCTGAAGTTGATGGAATGGGGTGCCGACGAGTCGTCTGCAGAATTGATTCTCGACTGCATTTCAACAAAACGAAATATATTAATCGCCGGGGCGCTCGCTACAGGCAAGACACTGTTTCTTAAAGAGTTAATCTCAATGACTGACCCTTCGACTAAGTTTGGATACATTTCCAGAAGGGATAGGTTCACTCAATATAACATTCATTCTGTTGACGCCCATCGTGTGACTAAAACATTTAATTTGATGCATAAGCATGTGCAATTTATTACACATGAAGATTCTGATTTTTTTGTCGTTGACGATGTTCGCCCAGAAGATTTTAATCAAATGACCGATTATCTTAATGCCAATGATTTGAATGGAACGCTCGGAACCTGTTTTTTAAGAAACAGAGACGATCTCAAATTTATTTTTGATCAGCAGCTCAAGTATTACGACCTTATGATTCATCTTCTCGGCTTTCAGCGAATCGATAAAGTGGTCCTAGTAGGAAGGTAAATATCGAGAAAGCGGAAACAAACTGAAATACATTTTGAAAGGAAATGCCGTCATGAGGAACCAAGAACCTATGGTGAAAGAACTAACGCTCGGTCATGTGGTGAAAGTTCAGCAGGTTATCGATTTTATCGTGCTGGCTGAGCTGCAAGAAGGACGCCGATATGGTAAGCAAATCGACCAGGTTATTACCCAGATGCTCAATGGCGTCGGGGTCAACGACTCCTACCTTGCTCAGCGAATGAAAGTATTGGCCGAGAAAGGACATGCAACAAGCAGGTGGGAAGACGATAACCGGTACAACAGGTATTACGAAATCACCGAATCTGGAATCGAATATTTCCAGCAACTTCTCCTCGAGCTTCCCGAACGCGTAAACTTAGCGCTCAAAGTATATAACTTGTTCGATAAAACGCTGATGAAATACAGTAAATAAAGGGGGAGACCGGGTGATCCATTCATATCTTAGCGAGAATTGGTCTCAGCTTGTGATCTTTCTTGTGCTTCTCGTTGGTGTTGTGTGCACTATGATGAATCCAAGAAAAATATTTGAAGAGTTCATGGAGCATTTGAGAGTGACTTTTTTATTGGGGGCCTTCGTGGCCATATTTATGATCGGTATAACCTACTTCAATATTTTCTGACAATTTGTTTAGTAAGGGGGAGTTTCTTTAGTGTTCAAGAAGAAGGATTCAAAAAGAAGTATAGGTTATATAGAATCATTCAATATTATTGATTTTATTGTTATGCGATTGAATCGAGGGCTAACTCTTAAAAGTGCATTAGAGCAAATTAAACTTAATGATACTTATATTTCAATGATTGAATCCGATTCACCCATTCCTTTACATGAATTTGATGACCACTCTCATTATTTTATAGCCATTTTGGAAGTATTGCGCCTGGCAAAAGATTTAGAACCTTATCGAATTTGCGATGCCCTCGTTATTCTGAAAAACAGGCTTTACCACGATGTTTATTGTGGGGAGTCAAACACTTATTTGTTTGGCAATAGACTCCTTGAGGATACCCTTGAAAAATTTGCCAAGAGCATCATCGATCGTACCAATCCTTGACACAAAATTGGACCATCGGCTTCCATCAGAACTGTTTTTAAAGGGAGGAGAGCATGGAACTGAATTATGAGGAAGTTGTGGCCGCGCTAAAGGAAAGATTTCCGGAGGGCACTGTTAAAAAGCGCGAAGATACCCAGAGAGCTTATATCCCGAATCAGGTCTACACTGATAGGGTGGAACAGGCGACCGGAAGCCGGTGGAATAAAGAGATTAAAGAGCTGGATATTAATGTCCCATACCGTTATGTAAAAGCGATCCTTCGCGTCCACATTGGGCCGCATTTCCGTGATGGTTACGGATTCGGGATTATGAAAGGCGAACCTACCAAGGAGCCACATAATATCGAAAACGCCGTCGATCAGGCCGTCAACGACGCACTACGAGAAGCACTGGATAGCTTTGAGATGGGATGGAGGGACCTTGCTCCCTATAAACAAGGTGAAAAAGATTGGGGCAGCAACCCTGCTCTCAAACATTTGCTGAATGCCGGACCTCCGCCGGCGACGGGATCCGGAAGTCCCCCTGTTCAGCAATTTGCGAAAGTTCATCATCGGTGTATTTTCGTAAACTGCGGGGAACATCTTACCCAAGAGGAGTGGGACTTGCTTGGCAAAATACCAAACTTTAACCGTGAGAAGATGATCTATTGTTATAATCATATTCCTAACCAATACAAACGCAAACTTCCAGAACCAGTGTTAAAAGAATTTGATGCTAAATGGGCTACACGATCGTAGCAAGAAGGAGGGGAGCTACATACCCACAAAACCGCTTTATGATGAGTATCAGAAATACCAGGATGCCTGCTCATGGACACCGTATCCGCCCATTGATTATGATAGTTGGGTCAAGGTGCAGCATTACAAATTGCTGGAATATCGTTCGGCCATTACATTCCGGCTGCAGAACTTTACGATATCTACACTTATCAATTGGGTTGTCCTGATTACAATGAATTTCTGGACGGTTGGCCCGTTATATAAAAAAATTTGGCTCGGAGGCTCGATCTTCTTTACATTTTGCACCGCGGCGCTCATTCTTCACGTTTTTCGACTGGATAGGAAAGGACGGGTGCTGCATGCTTTTATTAAAAGCAACTCGAATGGGGGGGTACAATGAACTTTATTCAACGGTTATTTAGATTGGCTACTTCCAAACAGACGCAACCTTATGCCGGGAGTGCGTTTCACTCACCCGCTCCGGAAAATTTGGGCTTTGTAGAAAATACGTTTCTATCCTGCATTGAAAGCCACTTCAACGAAGTATTCAACAATCATGAGGACTATTGGGCAGTCGTAAAGAATCGCCTGCTAGCCGAACAGCCGGAAATTTCAGAAGAAATGTATTCGTGGATGCTTCTGGAATTTAAACGATTCTTGGTGATGAATATATACCTCAAAAGCGTCCCTATGTACAATTCATCCGTTGACGAGATTTGGCATACAGCTTTAATGTTTACCAGGCAATATCAGGGGTTCTGCGAAGAATTGCTGGGAGAAATGGTACACCACGCCCCGCACGTAGGGAAAACGATGCCCCCGGGGGAACATGATCGGGCGAAATTCGAGCTCATCTACTCCGTGATTTTCAAGGTATACCCGGAGAATAATTTCTTACTAGGGAGTTTTGGCCAATCCAAATTGAATCCCGAATTTATCGATCTCGTCATCAAGATGAATCGGTCAGTGAGCCAAAACGTCGTAATCTCGCAATACTTCAAAGTAAATCAGGATACCTTGTTTGCAGACTCAGTAACGGATGTTGTGACTCAGATTACTTACCACCTAAGACGAAAAGCAATGCAAGAAGTTCCGAAGAGAGTGGGAAGGAATGTTAACGCACCAGCCAGATATTCCGTAAGGAACTATACCGGGTCTGAACGGCCATCCGCTGGTATCGTAAACTCTTCGGCAAAAAGCAGGCAGAGCGATTATAGTGATAACAGCACGCTCACCAACATTCTGTTATTCAATATGCTCGTTGATAATAATAAACGCGGAGACGGCGGAGGCTCTTCCTGCAGTGGCGGCAGCGGTTCGCATCATGGATCCGGAGGAGGATCATCTTGCAGCAGCGGCAGTAATTCATCTTGCAGTAGCGATTCTTCCTGCAGTAGCTCATCTTGCAGCAGTTCGTCATGTTCATCGTAAGTCTAGGAGACCGCTTTGATGTTCACCAACTACACTGCAGATCTCGCTCTCCCGGTTCAATCCGCGCGCGGGCTGTGTACTGGTGACGGCTGTTTGGTGATAATAAAATCTAAGACTTTATTCTCTTTGTACAGAAGCACGTTTGCCGTCGGTCCGACCGTCCTCGGGCGGATAGAGACGGCACCCATGCTTCTCCCTCTGCCGTCTAAAGCGGTCGGCGTGCGCCTCAGAGGCGCAGTAGTTCGCCTGCAGCATGTATGCCGTCGGCACGGCTGTCCTCGGGCGGTATATTCGACAAGCATCACGCGTTCTTCCGACTGCCGTCCGGACCCACCCGCAGAGCTGTTCGCCTGGAGCACGGATGCCTTCGGACCGACCGTCTTCAGGCGGAATGATACGACACCCGCATGCTCCCCGTTACAGACCAGAGTGATCGTTGGTCGCCGCCGCACGGTGGTTCCCCCGCAGCACGAATTACCGTCGGCGTGTCCATCCCAAGCATCTGATGCATGCATCCTCGTGCCTCCCGCTGCCGTTCGGGCGACCAGCGCCGTCGCCTAATGATTCTCTGAAGCACGGATGCCTTCGGTGCCGGCATCACCCCGACGAATAGCGAATGCTCACTACCGTGGCCATGAGTTACCGGCGGCCGTCGTAGCATCGTGTCGGTCGGACTACCATGCATTATACTGTCAGGCACGGTCATCTCCGGCAAATGCGGCCCAGCATCAGCTCCCCGATGCCATCCTAAGCATTCGGTGGCCTTTGCTGTCTAGCGTCGGTTCGACTGCCGGCACGTATACCGTCGGTACTTGGGGTACAGCCGACATACGTGTAAAAACAGGAGGTAGACCGCGACTACCCGGATAATGAACAAGTGACGATCAACAAAGATGTTGAACCAATTCTCAAACGTCATGTTCGAAAAGATGGTCCTGAAGGCGTTGCCACCTTAGAAAAGGCGATTTATGAACGCCTTCCGGAACGAAGCATTATTGATGTCCAAGGAAAATAATGTGTTAGACTGAAAATAAAGTTGTAGACTGACGCACCCTCAACTGCGGCCGTACCGGGTAGATGCAGCTCCATTTTACCCGGCATCGTCGGATGGTCGGGCGATAGTCGCTGCCTCAACGGCGCTCCTATTGTGTCCCGATTGGCCCGAATTTGACGATCGACGCGCGAGCCGGCTGTAGCCCCCCAACGCCCACACCGTTCCCCGGATTAATCGAGACCCGCGACGGCAGCCGATTCCCAGCAGTTGCAACTTATACTCTCCTGCTTCTCTCTGGACGAGGCCCGCGGCGCGACCGGTGAACGTCGGCTACAGCAGCCAAGCCGCTACGTTGCAGTTCACACTCCTGATTCTTCCGGATGCGTCCGGCGCTCGGGCAGCGTGCCGGTGACGGCGACGGCCTGGCGACTGTACTCATGCTCCCGATTCTCCCGGATGCGATCCGCGGGGTGCACGACGATGAAGGCGGTGACCGGTGTCAGCAGAAAATAAAGTATTAGATTGTGAAAATAAAGTTGTAGACTGGCGCGCCAGAGGCGGCCAGCTCGAGCGGCTGCAGATCTTGCTCTGGTTTCTTCCGGATGGCATCCGCGCACGGGGCTGCGGGCCGGTGGCGGCAGCAGCCAGGTGGCTGCGCTGCAGCTCGCGCTTCGGGTACTTCTGCATGCGGTCTCGCTCACTGGCGGCGCGCCGGTGACGGCGGCGGCCGGGTAGCTACGCTGCAGTCGCGCTTCGGGTTCTTCCGGATGCGGCCCGCGAAGGGGTGGCGCGCCCGGCGACAGCGGCGACCGGATCGCTCTGCGGATTTTTCGAACACCAGATATTCAAAAGGCGTTAAACTATCGGGCAGTAAGATTGCGGTGAACCCTACCACAGTAGGAGGAATTTTAAGGCGAGCTTATTGCTGTTGTAGTAGTTGATAGTTATTTGTTTTCAAACTGAATATTAGGAGCGATAATTCCAATGGCTGACCTAATAATCTCAAATAATAATGTCCCTATCGAATCAACCGAGAATCCGATTGTATTCATATCTGATTTGCATTTTGATTATACAAAAAGTAAATTGAAGGCAAAAGCAGCTTCGCAAATGAAAAGTGATTTTATTACATTTATAAAGGAGCGGTATGCTGACAGCATATTATGCTTGGCAGGAGATTTTTTTGATAGCTATAAAAAGACACTTTCGTTTGTGAAAGAGCTAGAGGAAAAACAAATAATAGGTTTTTTCGTGCTTGGAAATCACGATTATTGGAACAACGGGACAAAGAGTCATCTGGATATTATCAATCTGTTTTCTGATGAAACGCAAGATAATCAATATTTCAAATTTCTTGTTACTGGCCGTAAATATTATTATAACGATATTTGTGTTATTGGAGATACTGGTTGGACGAGTTTTCGGCGTGGAAAGCGCCAAGTAACGCTGAAGCAGTTTATGGGTTTTCCCGATGCAAAAAAAGTTAAGGATTTTAGCCCTAAAAAGATTATAGCTTTACACGATGAGTGGGTGTCTTTCGCTAACGATGTATTAAACAAAGAAGAAAAGGTATTAATAGTTACCCATTTCCCTATGGTTGATTTCACGAAAGAAGATAAAGACTGTTGGTGGAGTTCAACAACTGTACTCAAAGGCGACAATAGTTGGCGAATATTCGGACATACCCACAGAAGCGAACAGCAATATAACAACGTTTCATCACAGCGAGGATACAACAATAATGATGCGGAAGATTTGGAACGAAAATGTATTAAGCAATACTCGTCCTATTCTTTTGGCAAAATCGAAAAATCAGTTGACCAACATAGCATTATTGCTTTGAGTAATTTTGAGTCCATATCAAATTTCCACTCTCCTATCGTTGTGTCGAACGACAAAAATGAATTGGCATTAGTTTCAACCGTAAAACGAAGGGGGTATAAGCGGTGCGCTGCAAACAAGCATAATTTTACAGTTCTCGCCAATTCACCAGTAGCTTATCTTGAAAGAGTAAAAGAGATAACTAATGGGTATTTAAGAGATACATATATCGGATATATTTTTTCTGGGCGTATCTCCAGGCAAGTGGTAAAAGCTATCTATCACTCAATTGCAATCTTAGAAAGCGGAGATTTTTCAGATGTAAGAGCCTTTATTACTGCCGCTGTAATAACTGGATATGTTTTTAACAGAATGCCCTTCCTTATTGAAGGAATGCGTCCATTGGATGACTATGATGTAGTGAGATTTTGGTTAATGTTATTAACAATAAAGCATTATGGAATTGACATGGAGTCGATTAATACAGTGCGAAGTGACAAAAAGAACCGTATCACATTTTGCAACGTTGATATGTATTTGCCAGCAGTAAACGACTTGTCGCTCAATGCAGATGAGGTGCAAATGTTGATGCAGAAAACGCCGTTATTACCTCGACCAATCGCACTATTAGAAAATCAAAATACCTAATAGTGCCGTCTGTAACGTCTGAACCAGCTCGTGCACCGTGATGAAATAAACGGTATACGTTGCTTAATCGCTTCCAATCCGACAGCTAAGCTAGATGTGTCTTGCCTGCCTACGCTTACGGTTGCCGTTATAGACAGCGCGGTGAACCGTATCACAGTTATTCATTACGCTCCCACGTAATAACCCCCAATAAAAAACAGGTCACTTAATGGTATTCATTACCATCAAGTGACCTGTTTGTGTATGTCGGCTGTACCCGCTTGAGCGGCTTCAGCTCATTCTTCTGCTTCTTCCGGATAAATCCAGGCTTTGCGATCAGCACGCCGGCAACGGCAGCCAGGCGTACAGTCTACTTTATTATTTGATTTTGTCTCTTAACACTTCATAATCTCAGACCAGTCTATAACTTATTTCTCATAAGCTGGCGGTTTTCCACCCATAAACTCTATCGAATCAACTTCACATGTCTATTACTTTATTATCTTTGTACACCAAGTCAATCGAAAAGAAGCGAGTTATTTTGAGGTGATCGGTGGTAAGCATTACGTATGAGGGGTCCCCGCCAGCATTCGTTAATGTCGGCTGTCCGAAGAAAATAAAGTAGACTGAAAAATAAAGTGTTAGACTGTGAAAATAAAGTTGTAGACTGGCGCGCCAGCGGCGCCAGCTCTCGCTCCTGATTTCTTCAGGATGCATCCCGCGAAGCTGCGGCGGCTCTCGCTCTGGTTTCTTCCGGATGCCATCCACGCACTGAGCTGTGCGCCGGTGACGGCAGCGGCCGGGTGGCTACGCTGCAGGTCGTGCTTCGGGTTCTTCCGGAAGCGGCCCGCGAAGGGACGGCGCGCCCGGAGACGGCTGCGACCGGGGCGCTCTGCGGAGTCTAATAATTTATTTTCTGGTTTCGTCTTTTGACTTACCTTAATCGCGGGGCCAGTCTAAAACTGATTTTCGTTTGCTAACCGATTTTGAAACCAAAAATATGTGTCAAATCAAGAGTTACGGTCTAATACTTTATTTTTTTCGAATATCGGCGGGACCCCTATGAGCGATTTGGAGTGGGAGCAGCTTCATATTCGGATACAGCCGACATACGTGTAAAAATAGCTCATAGAGTAGCGCCAGCCATTTGCCTACACCTACCTATTTGTCCATAGGCCGCCGCATAGGCTCCGTAAAGGTTCTTAATCACATCCGTGTCGGGCTGGTAGATCCTATTGGCCTCAAAGAACCTTGCTTGCAATGCCCTCATTTGCCTATCAATATCCACTACTTTGCCGCAGTCAAGACTGGCCCTAAATTCGGCCCACCACCAAAGTAACGCCACTTTAGTCCTCCAATCCACGTTTTTTTGAGGATCAAGCCAGTCATAGAGCCGCTGTAGGTAATTTTCAAACGGGTT
Source organism: Paenibacillus sp. sgz302164 (assembly GCF_056120505.1). Taxonomy (NCBI): domain Bacteria; kingdom Bacillati; phylum Bacillota; class Bacilli; order Caryophanales; family Paenibacillaceae; genus Paenibacillus; species Paenibacillus sp. sgz302164. The sequence goes on along the minus strand of NZ_JBVYOL010000015.1, from coordinate 120,900 downwards.
CAAAATCTCCCTAGACACTGAAAGCTCAGGTTGTCTTCGAAGCCAGTCTAGCCAGCTATCCATCCAAATATTCAACTCGTCCGCGGTCATTGCACCGTCCTCCTTTCCATGCTACAGATTATGCTACTAAGGAATGTACATATGTTAGTCTAATTGGGGTAGCGCCAACATTTTGACGGTTTTATACGCTTAGCATTAGCGAAGCTGTCACCAAGTGCCAACTAGAACACCTTTTTTCGTTGCTTTTATGTGTTTTGGTAACTATATCTAGACTGTGATCTAAAATTCACGTATCTCGGCTGTACCCGATATTGGCCAGTCGACGACTCTCCATTTCAACAAGCAGAACTGCGCCGGACTAACCGAAATCGGTCAGTAAAATGCCCCTACACCTATACATTAAAAAAATAATAAAAAGATTTTGATTTTTCATAGGGATTTGGTACTATATTAATTAATATATTATATAATAAATTAACTAATTAATATCGAGTAGAGGGGAATGGTTTGGGTTTGGAAGAATTTATTCAGCGCGCTCTCGGCGCCGGCGGTCACCTTTCAAAGCTCGTTCAAGGATACACGCCGAGGGCACCACAAATTCTCATTTCAACCAAGGTAGGCTATGCCTTCGGGCAAGGCCGCCATCTTCTTTGCGAAGCCGGTACCGGTACTGGTAAATCCCTCGGATATTTAATACCTGCAGCACGCTGGGCAGTTGAAAACAAGAAGACGGTTATCGTCTGTACGCACACGATCCCTCTTATGACGCAGATCGTGAACGTTGAGCTGCCCCGTGTCGCTCAGATATTGAAGATGGAGAACTTCAACCTCAAGTATCAGCTCGTCAAAGGCAAAGACCACTACATATGCAATACGAGACTCCAATCACTCTGGCAAGAAAAACTCCGAAGCTTCGATCAAGAAGCGAAATTGGTACAGCGTATTTTCAAAAAAGTGAACGAAGAACGTATAGGCGATCGCACCGCGCTCGGCTTCGACATCGAGGATAGCTTGTGGAGAAAAATTAGTGCTTCGAATTGTCCGGCCGTCACCAAACCCGACAATTGTATGCTGGAAGTCTTGAAGGAGAAAATGTATAAAGCGCACATCATTGTTACAAATTTTGCCTATTTCTTCAATGACCTTAAAATGCGAAAGAAGACAGGCAATGGTTCTCTTCCCCCTTATGATGCGGTAATCTTCGACGAGGCGCATGAGATCGAGGATGTTTGCTGCAACGTGTTTGAGAAGGAAGTAGATATGAACCGGTTTGAAATATTGTTCGACACCTTATTTCAGCGAAATTCCTTTAATGATTTGGACAAGGCCACCCAATTAGAACTTACACAAATGCGACAAATGTTCCACCGGAAGATGGATGAAGTCTATGCTTTGGTCGGGAAGGGAATGAAGGACGAAAACGGGAGGCCGATTGCTTTTAAGCTATTGGGTCAGAAGATCGATGTATCCGAGGTTTGTTCCCTTTTGGGCGCCTTTATCGAAAAAATAAAGAATCTCAATTTGCGTGGTGTCTCCGACGTCTTGGATCGTCTCTTTGAGGGAAACGACGATCTTGATTTTATCGGTGAGAATGCAAAACGATCATGGGCCTATTGGGTGACCGTACACGGAAAAAATAATGTCACACTCCATGCGGCGCCGCTCTACCCGAAGGTCATCTTGACACAGGGACTGTTCGATAAAGTTCCGGTTATTCTGGCCAGCGCAACGATATCGACGGTAACAAATTCAGGAAAAACGTTCTCCTTCTACGCCGGCCGCATTGGCGTGAAGGATTACGATAGCATCATCGTGGATAGCCCCTTCGAGTATGAGAAAAAGACGATGATCATTTGTCCCGATGATGCCCCTGATCCGGTCAGCCCCGGGTACCATAAATATTTGGTGGAAAAGCTCGAAGAAATACTGATGTACTCCGGCGGCCGCATGCTCGCTCTGTTCACAAGCTTTGAGACGATGAACCAGGTAGGGAAAGACCTCCAAACGTATTGCACGGAACGCGGGCTAAACCTCTTAGTTCAGTTTCCCGGCTGCGATCGGGAGAAAATCATCCAGCAGTTAAAGAGCGATCCTCGGACCATCGTACTGGGATGCTCGAGCTTTTGGACAGGGGTAGACGTCGCCGGCGATGCCCTCACAACCGTTGTGATTGCTAAGCTGCCCTTTCCAATGCCGAACGAGCCGCTGATTCAAGCGCAACTGGCAGTAATCGAACAGGCCAATCGAAGCAGTTTCTTTGACTACCTCTTTCCAAAAATGATGGTGAAGCTGAAACAAGGCTTCGGGCGCCTTAATCGTTCCATGAAATGCCAAGGAGCTGTCATCATATTGGATAATCGGATTTTGACTAAGCGCTATGGAAAAATGATCATTAGCAACCTTCCCAAGTGCCAATACTCGACAAAACTTCAGGACATTGTAAAAATCCTACCTTGTTAATGAAAGGAAGTCGATCATTTTGATGGGACGATCCCATTTGGTTATAAGTACAGGCTTAACGTTATCCATTCTCGCCATGGCCCATGAAAAAATTACGTTGCCAGTCATCGCCGTTACGGCCGTCAGCGCGCTTCTTCCAGATATGGATGAGCCAAATGCGCTCCTTGCATCAAGGACGATTCCAACTCCGTTTTTAAGGGCGCTGCAGTTCTTCCTTATAGCGGTTGGGGTTTACTTGTACTTCTCAACAAAATCCCATTCTGTATGGACGGACGCGACGGCTGCGCTCGTAGCGCTGCTCGGCTTTATGCCTACTCGCACGCTGCGAGGGATCGTGATGTTCCTTCTTGGCATTGGACTTATCGCGTTCGGACACTCCTATATCCCATGGAATTACGTGATCGGGAGCATCCTGGTCATTTGTTCCATCGTCAAGCACCGCGGCCTGACCCATACTCTCTATGCGGCCATTGGCTGGCCCACTGTCCTTTTCTTCGCTTCGCATCAGCATGACGATGCGTTATGGATTGCCGGCGGGCTATCGTATCTCATCCATTTGATTTGCGATATTCCAACCGATCGCGGAATCCGGCCGCTGCCTCCGTTTAAATTCCGCCTAAAACTGCGGATCATGAGTACCGGTACTTGGTCCGGTACGATTTTCGAAAATCTCTGTATCGGCCTTACATGCGTTTTCGTTTGGTTCGTATTCTTTCATGGCGGTAATTGGCATCAAATCATTTTGTAAAGGGAGCGATTCACTTGTTCGAACAAACTCTTACTCCTAGCGCAGTCCACGAACAATTCTTTACTCATTTCCAGAATCGATTCCGCTTGACCTGCCGCGAAATTGAAGTACTCAAGGAGCTCGCTTTCCAAGGTCCCAGCAATAAGAAGCTTGCCGAAAAAATGAAAATTAAGGAGAAGACTATAAAGAATCACATTGCAAACATTCAAGGCAAGACTGGAACCCGATCCACCAGGGAGCTGCAAGCCTTGATTTTACGTAACACTTTAGCTCCTATGCTGCTAGACCTTCCCAAACCAACGTCAGGAATTGCCCAGATGAAAGAGAAACGTGATTCTATTTCAGATCAACAAAAACGTCTTGTGATAAAATAGCGTACTGAAATCTTATAAACCTCAAAAAAATACTCGATAAAGGATGCTGATGGAAATGAAGTTTCTCGTTGAAGGAAAAAGTATCAAACTCCCGAAAATCAACTTCAAATTATTATTCTCTCGAAATATCGATCAAATCGACGATCATATGGAAGCCGTTTACGAGTCTTTTTCTATCTTGAGTGATAAAGCCCTTTCCATCATGGATGATCTCCAAATCCCTGTTCCTCATAAATACAGACCCCTGCTAATCCGCTATGCCGAATCTGCCCAGAGGATAGTTGAACGAATATTAAATCGTAGTCTACGTTTTTCCGAGATACTACAAACAAATCCCGATAATCTGAACACAGCACCACTCTTTAAAAAAATGTACGGATGGAGAATGGAGCCTCTTAAGTTTTCATACCGAGATTCCATCCATGAATGGATTGAGACTTATTCAAATCTAATCGGACAATCTGAGTCCTATATTAACTTTCTTAGAGATATTCAGGTCACTAGCAGTAACCCGCTTGAGACACAACAGAAATTAGAAGAAGTCAATAAAAACCTTGAGGAATATAAAGCGAAATATGCTCAGTATACGAATTGGTCCAATTTGTTACAACATAATGATATTCCCTCTCTTCTTCAGGATAATGTCTTTGTTGCAAAGTATGGGTTCTGGGTTGAACGGGAACAGGTAGACATAAACAAAATAATTGCACAAGATATTCAAATGGAAAGGTTATTGCTCGAAAAGCTGGACAGCCATCTAAAAGACTTTCGAAAAGGAAGAATTCGACTTATCAGATGCATTCGTGATGTTCGGGAACTAGAACAATTATCCGAATCATCATCATTTTTCTGAGAATCATAAACTCTCACTATCTTTGATGGGAAGTGCGATCTTTGTTTTTTTGATTTCAGAACTGAATCGTATTTTGATAAGGGATTAGGCGGATTAAATATGGTCTTGTATTTAAATGGCGTGATTCTAGGAATTAAGACCGAATCAATAGATGAGATTATGACATAGGGAGGTTTTGAAGGTCGAAACACACTTGGGGATTTGAATAATCATCTATTTGCTCAACTGGAGCGATTGTCTGATGAGGAGCTGGTAGGAGAACAGTTAGTTGAGGAAATCAATAGGGCTAAAGCAGTCACGAGAGTTGCGTCAGAAATTATTGCAAACGGCCGTCTCGTACTTGATGCAATCAAAGCCGCCGATGATAGACTGAATAAAGATATGGTTAATCAGAAAATGCTGGAGGGATATCGATATTTGCCAAAAATGTTTTGATGATATGCATATGGTTCAGGATAGTGACGACATTAAATTTGTTTGTGACAGTGAATGCGGATATGAGGAAACAGGTTGGAATCAGTTAAAGTTTCCGCTATAAGGAGAAAATCACTATTGAGTTGGATTATCTTAAGCGACCAAAGGTAAAGAACGTGGGTTGATACTGAAATACATGATCCTTGAAAATTGAATAGTGCGGCAAAAATCAAGTCATGGTAATATTTTCATGAGTGGAGGTGCAAGGTGAGCGTGGAGACCAAAGTAACCTATAAAGGCATCAAGACACCAGTGCGAACTTATGGCTTAAATGATGATCAGCAGCACTTTGAAATCCAATTGTCCGCTGAAGAACTGGACAATGCCGAGCTTCATTGCCAGAAGGTGCTTATAAAAATTGGAGTAGACAACTCCGCCACTATCAAGTTTGCAAATTCGGAAACCAAGTATTTTTTAAACTATGGTCATTATCGAAAAGTGGGAAAAACAACAAAATGGCGAGATAGCAAAGGTAAAATTGTCGAAGATTCAGTTGTCAATAAAATTGCCGATCAACAAAGAGAAGAGGCAAGATTCAGGGAACGTCAAAAGCAAGTTATGCCAGTCATCAGTGAACGTCATACCTTAATTACAGAACTTTCAGCTCTTGTTTATCTCATGGAAAAGGCGATCAAAGAAAGAGAATTTGATAGGTTTACGCAGCTTGAGTATGATTTTGGGATAGTAGTCGATAGACTAAGAAATGTCGGGAAATAATAGTAAAATGCCGCCCTGTTCAATAGACAGCCTGCGGTATTTTTGTAATCTTCTGAACTGCTACAGACAAATTGAATAACAAGAGTGTATTGGGAGACTGTTGAAAATGAGAATACAAGACTTTAAAGTGGGCAGCCCGATAGATATGTATGTGTACTACGGTGAAGGAGATAAGGGCTGGAAGTTCTTACAGAGTCTTTTTACTCCATTCGGTCAAGGTTTCGGAAAGTCAACAACCTCCGCCAATCCGGTGGCAAAAAGGGAGCGCCTAAAGGCCATCGCGGGCAGACGCTACATCCCGTGGCACAACCCGATGAGATTCGGGTTTATCCGCATCTAACGTGCACCTCCTGTCAGGCGTCTTTGGCAGATGTCCCGGCTCATGGGTTTGAAGCACGACAAGTCTTCGACCTGCTTCCAATGAAGTGGATTGTCACCGAACATCGGGCCGAAACGAAATGCTGCCCGTCCTGCAGGAGCACAAGTACCGCTGCTTTTCCCGAACGTGTCAAAGCTCCCGTTCAGTACGGTGAAACGCTACCGGCCTGGACCAGCTATCTAAGCGTCTACCAGTTGTTGCCCTTGGCACGGATCGCCCAGCTCTTCGAAGACTTAACCGGTCATGGCCCCAGTGAAGCCACACTGCTGTCGCAACTGCAGCAGATGTATGCCGACTTGGCACCTGTGGAAGAACAGATCCACCAGCATCTGCTTCAAAGCTCGGTCATCCACGCGGATGAGAGCGGCTTTCGCGGAGGCGGCAGCGGGGTCTGGATGCATGTTGCGAGTAATGGCGAGTACACGCAGTTCACCGTTCACAGTAGCCGGTCTTCAAATAGATTGTGAATGGCGTTTTGATATTTATAATCGCGTTGGATGTTTGGGAACTATATTTAAAGAGAAATAATGGGGGAAGTATGTTGAAGTATCTCATTTTATGGTTTGCACCCTGCTACTTCATTTTTTTTGGAATCTACATGATAAATGCTATGAAGAAAAAAAAGAAAAAAAGTCATAGTTTCTTTTCGTTCTGTGTCTTAACTATACTTTCAGGTACTATATGGTTTTCTTATTTAGTACTGGATTTATTCAAGATCAATGAATATGTTACCTGGAATGGCAACGTTGCTTCTGCCCATGATTATATTCCGGCTGCTGACTCTAAAACATCGGTTCATATGATATCAGTGGGCTCCATGTATGTGAATTCTATCGGTGATAAAACTTTAATCCACATTCTAAAATTTCTAAAAAATCCCTACTATTTTAATCGAGAGAATACTTCATTACAGTATTCAACGCAAGAGGAATACTCCAAGGTATCTGTATATTCAAAACAGGAATCAATCGATAACATGTATATCGCTGCGTATGATTTTGTAGGTAAGCCATTAAGTTATCAAACCTCATACAAGGTATTAACCACACATAAACAGTTCCCGTCAGCCTATCAGGAGTTGCAAGAAGGTGATATTTTGCTTTCTTATGATGGTCATTCAATGAATGGGAAGAAAGAGTTGGATTCATATATTCGTGCTTATAACAAGAACTCGTTACAACTTGAGATACAGCGGAATAGTGAACGGAAAACAGTTGATATTCAACTAGATCCTAAATATCCGGGGATTTATGGGACTGGATTTGAAATCGGCACTATACGAGACTACAAGCTGCCTGAAGATGCACCCAAAGTTGATCCGAAGGTATGGGACGGGGGCGATTCAGCAGGTATGATGATGGCGATTCAAACCGCCTCTCTATTGAATCGCATTAATTATGCAGAGGGCGTTCCTTTTGCGGGTACCGGTGCAATTGATGAAAAAGGTAATGCACGTGCTATTGGCGGTTTATATAACAAAGTCGATACCGTTAAGGGAACGGGATATATTAGCCATATGCTTGTACCCAAGGTGCAGGAGAAAGAAGCCATGAATGCCAAGTCCGAATTACACGCTGATCAAATCGAAATTCATCCTTATTCAAGCTTGAAAGAAGCGATTTCGATCTTAGAAAATTTGGGTACTCGAAAATAAATTCTATTTGTTGTTTCAGTAGTATTCCCATTTGCATTGCTAGGGTACGCTGTCATCCTTCATTAGTTTGGAGTAATTGATTGATATCACATATTGTGAACGCTATTCCAGAAGTGAGCTACCGCGGATCCACGCGGCGACCGCGGCGCGCTCCGTAAGCGTCCATTACCTTCGATAAATTCCATGTCATTCAGGCAGCGAACGAAGCTGTTGATGAAGTACGCCGAACGGAAAGAAAAAGCTGTTCCGAACTAAAGGATACGCGCTATATTTGGCTGAAGAACCCAGAAAACTTGACGGCCGCACAACAAGAAACGATGGACAAACTCAAGGACTGCGATTTAGATACAGCGAAGGCATACCGAATGCGCTTAATTCTGCAAGAGATTTACCGCTATCCGGCTGAGATTGCGCCTATGGTACTGAAAGACTGGATTCATTGGGGACTTCGATGCCGGTTAGAACCCATGGTCGAAGTAGCAAAAATGTTGCAAAACCACTACGATGGTGTTGTTCGATGGTTTTCGTCCAAACTGACGAATGGTCTTCTTGAAGGCGTGAACAGTCTATTCTAGGCGGCCAAGCGGAAGGCCCGAGGCTATCGTTCCGATAAAAACATCATCGCCATGGTATACATCTTGGCGGGCAAGCTAAACTTCGCCTTGAAATAGAAAAAGAATCGGCAACAGTACGGAGCCACGCATCGCTCGCATCTGCACCAATTCCCTTGTCCAGCAATTAGTATGTCCATGTTGGATTCTGTTTATGCTGCAACAGAGGGTGAGCGCGGAGCGAAGTATCTCTACCAATTCCCTTGTCCGATTTCCAAAGATTTTCTGGAAATTCATAGCGCTAATTTTGCCTCATAGCATTGCTAGTGGCGAGGAGCCAGTTTTCGCAATCTATGAGGATATTGATGGTTATGTACACTTCTATTATTTCGAATGCCCCCATGAGAATAAGAACAAGATGAAAAGTTATCATTTTTTTGAAGAGTTCAGGACATTTGTTGAAATGTATTGAATACGGAGGGTTTCGTGATGATGAGAAAAAGAGGAATTATCGTCGGCAAGCGTAGACGATTTTGGATGCGTTCATCATGGGCTAAAAATCGTCTGCATTGGCGGGGATTATGTCAAGTAGTACCTGAGTGAATACGGAAGTACATGAATGGGGATTTGTAACTGCCGTACCTGTGCGATACGGCTTTCCTCTTTTCTAACGATCTTCACAGAATATATTGCCTTATGATATAATTAACGCATTACGATTCTTTGCATTTTCTCCTCAGTCACTTTTTCTGGGGAGAGTGGGGAGTACGGCCGTCAGTGCCGTCGATAAACATTAAGGCTTAAATCAGCCGTGGAGAACAACAAGTATGCCTATTTGGGCATGCTTTTTTGTGCTTCCACGGCTATTTTTTTGCCTACAAACAAGGAGGAAATAGGTATGGGCATGGGCATCGACTTGGAAAGACTCAAGAGCAATCTGCAGCCAGCGAGAAATTCATCGTATTACACCCCCGGACTTTTTAGGGCTATTGAGGCCGCCCACTTCGAGTGCAGAAGCGACCAGGTAGACTGGGGCTCTTTCACTCTAGCTGAAGCTGAACAAGCGCTAGGGGAAGCGATGGTTTACGCTAGCGACGAAGATTTGTCCGCGACAAGTTTTATGAGTGAGGATGAACTGACGGAAGAGGATCGTTTTCCTAACCAGGAGAACGCCATTCATCAGTTTATTCATAACCTAGAGGCCATTAGCAAAATTAAGCGGACAAAGCCAATCAAGCAGAATGCTGAGGAAGTTCAATTTTTCTAAGGAGAGGTGTGGAGGCAATTGGAACAGACGTATTTTTGCTCTGAGCAGGTAGATCAGATGCAGGTACAATACGACGCGTTTGTCATGGTGAAAATTGCGTATGATGCTGGGTGTGATCTTGTGACGAATCCCATCAATTTTTATTGCTATGAGTGGACTTCGCAAACACCCTACTTCTACGATTGCCTGGAACGCATCTTTGGTGAGTGCCAAACGACGTTTGACGGAGAGAACGATTATGGCCAAGAAGTCGTCTCCATGCGGATCCCGCTCCCGCAATTAAAGGAGCTGTTCGCATTGGTGACTTCCGAAGAAAGACGCCGCTACATCCGGAAGTTCAATCAAAAGCTGCGTTACAGTTGCGATCGTTTCGAGATGAAGATGGAGGGTGTGTTAGCCGGAAATTGTCTACACGTGACACTTTCTGGCTCCTACGGCACTTACTCGCCGTTCTTAAAGCAATTGGTGGAAATAAGAAGCGAAGTGATCGAAGCAATTCATGAGCGGAAGCGTAATTTGATCCAGCACTTACGAAATGTGGCCATGATCAAAATGGTTCACGAACGTTTCGGGACGGTCCCAGACGTTTCGACGTGGGATAACCCGAATGTGGTTTTCTCGCGCTTGATGACGCACTGCGGGTTCGATCTTGCCCTCGAGGTAAACGATACGCTTTCCTACGACGCGATGGTGGCTATGCTTCAGCAAGTTCTCGATCAGGCGGCAATAAATAATTCCAGAAAGGATGAGGCGGCATGAGTCAGACTGCAGTAACGCCGGAAGAAAAAAAGGATAGTGAACTGGTGATTCGACTTCGCGAACACGGTTTGCCGATAGTGGAAGAATACCAAAAGGGAATCAAGGTGGGAGAGGGCCAATATACTCATGAGGCGCTTGCTCACGCAATCATGCGGTCAGCAGACGTCAGTGGGTTCTTGACTCCCATTCTTCCTCGAGGCGCGATCCAATACACGGAATCAACTACTGGATGGAGGAAATTCTGCTTTCTTGAAGTCCCCCCCCATCGCAGGACTGTGTACTATCACGAAGCTAAGATCGACGATGTTCCGTTTCCCCGTCTCATATTCGGATTTGAACTGATCGATAGGGAAGGCAAACTCGACATCTCCAAGGTATTTGTAGGAGCGCTTGGGGCATATGAACTTCCGAATGAGGATTCGGAGGTTTTTTTCTACCCCTATACCAATGTGGAGAACGATTTTACAGTTTGTTGGAATCATCAGAAACTCCCTGTGCTGGATCGGGTTTCTCAGTTGTCCACGTTACCGGAGCTGTTTTTCAATTCGCCGAATTCGGACTGCTATTACACCTCAGCGAATATCAGCAATAAGCCGTATCGTGAGCTGATTGAAACCCTGCGAGGCAAGGAGTTTCCGGATGAGTACCTGAAAAAAACAGGATACAAGCTCTCCGAATGGATCAACAAATTGACACCAACTAACTAATCCCGGTTCGAAACAATAACGAAAAAATTGGAGGCAATAAATATGTCAAATCAAGACCTTTTCGGTGGTAACGATCTTTTTTCCTATTTCGGTGGCGGATTTGCTTCTTCATCTGATTCTGAACCCGCTCCGGGCGCTGCCCAAACTCCGAATCCGGAGTATAGGGACAACGCTACTGGCTCTCCTTTGAAAGACGGGGGCCAAGCTGCAGGTGCAGGACAGGAACCGGTGGACGATAGTGGCAAGAGAAACGTCCTTCCACTTACGGCGGGACGTCAAAAGGGGCAGAAGGCGGAAAAACCTATAGACTCTTGCACAGGCACTTGCAAGTCTAATGGCCATAGGAAAGATACGGACGAATTGACCAAAGAAGAGTGTGAAGCACTCCAAAAAGAAGAACCGGAAGACGAAGCAGCAGATGACCGCAGAGAGCTTGCCGGCGGACAAATCGTAAAATCAGACGACAAGTCCACGGTAAAAAAAGGCGAGGTTAAACCGGTATTCAATAATACGACGTTCATCGCCTATGCTGGCCATACCCGCCCTCTGAACAAATATTTCACAGAGGATAAACTGGCTCTGCTCGAACTCGAAGACGTTCGAAAGCGTCTCGAGAAAGACCATCCAGAGCTCTCCAAGCAGCGTACCAAAATGGAGTGGGACGAGAAGAAGAACTTGATAATCCCAATCGTCACGGGTGGGAAGAAGGGCGCTTGGTTCTTTGAAGGAACCCGAGCCTTCTTTTCATCTGCGAAAGAACTTTTCGATAACAGGGAACTCCATCCGATTAACGTTTTCGCGGCCAAAGACGGTTTCTATGAAATCCGCGAGAATCCGATCGGCGTTTTCATGGTCAAGTCCCCTGTTGGCGAGTTGAAGGAATGGGATATCTTTGAAGAGTTCTCTTCGTCTCTTCCTCCGACTGCTGAACTGGAACATTGCCAGGAAGGTTTCAAATTGAACCTTCCCAAGATTCCGGATCAACTTTTCGTCCAGCTCATCTCCTTCTTCATGGATTATGCAGATCGCGAAGCAGAAGTTATGGGTGTCTTCTATTACGATACCATCGATAAGCGTTACGTCCTCGACGTACCGGTGCAGCGTGTCACCAAAGTCTCCGTCGATCCGAGCTATACGGAATTTCCGCCACATTTCATAAAGGTAGCGGAAATCCATTCCCACAATACCATGCGGGCCTATTTTAGCTCTATCGATAACGATGACGAACTGGGGACGATGCTTTACGGTGTCATTGGCCGGCTCAAGAAAGGGAGCGGGACCATTCGTTTCGACGTCCGGACTCGTGCTGGCGTAGCGGGCAAATTTATCCCGCTCGAGCCATCGGTCATCCTTCAGGGTAATTACGAAGGCGTCGATGATTCCTGGAATCTCGTGCCGTATACACCGTATCCGTCGAAGTGGAGAAGTCGCGTAATGATAAATCAAACTGGAGGCAATTCATATGATCAATCTGCTCAGTTTTCATAAAGGGGATTCTTCTTCCCTCCGTATTAGGGGGAATGAGATATCCAAGCTCTTTTACTATATCGTTCTGATTGGCGCCGGCGGCAACGGCGGATATACGGTGCAGCGCCTTACCAAGATGATGAGTGCGTTTAACAGCACCGTTAAGTCCTTTTTGCTGATTGCAGATCCGGATATGGTTGAGGAGCGCAACCTGCTGCGCCAACCCTTCATACCAAGCGATATCGGTCTGAAGAAGGCTGATGTACTAGCGAAGCGTTATGGAGCGACATACGGCCTGCGAATCGGCTCCTATTCTAATTCGTATGTGGAATCTGTGGAGCAGCTCGAGCGATTATTTTCGCTTACGGATTATCGGCATGAGGACGGCCAATTCATCCAGAAGGTGATTATTGGGGCAGTCGATAACGATTACTCCCGGAACGTGATGAACCAATTCTTTGAGAAAAGCGACGATTTAATTTATATCGACGCCGGCATCGAAGGGGTGTTCATCCCGCCCGGTGATCAATCGATGAACCAGTGGACACCCGAGGAAGCAATGGACCATAACGAGAGCGGCTATTCGGGGCAAGTCGTTGTGGGAGTCAAAAAAGGTGGCGAGGTTATCTTGCCGCCTCTTGATGGGGTTTACCCGATCAATGCGCAAGATGCGATTCCTCCTTCGCATAACTGCGGCTTGGAACCAAGCCAGCCGCAGCGTATGATTGCAAACGAAATGGCCGCCTTTCAAATCTCGACGGTCGTAAACGAGCTTTTCTCTTCAAACAGCATCATGATTCATTATGCCAACTTCAACGCGCGCGCCGGTAGCTGCCGTCCGGTTTATACCGACGAGTCTTATACCGCACCCGCTTCTGTTGAAGAAAGCTTGCCTGATTCCGGAAGCGTAGAGGCGGTTTCCGCCGGTACGAGGGAATTCTTACTTTCCGACGAGGCCATTGAATTCATCCGGCAATATTATGAGCTGGATGACCTCTCGGATACATCCAAACCATTTGTGGCCCAAGCCCTGATTGAGTACTCGCTAGATTACCTTAATGTTGACCTCCTTGGATGGAGTCGGCATACCCTTCATGTTGAGATCGACGTCAGGGGAGGGTTGACCTATCTAGTTGCAAAGGATGTGCCGGATACGGCAGCTATATCCTCGGGGTCATTGGAAAATGCCGAGGACGAAGGCAATGATGATGAGGATGACTACGTTGAAGAAGAATCCGAACGAATCATTGAACTCCAATTATCTGCTGGTGACCTCGACCGCGTAAAGGAAACCTACGAATTTGATGATCTTTCCGATACGCAGCATCCGGATGTGTTTAACGCGCTTGTGAACTTCACCAATGAAGCCCATGGTGTTGATTTGGTTGAGTGGTCTCGGCATGACCTGCATGTGGCACTCTTCGAGAGAAGCGGGAAGATGTTTCTTCTGGCCCGGGATATTCCGGATACTAACGGTAATTCATATATTACGCCGGTAGGAGGAGGGCACGACGATGAACAGGATCCGGGAGAGGATTCTGTTCGGACGATTAAGCTACAGATATCGCCGTCTGCCATTCCTTTTATTAAGGAATCTTATGGGCTCGATGATCTTTCCGATATGAAACGTGCAGAAGTGTTCAAAGCACTCATCCTGTACGCCAACGATTCACTCGGGGTTGATTTGCTGCGCTGGTATCGGCAAAAGCTCGATGTAGAGCTCACCGAGAAAGACGGGAAGATGTTTCTTCTTGCGCGGGATATTCCAGAGCCCGAACTCGAGACTGCTCGATAATAAGGAATAAAGGAAGGCAATAAATCATTCGTAAAAAGGACTTTCGAGTCCTTTTTACGAATTAATAGGGGCGGAATCATATGACAAATAAAGCTAAGGACGAATTGATCTTTACCGCATTGTGTGAAGCTATCGAGGATTACAAAGAGGAAAACAATAAGAATTTCCCGCAAGCCGGTGAAATTTGGACAAAGCAGTACAATGGATATACCGTTACCCTCACAGGAGAAAAACGTCTCCTCGATGCTTTTGCCAGTTACGAAGATACGGACGGAGTTTATGAGATGGTATGGACCGATGAAGAAGGATTATTGGGTTCTCCGGTTCAAACGTTTTTCCGTGCCCCTTTAGGGCTTTAGTGCTTTCGGGTGGAAATGGCAATAATTTAATTTAGTTTTGACACGGAAGGGGCCTTTAGGCTCTCTTTTTTTTCGTCTATACAAGGATATTGACGAATTATGCGGAATATGGTAAATATAAAGTACTACGATTTTGGTATTATTTTCTTTGTCGTTGATGAATCGACAGAGTAGGGGCAACGCCGCAACATTATTCGGCTGATAGATATTAGGGCTTATTTCGCCATGGAGTAAATCAAGACACCTTTGAGGTGTCTTTTTGTGCTTCCATGGCTTTTTTTATGCCCAAAAACAAGGAGGAAATAGAATTGGCGGTTACAAATGGGTACAAAGCAATCGTGCATTATTACCTGCAAAAAAACTGCTGGAGTATTCACGTCAAATCCTGCTGTTATCAAGGGCATTACGTCATCATTGAAGGTGCATGGGATACGGAAGTCAAACCGAATCGGAAAAGCAACCCGCGTGGATGGGTGACGGCTCGTTCTCACCAGATCACTCATTTTTGTGTCGAGGACGCAAGCCAACCTGAATACCGAAAGCGGTTAGATGACGCTGAAAAGCGTAAGGGTGAACGATTGCGGTATGACAAGGTGAACATGTTCTTTAACTTCCGTAACGGCCTTGGAGGGCTTTTGTTTACGCCTGACGGCGCCTACATCTTGCACACCCGGCCAGGAATGACGGAAACGGACCTCTTTTCGCTTTTCAATCGAAAGGAGGAGAACGTGCATGCCAGTTGATGTTCGTGATAGAGAATCCATACGAACTGCAGAACAGTATGTGCTTCCCCAGCTTCCTCCGGAAATGCTGCCGCTACATGAGTATGACGAGGTGCACATCAATGTTTCCGGCGGTGCTGATAGTCTCATAATTACGTTAATTGCGCTATACGGCTATAAGATCCCGAAGGAGAAGATCAAGCTCGTCCATATGCGCGTTGACGGCGATCCCAACGACCCGACCAAGCGTCAGCTATTCGATTGGCCCCAGACAGATAGTTATTTGCAGTATATGGCTGAAACCCTTGGCCTCGAACTGATCGTGATATGGGGGGATATGTCTCTGGAGGAACGTATCCGGGATCGCGGCATGTTCCCGAGTTCCAGCTGCAGGTACTGCACTTCGTCTGCGAAGCGAGATGTATATGGGAAATGGGTCCGTCAATTCGATAACTGTAAAATCTTGCTGCTGACCGGGGAACGATCGGAAGAATCCACCGAACGCGCCGACAAGCCGGTATTCATGTATCACTCGGCTCATGCGACGAAGAAAAAGAGTCGGCTCGTTCATTGGTTTAAGCCGATCAAGGATATGTATAAGTTCCAGGTTCGGCAACTGGCCGCCGATTACGGTATCGAATTGCACCCCTGTTACGAATGGGTCAGCCGCTGCAGTTGCAAATTCTGCATCTTTAACACATCTGCAGAAATGTCCAGGACCTCGCAGCTCTTCCCGGAAGACTGGGAGTACCTGAAGCAGATGGAGCGGGACCTCGGGCATACGATGAAAAGCAAAAACGGGAAATCATACTCACTTGGCGATTTCATCGATGAGGATCAAATTCCCCTTTTCGCATAAATTACAGAAACAAATGTTCGCTTTATGTACTATAATGGTGAATATACCTGAACAATGGGAGGTTATAGAGATGGCATCCAGTAGTGTGTTTAAAGAAACCCGTGTAAAAAAGATTCATCCTACGCTGATCGAGCGAATGGAATACATTGTGAAACAGATCGTCGTGCAAGAGAAATTCCGGACGGATTTCTATGTGAACGATAAAAAAGCAATGGAGACCAGCAGCACGTTTGCCTGGTACGTCTACGATTGCGGCACTCACTTTATCCCGCTGCATGACATGGAGGCTGTTAAGGCGTTTCAAAAGGAATGGATCGGCAAT
Organism: Paenibacillus sp. sgz302164; assembly: GCF_056120505.1. Lineage (NCBI taxonomy): Bacteria > Bacillati > Bacillota > Bacilli > Caryophanales > Paenibacillaceae > Paenibacillus > Paenibacillus sp. sgz302164. Next base: position 104,433 of record NZ_JBVYOL010000015.1, on the reverse strand, counting down.
ATGAAGGACATGGTTGATAGAAAGAAATCACCCGAAACAGACAGGCTATATGTTTGTGATACCTATTCAGGTGACATAAAAAGGGTCGAAAGATTTAAGGATGGCAATTGGGTTAAGCAATTGCAGGAAGTTATTTAACCGTTCCACCTTGATCATTTGGACGCCTTGAGAGGAAGTAGAGGGCTTTCACATGCTTCTCTTCTTCAACTAGGCGCCCAAATGCAGGGAAGCCAAAACATCAAATCATTACTACCATTTTAATTTACATAGGGAGGACTCATTATATGACTCAACAGCAAATTCAAGTTCAGGAAATCGCACTGAAGGTATTGTTTGAAGAAGATAAAGCAGAAGGCAATGTTACCGCGTATATCCCAGCATTGCGACTTGGTGTTCGCGGCGATACTCACGAGGAGGCGCGCGAGAACGCTAAGGACCTCGTTATGATGGAAATCGAGCAGGGCCGGAGAATTCCCGTTGATACAGCGATCGTCGAAACCATTACACTCAGCTTTCCGATTCAGAATTAAGATGGCTCAATTCTCCATCCCGGAAGATTGGGGCTTTAATAAAATTATGGCTCAGCTTACCCCATATTGAGCAATAAATATAGGAGTGATTTGATGCTGTTTAATTATTTGATTTCGGTATTTAAGAACAAAAAAAAGAAAAGTCCAAAAGATAGTTCTAGTTTTGTCGACCGGTCTCCGTCATCTAGCGAAACGCCGCGTGCTGATATCTGCGCGCGGCGTGAAAGTTCGGCCAGTTCTCGGATTTGTTTTGAAGTAATCGAAAAATCCAAAATACACAGCAATCATAAGCGTGAGTACCATTATAAAGCATCAATACGTTTGGAAAGTGAAAACTGGACAAATTCAGATATCAGCGTGATTGCTGGGCAAATTCAGAAAGATATGGGACATCACCCGATTGCATATCATTGTTTTGATGAAGAATTTACAGTAAGTGAAGGAGTAATTGAGATAAAGTGGAAATCATGGGATTCGTGCGACTAGTTTAAAAGGCTACTCAGCTTTTATGGTGGAAATGAGCGATTGGGTTTCCATTTCCCTTGATTCAAATGGTTATAATACAGTTTTTATATTTTATCGACGTAAAACCCCTTGCTTTAGTTATGGGGATGTAAGGCGCCCCAAGCATCCGACATATGCAATAATAGGACGTGTACGCACCTTGAAAACATCTGGCACGTAAAACATACAAGCAGTCCGATATTGCTTGATGACCGGACATTTTGGGCCGCAAGTGCCGCCGGAGTCACGTACAACGTGGTTAGGCTCGGACTGAGCCACAAAGACCTGTTTCCTTAAGATATGAGATATATCTTACAATCAAACGGAGGAGGGTTGATGATGAAATTCATCCAGTTACTTCTTAAGTTTTTGTTTGGCCGGAAATTAGTCCTAAACTGACAAGCAAGGGTGATTCAGGCCGCTACTTTACAGATCTCGCTCCTGGTTCTACCGGATGCGTGTTGGTGACGGCGACAGCCGGGCGCTACGCTGAAGCTCAAGCTCCTGGTTCTCACGGTGCGATCCTCGCTCGGACGGCGCTGGCCTGGCGGTTGCACTGCAACTCACGTGCTCCCAGTTCTCCCGGATGCGATCTCCTCTCGGCTCGGGCAGCGTGCCGGTGATGGCGTTGGCCGGTCCACTACGCTGGAACTCAAGCTCCTGGTTCTCACGGGCGCAATCTTCGTTCGGCCGGCACGTATTGTTATATCTTTCGCTCCGGGTTTCTTCCGGAGGCAACTTCGAAGCGATCGGCACGCCGGCACCGGCCGCTGGCTTGAGCAGCATCTCGCGATCCTGGTGCTTCCGGATGAAGCTGCGCTGTGATCGGTGCGCCGGCAATGGCCGTCGGATTGAGCAGCTGCGCTCACGCCGTTTCTTCCGGATATGGCCTCGCTGCGATCGGCGTGTCGGCAACGGCGGCCGGTTCGATCAGCTGCAAATCGCATTCCCGGTGCTTCCGGGATGCGGCCCGGCTTTGCGTTCGGCACGTCAGCGACGGCGGCGGCCGAGGTCTAAAACTTTTTATCTTTTTTTGTCTTTACCGCTTCGTAATCACGGGTTAGTCTACTACTTATTTTTCTTAATGAGACGATTCCTCATCTTCATAACCCCTCGCAGAATTAGCAATTCCAGTCTAAAACTATATTTTCTTTGCACAATTACACCGTCCGCATCAGAAAATAATCTCGGCTAAACACACATGTATGATCGTGGGTGAACCTACGATAGCTCTCTGCATCTGCGACCAAAAAGCTAGCCGAATTCGGGGGAACCTGGAAAACTGACCCCCCAGGTTGTTACCCACTGACGCCGCGTACCCATATGAGCAACTGCAGAGCGGTTTTCGAGATTGCTTCAGATAGCCAGGTGCCGACGGCCCGCTATTGTTAGCTGAAAAAAAGAGCGTTTGTAAGAAAATCGTCGAAAACATGATAAATTATAATATAAACAACGGAATTTGGTCCAAAATCTATTAGATGCACAACATATTGTATTGTATATTATTGTCTATACGACACTTGGTATACCCGACCAATTCTTTGTTTAAGAATGGGGGTGGAGACCAATGGTGAAATTCGAAGAAGTATTTAAAATCGTAATTATGTCCGGAACCTTCCTATTAGCCCTCTTAACTTTTATCATGAAATAGAAGAACCTACTCTCTCCGGGTCGAAACGGGTAGTAGGCTTCTCATGACTCAGAGGGTATTCTCCAAGTGTTGTATATAAACCAAGGGCGCTGGTAACGTTCTTGGTTTATTTATTTAATCATTATTTCATAATATACAATACGATATCGTTTATCGTATATTTGAGGCGTATGCATACCATACGAAACCTAAATAGCTTCTATATAAGTTTATCACAAAATGACGTCAAAATGTCAATATAAATATTTACTTTAATGACACTAAGGTTTACTTTAATGATACCAAGGTGCACAAGTCTAAAAAAGAGAAAAAAGACTTCGCGAATTGATACCGCAGGATGGTCTCTGAAAACTAAGAATTTCATTTAGTTCGTTCTCACAATCAGCATTAAATTGTGCCCCCCTAAAGGGGCAAGCTGATAGTGTGGTTTCGCGGACTGTTCCTTATAGCCCATGTACCCAGCTCTGGGCAGCCACTTTGTGGCGTTGATTTCATCTTTTTTTCCATTCATAATGACATGGTATAAATGCCGCAAGGGGGCGTGAACATGTTTAACGATGGCATCGATAGGTCACATTACTGGTATCGTTATTTCGGTCTTGATAGGGATGTAAATTAAGAGAGGAGCAATATTACGATCTTGAATGCCCAATCCGAGACTGTTTAAGCAGCTATAGTTAATCTGGGCTGCTCCTTAGCGAAAACCAGGTTGAATACATGAACAAGTTTTCCGCTGTTCGAGCAGGCCTAAATTGGAAAATCAATGAGGAAACTATAATGAGGTGGCGGATGTGAAAAATTTTTTTTGTGGGAAATGTGCTCAAAAGAACAACTTGAGTCTTGAAGAGCGCATTCATCTAGCACTTTCGATTAAAAGAGGGACTACATATACATGTACTTCATGTGGTGCAATTAAGATGTTACCTTTGACTAAACCAGTTGTCACCTTAACAAAAAATGTTACTGAAGTACCGGTGGGCCGCAAAGAGGAGAATGTACAAGCGTTTGAACAAATATCACTGTTTGACTAAACCAGAAAAGCCCTGCCGAACACCAATCGATTACATGATGCGGGTCCAGACAACATTTTAAAAAATATACGCTAAACCTTCAAGCATGAACGGTTTAGCGTTTTTTTATACTCTAAGCTCAGTAGGAAGGAGCTGGCTAGGGGCATCAATACGGAAGCAACTCAACGAGTTCGACACGCCGGTAAAGCTGGCCCCTGGTTAGCAGAGGCTGCGTGAGCTTCAGGAGCCGCTGAGCGCACCGGTCCAGCCGGAAGGAGTGACCGCTGGTGATTACAGATTCCTTGGTTTTTCCAGAAGACGTCGTACTGATGCCCGTGCAGGAACTCCCGGCCGAAATCCGCCAACAGTGAGGATGGAGACTACGCTCTCACCCGCCCCCGGTCCCGAACGACCTCGAGGATTGTGGATGCGCAGGCCGCGCAACTCCTGAAGGAGTTTCTCTGCCCGAAGACGATCGTGGAAGCTGTCCTCAGCAATAGTCAGTCGGGATGGAAGGACCCGGAGCAAACGCTGACGGAAGCGTTTCCAATGATCCGACGTTTTCTGGACTCACACCTGCTGGTAAAGGCCGGTTCAGCGGGAGCCGAGAAGATTGCGCCATGCTTCCGCTCCGGCGACCGAATCGACCGCTTCGAGGTAGAGCGCTGCATCCAGGCGCTTGAAGATACCGAGTTGTACCAGATACGAGGGGTAGGCTGGGATATCGCGGACCTGAAGATCGTCCGGCCGGACTCCCAAGATTGGGTGGCGCAGACGTTTGCACGTGAGGCCGCAGTCCTCAGGCACCTGGACGGCCGCATCAACCCAAATCTGCTAGCGGAAGGAGTCTTTGAAGAACGACCCTACCTTGCCGTGGTGTGGTGCGACGGAGAGGATGCTGCCACTGTGGCGTCCGCACTCCGCCGCCAGCCCGGGACCCTCGGTCGGAAGCGACAGGTGAGCCTTTGCTACGCCATTGTCGAAGCCTATGCCCACCTCCATTCCCAGCAGGTGATCCACTCGGATATGCACCCGCGCAACATCCTGATCGGCCCGGACGGATCAGTCAACGTGATTGACTACGGTCTGACACGGATCAACGGAGTGCGGCATACCTTTGGCGAGCCCCCCAGGGGCGGAATGGGCTTCTACTTTGAACCGGAGTATGCACGGGCCAAACTGAATGGCCACCGCAAGCCGAAAGCCATGGGGGCGCTCCTTTATCACCTTCTGACCGGCTTGCAATATGTGGACTTCTCCCCGGAAAAGCACGAGATGCTGCGGCAGATCGCCGAAGAGGATCCGTTGCCCCTGGCTCGCCGGGGAGTGCCGCCTTGGCCCGAGGTGGAGGATATCGCGGATGCCATGCGGCAACCCGGATCTCACCCTGGGCCGGACAGGGACACTTGCCGTCTGCATCGCTGCTCCTGGATGCACTGCCGGACAGCGACCTGGTGGACAGCTCAACGTTACGAGAACTGGGCGATGATACGATACGGAGCCTGTGGGATGCGTCTGCTGGCGCGATGACGTTTCTGGGGTGCTGCCCACGGATGGGCGGGCGTCCTCTACGCGACCCTCTGCTGGGCGCGGTCGTCAGGTAGCGACCTGCCTAGTGCGGTGGTGGAACGGCTCCGGTGGTTGGTGTCAGCAAATAAAAAAGTCTTAGACTGAATAATAAAGTATTAGACCGTGATAATGGAGTTGTAGACTGGAATAATAATGTTTTAGACTGGCGGGCAAGCCAGGCGTTACGGTTGGATGGCTGCGCTGCAGTTCGCGCTTCGGGTTCTTTCGGCGCGGGGATCCGCGCAAAGACAGCGTGCCGATGACGGCGGTGGTCAGGGCGGCTGCGCTACATCTAACACTCCTGGTTCTTCCGGCTGCGATCCGCGCATCGGCGGCGCGCCGGTGACGGCAGCGGCCGGGCGGCTGCGCTGCATGGCCTGTCAGCCAGGAGACCGGCCAAAGGCCAACCTATGCAGTCCGGAAACTGAACCATACCATCTTGGCGCGCTATCACCGGAGCTGGTCGGTCCGTACATCGTGCACCACATGCGCCTCGGGAGGCTGCAGCCGATTTTTTCGGAGCATGCGTTACAGGCGTTGCGCAAGAGTACGTTAACAATTCCGGTGTACTCGGCACGCACTCGCTCCTGTACTTGGCCCAGAGCCCTACGCGCAACGGCGCCGTCCACCGCCGGCACGCCGATCGCAAAGCCTGAGCCTTATCCGGAAGCGCTGGGAACATTCGCTGCAACTGCTCGCCTTTTGGAGGAAATGCGATCGGGTAGAAACTTCGGATCAAATTCAAACTAGCGATCCAAAACGGAGAAGCTTCTGAGGTGAAAGAAGTTCCTCGTTGTTTATGTTATGATGTAATCGGGGGCCAGTTGCCCCCTATAAAAACATATCAGAAATTTGGCTTAGGGAAGTGGTGGATTTTATGAAACAATCTAAAAAATATGATTTTCAAAAAATAAGAGAGCTTCGAGACCTTAGCGGGATGACTTTAACAGAAATTTCTTTAAATACAGGCATAGATCAAGGGCACTTATCTAATGTGTTACAAGGGAAAATTCCAAATGTACGATATAAGACTATGCAAAAAATAATAGAGTGTCTTGGAGCTTCAGTAGAAGATATTTATGTTAACCTTGACGAGAAGACTGATGAATACCGGCTTCTACATAGAGCTTTGAGAAAAGTCGTAGAGGAATTGTATTTTCAAAAAATAGTAGAGTGTCTTGGAGCTTCAGCAAAAGATATTAATGTTAACATTGATGAGATGACTGATGAATACCGGTTTCTACATATAACTCTACGAGAAGTCGTAGAGGAAATGTATTTTTTTCAAAAAGAAATAATTATTGGTGCTATTACAGATATACTGTTTGAAAGACATCGGGAAAAACTATACGAAACTATAGCATCAACAGCATTACGCGCGGCCTCTAAGTCATTAATAAAATAAACACTTCCAGTGTAGCAGAAGCGCTCATTGAATACGCCAATCAAAGCGTGCGTTTCTCCGTCCGGAGCGCAACCGCGTCGGCCGCCTTCGGTTGCCGGCATGCTGCTGCAGCTCCGGCTGAACGGTAGTAACAAAAATAGAGCGCGCTTCGACGACTGCTGCGGGGCGACGCAGCAATGTCTAACGCTCCCTAAATTTTAGTTCACAAAATACATGTTTGTTGTACTAATTTAAGGTATAGTAACATTTTTAATGCACGCGGCGGCCTTTGATTTCTTTTTCTCATCATCAAAAGTTTTTTTCTTTTTCATCTGTTTTCATCTGAGTACTTCTTGCGTAATATTTTCATTGTTTATTGATAGACCATAATTATTAAGTTTCTCAATAATTTCGTCAATAGATCTCACACCCAAATTTCGTATCTTACTAAGATTAGGGAAATTGTCAACCAGGTCATGTAATGTATGAATCCCAGCACGTTTTAGACTATTGTAGCTTCGGGCTGTCAAATACATTTCTTCTATTGTAACGTTCATGACATTTTTATCATTTATTCCAGAAAGATCTATTTTGGTTTCGATAGGAGTTGCAGTTATTTTTTTAGAGTTACTAACTAGTCTTATCACTAGATCTTTTACTAATTTTATATCCATCTCGTTAAGTAGTGATAGTGCACTTAGTAGTTCTCTATCTAAGAAGGATATTTCGTTCTGGAATTTTCGAATTCCTTCATTATCTAGTTCTGAATGAAAAGATTCACCCTTTACCCACTCTGAGGTAACCTGGTAGAAATTACAAAACGCTTGAAGTAATTCATCATCTACCTGCACTTCTCCATTTTCAATAGCGTTTAATCTCTTAGAATCTAACGCAAGAGCCTGTTGTGTTTGCCCTTTAGAGTAACCCCTCTTCTCTCTAGCCTCTTTCAATCTATTGGAAACTTCGCACAAAAAACCATACTCATCTGTCTCTGATTTACGGTAAACTGATTTTAATTTTGCATTTGATCTTTCGATAATTCTAGAGACCTGTGTTGGTGTAACGCCAATTTTTACAGATATAACTTGAATGGTATCACCAAGGACATAATAGCAAAATAACGAATATCTATCTCTTTCAGTTAAAACACTTGATTCATTATCAAAAATATTGATTTTTAGAGTCTCGTAAACCTCTTCGATTAGCAAATGCAACTCTTTAAAAAATGATCCCTCACGGTATTTAAAATCACGCTTAACAATCCCCATAATTTGATCTACCACCCTAAATATCATTTATCAATTATATTATATTATTCTTTCCCATTACCTGTAAAAGACAAACATATCACTCTTTTGTTCGCAGAGTCGTGATTCTGTGTACTATGTCCTCAATTTCTTAAGTATCACTATTATGTTAATGAGACTAATCAGGAATGCGTCGTTCTAAGGGAGCCAGAAGAATCAATGTCTTAGAATAGAGACGGAAGGAAAGAGGGTAGTGGGATATTCGGAACCCATGCGTCTAAAGCACTTAAAGCCGACCGCCGTTCCGGCACGCCAATCATAAATGTCCGCAAATAATAAAGAATTAGACTGAATAATAAAGTAATAGACCGTGATAATAGAGTTGTAGACTGGAATAATAAAGTTTTAGACTGGTGGGCTGCCAAGCGAGCTTGGCAGCCAGGTAGTTGTTAATCTGCTCACACTCTTGGTTCTTCCGAGATTGCGATCCGCGCTCGATCGGCGCCCAGTGACGGCAACGGCCAGACGCTGCTCTTGCAGCTCATGCTCCGGGTTCTCCCGGCGGGATCCGCGCGAGGGGCGGCGCGCCGGTGGCAGTCTGGCGGGCCATGCTGCAGCACGCGCAGTCTAATACTTTATTATCTGTTTTTGTCTTAATGGCTTCGTCGTCATGAGACGCTAGTCTAAAATTTATTTTTAATAGCTGACGATTTTTCAATTCAGAAACCGCATCATATCAACAACTGCAGTCTAATACTTTATTTTCGTCTAACAATAAAGCTTTATAAGGTGATCCTACATTACACTTCTCGAACGGTCACTGTCCTCGCCGATAACAAAGCAGGTGCCGGGAAAGTGTGGCCCATCGCGGCGCACTTCGCATCCTGGTGCGCCAGGCGCAAGCGTCTGCATCTGGCTTCTGGTCATTGAGCCGGAAGCGCCCGTGGCCCAGGACTGACGATTTGCCTCCAGACGAACCCTATGCCGGCAGCCTGATTCGATAACTCCGGTACCGTTTCTTATGTTATATACGACGGCACAATTAACAACATTCTTGAATAGCGACAGCGCGGGTGAAGCCGGAATTGTGTTTAGAGAATTACCATGATGTTCCAAGCTGTCGGTTGAACACTTCTGGTTGAAGATATCGGAGAGAAGGGAGACTGGGCCTTTAAATGCGCGCGGCGGCAATAGGGACCAGATAGAGGGTCAAAGACTGCAAGGTAGACCTGGAGGGGATACAACCGCGTTGCGATTAAACAATAACGCCCGCCACCTGAAGTATTATGCTTTCACTAAGGGGCTTATTCTATTAAGATTGCTTGACTGTTCTGCGATGTATTTTTATATCAGCGCCTTCCGTTTAATATATCTTTATATGGAAATAAATGAATGTAACTGCTATGATATTTATAACAGATAGAGCCGGACAGAAAAAAAATTGGGAGGAAAATTTATGTATTACATTCCGAATGAGGAATACAACTTATCAACAAAAGAAGTCGTTAATCTAATCAACTCAAAGTACAGTCATGTTTTCAAGAAAGAGATCTCATCTGCAGATATTGCTCGTTGGACCACGAATTATGAATTGAACGCAATCAAGAATGAGCTGAAGAGATGGAAGTTTAGAGAGATCGACGTTGAGGATTTTGTCTTCCGATATCACAATGGGATGCTTCATAAATTCAATGAATCCTATCACAGGCGTACCTATATACAACTTCCGAGAGAAATTTGGGCTGAATTGTTCGAAGCTGAAAATACTTTCGAGATGATCGTATGCAATTTAGTGACCCTACACCCTTATGCATTACGAAATGATCCGGACCGATACTTTGAAGCTTTAAACAGGGCAGAGGGCGGTATTATATTCAAAAATGCTGCAGTTCACTTTAGCCTTCATAGTGTTGGACCCAAAGACACGGCATTAGCTTTAAGAAAACAACGTTTGCTTTATCCCGTGATAGTTGCAGAGACAATTCAGCAGTTAGGCGAAGCTTTTAGCTTAACCGAAGGTACAAATATTAATGAACGGTTAGTGGCTGCTGGTTGGAAACTCGTAAATAACCGCATCTCGTATGAGCAATACATAGCGGAAATCAGTGACTTTTTCTTGGGAAACTGGTCAGGTCTAGTTAGTTGATTACTCGCAATCTGTTAAAGCAGAGTCCGTCAATTTCGCGGGCCTTCTGATTGACGCCTTTGATAAAGGCGTCTTTTTGTGCGACGGGCAGTCGTATCTTTAGCGAGTCAATCGCTATGAGTATTTGTTAAAAGCAGCGGCTACGTTACCATAAGGTAAACACGATCCGGGAGCTTGGAAGGATGCTTTCCAGAGGGTGAAAGTCCCTCCTCAAACGCTCTGGTGCGAGTTGAGAAGCCTAATCTAGGGCAATATCGCGAGGTACTTGTCTGAAGGAGATGCGGACAATCGAGAGACCCGCAGGCAGATGAACAGACCCAAATGCGAAAGCGTGAAGCACGTAGCGGCAGGATAAGTCGGCGACTGTGCGAAAAGAACGGGAAGCCTAAGAAAAAAAAAAAATCGTTATTCAATGAACCAGACGAAAAACGGTGGCTTATCAGGTGAAGGTGCTGGGTATGTTCAGAAGGAAGATGCGATGACCCCGTGAGGTTCTCTGCTCACCTGCAAAGGATGATTACATATAAGGCTTCGCCGAAGTTGTAGCCATGGCAGAGAACTCAGACGTTCTCATAGTACGGGAGTAGGCAGATGACCAAACGTTTGCTGAACGGAAGGGGAACGACCTCGTGGACAAACACTTGAATATGGTGCCGAACCACCGTTACGCTACTGCGGTAAGAACGAACGGAATGGGCACGATGAAAGGTGAGAGATAGATGTGAATCAGACGTTGAAACTAAAGTGGCACAGCATTTACGGGCAAATTCTGTTTGACCGAAAACTTCATGAAGCGTGGTTACAGGTTAAGGAAAACAAAGGGGCAGGCGGAATTGATGGCGAAACCCTCGAGAGCTACGAAAAGAGGTTAGATGACAATCTAAGCTCCCTCTTGCAGAAGCTTCGGGATAAAGTCTACGTGCCATCCCCCGTACGCAGACGATACATTCCAAAGAAGAACGGAAAGATGCGTCCGCTAGGCATACCGAATATCGAAGACCGGATTGTGCAACAAGCCATAGTGAACGTGCTACAGCCAAAGTGCGAAGAACTTATCTTTCATCGCTGGTCATGCGGGTATCGCCCGAATTATGGGGCGAAACGAGTAGCCCAGATTATCCTGTGGAACATCGAGACCGACCACAATTATATCTATGACTGTGACATACGCGGCTTCTTCGACAACATCCCGCATAAAAAGCTGATGGGGATTCTGACGAAGTACATCGCGGATGGAACGGTACTGGATATGATCTGGAAGTGGCTGAAAGCAGGGTACATGGAAGAAGGCAAATACCACGAGGTGGATGCCGGTACACCGCAAGGAGGGGTAATTTCTCCGCTGTTGGCCAACTTGTATCTGAATGAGCTGGACTGGAAGTTGGAGGAACAGGGCATCCGCTTCGTGCGCTACGCCGACGATTTCCTGCTATTCGCAAAAACGGAGGAAGACATCCGAAAAGCGGCTGAAGTCACCCGAGAAACGTTAACCGAGCTGGGATTGGAAGTCGCCATGGAGAAAACCAAGACGGTAAACTTCAAGAAAGACGACTTCGACTTTCTGGGATTCACGTATGAACACTGGCGGGAGCGAAAGAAGGATGGCAAGCCGTACTTCATAGCGAAACCTAAGGATTCCACATGGAAAGACTTTAAACAGAAAGTGAAGGCCAAGACACGGAAAACCCTAACGTTGAACAAGAAAGCATGGCTGGAACGCGTCAATCCGATTATTCGAGGGAAGGTAAACCACTTCCTGAATCTGTACAAAGCTGTTGAAGAAAATAAACGGTATGGGCAGGAAAGTCGTTGTTTCTACAACGCGTGCAAGAACCAGCTCTTTGACCTAGACGGATATGTGAGACAACGACTTCGAGTCGCCATGATACACAGCCATCCTAGTCAAAGAAAAGGGCATGCGATGAAAACGAAGTGGAACAACGAATTCTTTGCCCGTATCGGGTTGGTTCCTGCGTTCTGGCTATACTACAACGCGCAGTATGGACACACGCTCGACGACTATATTAACTACATGAAGAGCAGACAGAAATCAAAGCAAACCCAAAAGGTACAGAAAGCAAATGAACGCGGGCAGGAGTATTACACACCTGAACGCGTTCGAAAGATGCAAGCTGCACAACGTTTTTAGCGACATACTGATTCAGGTTGAATCACGTTGGTGAGCCGTATGCCTTAGTAGGGCACGTGCGGTTCGATAAGGGGGGAGCCATGAGAGTGGTTCCCCTACTTTATTAGTTCGCCTCACAGTGGCACAATCTAGGTGGCAAATCCACCCGGTAACTTACCCTTTTTAAAGTGCCATAGCCGAAGTAGAGGTCTGCCCTCCGGAGGAGGAGGACTGACAGGGTGTCTCTCGCGAGGGAGAATCTGAAAGGGGTCTGCAGGCAAAGTCCAGCCCGGAATGCGGTGAACCAGAGGAGGCGGCGATGTAAGGTGACCCGTCCATTCTGGAAGAAGAACTTCATTTATTTGCCCAGGACACGTAAAGCGGCTCTTCATCTGGAAGCACCAGTAAGCGGAGATGCAGTTGCTCCAGCCGATCGCGTTGCCGACGCATCAGTCTACAACTTTATTTTCAGTCTATCAGTGTCGCAGCTGCCAGCAAGCCCGGGTCGCACGGCGCTGGAGATCCGGATCCGGCCGAAGCCTCCCGAAGGCAGTCAACGAGCAGAACGTCGCACGAGAAAAGACCGTGCGTCAGATGAGTTCCGTTGGACTGAAAATCAGCGAGCCAACACAGCTTCAATTTTTTTGATTGCCTTATAGAAACGAGGTATATATTTGCGTACTAAATACATGTTAAGTTCGTAAAAGTTATTAATAACGGAAAGTTGTATTGCCGCGGATCGATCGGCGACCAGCAGGCGGATGCCCGATTCGCGGCGGCGTGGACGGAAGGAGCCGACGTCTGAAGCAAGCCGGTTGCCTTCTACGAAAGCCCGACTTATTGACCAGTTAACTACGATTCCAGTTGGCACCGTGTTTAAAAAATGCATAATTTGTCCTTTGACAACAAGAATGGCGTCGATCAATTTCGCTTCAATTTTCATTTTCTTAAAGGAACAGCAGGGCGGATGCAACCTTGTTCGGCGGTGTTGAGAGCGGAGGCAAGACCCATGCTTTTTCACAAACAGGATTATAACCTGAATTGCAAGGGCCTGTTATCAAACTATTCATAATGATTCCATTTTTATTTGGCCATTTTATTTCTACTGATATACTAAATCCCTAGTTTGCCCCATAATTCCACCTCTTTCTTGGTTAGCATATCCGGACTATTGTATCGGGAAGCAGTTTACATTTCTTGAGTATTTCTTGTAAGAAGAACAGAGCGCCTTCTGATGTTCCCCAACCATTCGGATTGTTCATTGCCGCATACTTTGCCGGATCCGTATGCATTTTATCTATTGCTTTTTCTAGTATGGGAATTGCTTCACGAGATAGCATTCCGGACAAAGTTATGAACGGTATTTCAAGCGCTTCGTGTAGCATTTCATGGACATTATTAGTGTAATTGCCACAGTCTAAAACTTCTACTTCTCCAATCGATAAATAAACATCATAGCTCATGCAGTGTCTGCCTCCTAAAAATACTCTTCTTTCGAAAGTTGCATAGATCAACCCTTCTTTAATGCATCCTCGGCTGCCGCCGTCAACAGCGCGCTAGCCAGGCTTCAAAGTTACTCATACAGCGAACTTATCTACACTGATGCTTATCGGCAACTGGGCTTCTTTAATCGCTTCAAGCATCGCATTTTCTGTGTTCTCTGAGGCGATGAGGAAAAGGACATTTCTCCTTTTTCCGTTGACAACAAGAATGTCGTCGATTAATTTTGCGTCAATGTTCATTTTCATAAAGGATTCCATGATCTTATCGACAATAATCTTTTTGCCTCCAAAGGTCATAAATCCATCATTTTCTACTACGAATTCCCTATCCATAACCGTGTATACCTTATCACCGGGCCTCATATATCGTCGTGGGCTACTCATTCTACCAGAACCAGTAGCGCCAATAACAATTTGTGACGTATCGTCTAAATTTGCTAATCTGTCGATTGTGAGGACAGGTGACGGTTGCATAGACATTTGATCCGTAAGATTTTGTAATTCATCCTGACTAACGATTTGAAAATTTTCAGGATCAATATACCTCTGAAGCCAAGTATTAAACACCTTAACATCTTTTGCTTCGAAAATTAGATACAAAGCATCTATTGTATTGATAAACTGAAATTTATTATTCATCGAAGAGATGTCCGTGTACATAACTTCAAACAGATTTTCATTTTCGATACTAAGCTTCAATTTTTTTGTATGAATTTTTATTCCTGAAATATTCGGAATTTGCTTAATTAGATTATTGGTTTTTCCCTTGAGTTTACTTCCAATCCAGTTTATAAGCCCCATAAGTTCGTTTCACTCCTATTCCTCTTTTAGTTCATTGGCACGCTTTGTGTAGTAATCTGCTGCTTTCGAATACTCAGCAGCTCTGCAGTTCATTGCTCCTGGTTTTCCCGGCGCAATCCACGCTCGACCGGATGATCGCAGGTTCTTCCTGGTCTCAATCCGCGGATCGATCGGCGCCGGTCAAGGAGCTTTCATGTGTGTAAATCTCCTTTAAATAGTGGGTATTCTTTCCGCGAAAGCGGCGTCCGGAAGGGCGGGCAGCAAGCCGGGTACTCCCTGGCGAAATACCCCTGGATTGATAGGGAACGGGCAGCGCGCGAGGCGTAGGCGCCGCTCGCCGGTGAAAAACAACGTACATTTTCGAAATGCAAAAAGTCAGTGTGGTGAGGGTTCTTCCGGGATATAATTTTTTATCATATCAGAATCTACCGACCGTTTAACGGAGGATAGTCGGCCCCGGTGAGAAATAGTTATTATGTAGTTCTTCGATTTTCGCCCATGCAACTGAAATTCCATCTTTAAATAAAGCATGATGAACTGGGTCGGCTTGTAGTCGCTCCACGATCATCACTAACTGCTAAACGGATACGAGTATTTCAACTATCAGCTTTATTTACGGATTCTCTACGATCCTCTTTTCCGATATGCGTGTAAATCATGGTCGTATTAATATCGGAGTGCCCCAAGATTTCTTTGAGGTCAGCCAAGTCCTTGTTCTTCTTATGATGATTTGTTGCAAATGAGTGCCGGAGCTTGTGAATGGTTAAAGATGGCTTACCGTACAAATCCGCGTATCGATCAAGCATTTTTTGGGCTGAGCGAACCGTTAGCCTGCCGACTTTTCCGTTCGGGCCAGTAGGGAGGGAGAGAAACACAGCGGTTACGGAATCTTTGACCTTATAACGATTTTGACGAATATTTATATAGGCTTTAAGATCGTCCATCGCAATGTCACTCACAGTAACAACGTCTTTCTTGCCGCCTTTACGTTTGACTCTCACGGTGCACTTTTGCCAATCAATATTATCTAAATCTAGAGAGAGGGCCTCGGATATACGAAGCCCTGATCCAAGAATAAGGCTAGTTAACGCTAGGTCACGTTCTCGATTTTTCAGATGAGCCAAGAGGAGGCGAGGTTTAATGTAGATAATTTGTTCATAGCCGGCTGCGATAAATGATCTAAAATCAAAAGTTTCATCATCCTGCAGTATTTTTCCTTCAATACGATCCGCTTTTTCAGCAGGTGTGAGTTTTTCTTTTTTAATTTCAATTTTCGTCATAACATTGCGTTTGAGATAAGGATAGAGGTTATCATCCTCAGCAACCTGGGATAAGTAGTAAAATAATGCTTTTAACGATGCGAACTTTCGTGCGACAGTATCCTCAGAGTTGCCATTGTTATGTGAAAGGAAATTCTTATACCGACTTACATCGGTTTTTTTTAATTTTTCAAGTATTTCCAACGGAACTTCAGAAATCGCTCCTGTAAAAAAACCTTCCTGAATTAACCAACCAAAGAAAGCTAAATAATCATGGCAGTAGTTCAAGATGGTATTAGGTGATTTAGAACTCATGTTTTCATTAAAATATTCTTGTACATACCAAGGCAAGAGTTCGAATTTACTTTCAGCGCGCAAAAATATTTTTTTTTCGAATTCAGCATGCATTTTGAAATTCCTCCGGGAATAATTAAATGACGTATAATTCAATTATCACGTAATTATTTAATGCCGTTAAACATTCATTAATATATAATCATTATACCAAACATATATTCCCTTGTATATAAAATTCGTCTAACTTGACTTATACGTAATTAAGAGAAGTTGTTTTTTTATTTCAATCTTCCTCTGTTCCCGCCGCCTCCTATGTACGTTGAAGCAAAACCCATTGCATTAATGAAACAAAACCCATTGCATTCAGTTCTATTGAAACAAAACATATTGCAAAGTCGTGTCAGTATTAACAGTAATCAATTTTTATGCAATGGGATTTGCTTCAATGAAATAGTTTAAACATACAGTCAATGAAGCAAAACCCATTGCATAACTTTCGGTGCCGAATTCTTTTAATATATCAGGTTACTCCTATCATTACTTAATTATAGAATAGTTTTTTCTGCATATAATCTGTTTTAAAACTAACAGAGAAAGAGGTGAAGAATCAGAATGTTTATTAAAGCTGTAAAGAGCAATATGATAACAAGACTCGACAGCAAAGAGCCGATTTTAAACGTGTTATCCCGATTGAAGAATTAATTGCCATAGACCCGCTTTTTAAGTCTTGGTGTGAAAATGCAAGAAATAGTTTATAACTCAAAAATGAGGTCTGGTTCAGAGCAGTTCCGGACGTCGCCGCGTCGCCGTCCCTTCTATCAAATGAAGAAAGCCGCCCGGCGGTCGCGCTGCGTTGACGCTCCCGGCGCTGCCGCGCCTGCGGGGAACCGGCCGCCGACGCCGTCAATTGGGGCGCGCCGCGCTCGGTCTTCCCGGTGCCCACCGGTCGCCCCGGTTCGCGCGGCAGCACCAGTTCGTCGCCGCCTGGCCGTCGTGATCAGCTACCACCGCCGTTCCCTTCATCGCATCGCCGTCCCTTCTATCAAATGAAGAAAGCCGCGCTGCGTTGTCGCTCCCGGCGCTGCCACACCTTCGGGGAACCGGCCGCCGACGCCGTCGATTGGAGCGCGCCGCGCTCGGTCTTCCCGGTGCCCACCGGTCGCCCCGGTTCGCGCGGCAGCACCAGTTCGTCGCCGCCTGGCCGTCGTGATCAGCTACCACCGCCGTTCCCTTCATCGCATCGCCGTCCCTTCTATCAAATGAAGAAAGCCGCGCTGCGTTGTCGCTCCCGGCGCTGCCACACCTTCGGGGAACCGGCCGCCGACGCCGTCGATTGGAGCGCGCCGCGCTCGGTCTTCCCGGTGCCCACCGGTCGCCCCGGTTCGCGCGGCAGCACCAGCTCGTCGCCGCCTGGCCGTCGTGATCAGCTACCACCGGGGTCGCGCTGCGTTTCGCTCCCGGCGCTGCCGCGCCTGCGGGGAACCGGCCGCCGCCACCGTCGATCGGAGCGCGCAGCGCAAAATTCGTAACGTAATTAAGGCTGTTTAACTAAGCATCATCTTATGGGGCGGTTGCTACGATTTACCCTCTGGATAAAGATAAACGGCACGGAGGAATCTAAGCGCGTCTCGGAAAGCATGGGAGGTCTCATAAACTTTATTTACATTCAATTTCAATAAATTCAACGATGTAATCGGGATCGATCTGACCGGACAGCGAATATTGAAGCTGATGTAAGAAGAGACTAACCAACAAAAGCAGTTTAGATATTGAAAAGACACGACTCTCTCCCCAAAAAAAGGGAAAGAAGGTCTTCTTTTTATTCGGGCTTCTAAGCTGTTCCAAAAAACTACAAGTTCTTTAGTAGCCTCACCGTCGACGAGCATCTTTATTAGTGAGTAGAGTGGTCGATCTTTTGAATCAGAAGTAATATTGAATGTGTCAAAAAGTGCACCTTTGCAATTCTTTTTCTGAAAAAAAAGAAAAGTCGGTCACTTTTTTGAGGTTGACCGACTTTTTATATTTTATTTACCCGGCTTTACCTTACGATTTCTTTTAGCAGGAGATGAATGCCGCGGCTCAGATGTTTTTGAAAGAACTCTGCCAGTCGTTGTGCTTCGTTTACTCCACTTGCCTCCCGCTCCAAGACCTTCAATGGCATAACCTTTACTTACCGCAGCGGGAAGGGAAGACGACGCAACTTTTGATGTTCTCTGACTTATTCTACTATGAGCTGATGCACGCTGAGCTGCTCGCAGAGTTTCTCGCTTAGTTTTTTCAAGTGTTTCGGTATAAACATTAATTTTAGCGCCACCTGATCGTTTCACTGTAGCTGATCTTCCGGTTTTTGCAGATGACTTTTGAGTAGGCATTTTCCCGTATTTCTGACGGGTTTTATGAATGTGATCAATCCACGTCTGTGGATCAATTCCGTCATTAAAAGCTTTGAAGAACCTTTCCGCTTGAACTCTTGCGCTATCATGGTCGTCTTGCAATTCACGAATAACAGGAAGGTAGATGTCCATTATTTGTCTGGCCGTTTTATCACCACAGAGATTTATCAGATGACTAAGGATGATTTCCTCGAATCTATCTAATGTTCTATGCATCATTCTCAACCCACTCCTTTCCATTGTAAGTGAAATAGCTGACTAATGATAAGAGCTCATTCATGCCCTCATCGCAAAAGGCGATTTGGTTACCAAGTTGTAGCGCGTCCAAGCGTCGTCCACTTTTATTCCTAGTAATGTTTTCATAAAAATAAGTATATTTATCCATTATTTGTTCTTTTCGCTGATCGTATTCATCCTTCAGGATATCCATTTTATTGTCCGCCATCTGACCTATGACAATAGCTGGATGTTTTTCAAGGCTGCCACAAGGATCTTTAAGACCTTGTTCGTTACACTCATATCGGTGGTCAACGATAAACTGTGTCCAAAGAGGGTTTGTTTCGCCCAAAAAAGCAAGGACGTTTGGGAACTCTTGATATCGTTCAGGAAAGCATTGAATTTTTAATACACAGCCAGTTACACCAATTTGTTTTTCCTCCGCTTTTGCTGCCCAATCAGCTGCTTGATCAAAGCTAATTGTAGTGTAGAAGGCTGGTCCAAAATCACGGTCAGTCTTACGCCAATGAGTACGATCTAAAAGACGTTTTTTCAAGGGATCTACGTACCTAGTGATGGTAGCGTGATAAACGTAACGTGGAAGTATTAGTTGTCCACTAAAGCTATTACTAAGCTTAATATGCTGATGATCCAAAACCTAACTCCCACCTTTATAATACCATGAAATTATCAGATAATTCGATGCCAGTATTACTTTACTACGTGCCATTATATTGATTATAAAGACATGGCAACGTATTGTCATCTTAAGTCACACGTTTCCTTTAAAATGCTTTAACATTAGAAAATGACTGCTCCATTAAGAGCAGTCGTCGGGACATACATATGTCAACTATTGAGTGGATGTTCGTTTGTATGCTTACGAATATAATCTACAAATTGACGTAGGTGAAAGTTGGACGAGCTGTAGCACTCATTAAATCATGGGCTTTTCGCCGAAGATTTTGTTACAACTACAGGTAAATTTGCCCGCGTTACATATCAACAATTATTATCAATTAATAACTGAAGAACTATAAGTCATACTTTGATTTGCATCAGGTCTTTACTCCCCTTGGCATCCTCACTCAAAGTTCCTTAGTTCCTCATATCCTAGCCTTATCATTTACCTTAGCCCTCTCCTATGACCCGCCAATCATCTTTTTGTCCTTCGTTGAGGGACTGGAGGCACCAATCCTTTCGAATCGGTATGAGGTCTTACGGGACGATGTTCGACCCCATGATTGAACCCACATAATGGGCGGACATTTTCGCTTTAATGTCCTTGGAGTTACGATCCTTACATACGGATATTCACGCGATATCTTGCATTAGGCATAGTAAATTTCATAGCCCCCCGGTTACTTCCCTAACCGCTTCGCAGGTCTGGTTTTCACCGACTTTACCGGGCTTCATACACATGAGCATTAAGTTCCGTATGCATGCCGGAATCTCAGGGAATGAACGCCAACGTTCGTTCAATGCGGGAACTGCCCCCGCTTACTCGGATATGAAGTTAGAACGCAAATTTTTTATTGATGTGGTAGACTATAGTTACCAGTCTTATGGAAGGAATGATGATAATGACCACTATCAAAAATAATCCATTTAGAAAGCTAAAGGAAATTAAGTACATTGATAAAGTTGGATCGATTGATCTAATTTCCAATTGTCTCGAATTGGTAGGAGAATTAGGTTCGAGAAGGCTATTCGAGAACAATCCGGAAGATTACCTAGAATTACTGAAAAGTATGCCAAAATCTAAAGATAACCATTATGTCGGTATGCCCGAGCATAAACTACTTGAGCTTCTTAATTCCTATCTTACCGAGCTTGCCGATCGAGAAACGAAAAAATGACCGATCGAAACTCTTGGGCCCACTAGCTTTGTTACGCATTTCTGCGATATTTGGCTAGGAGTCTGTCCGACGGAGTTGCGTTTGTGCATACCCACTGAATAATAACTACACCGGTGCTTTGCGAGCCGGACTCCAACCATCAGCCATCTTCTTCGAACGTGAAATCGAAGATTTTATCGGTAATCTGGAACCGCTGCGGTGCGAGCGCCACGAATCGACGGATAACTGGATCGAACGATTGCGCTGACCGTCTTCTCGCCTCCCTGCAAGATATCCGGGAACGCGCTTCTTCACAATCTTTCGGCCCTTAAACTTGTTTCTGACGAATGGCATTGGGGCTTGGGAACGAACCGAGTGTACCTAGCTTCCGTCATTTGTGCGATCTCGAAGTAAAATAGAAACTGTAAAGAGGGGCTATTCCGAAAAGTCTGCTTCTTCGCTGCCAACCAAGCAACGGAGAGACTTTCGGGATAGCCCCTTATGAATAGATAAACCGTCCTGAATTCAAATTCACCGAACAGTCTTTTGGTGCTAGGAATATCGTTTGTTCATTAGCGAGGGAATCGGATCGGGGGATTCCTCCCGCGCTTGGAATCGTGTTTCATTGAACTTGTTATGCGGTAGCAACGCGACTTCCAAAGCCGGCCGCTAGCGCTGCCCCCCTCCCCGTCCCCTCTTATTACCCTTGTTGCTTGTTGCTGCATCTTTTTCCCGATTCAGTCTCTGGCCCAACTCTGATCGTCCAGCCTTTTGCATGCGGATTCCCCGCTTACCAGTTCCGTTTTTCCTTGCTCGCCGCCCACAGCTTACCTTTTCAGACATCGCTAAATCAGTCAAGACACTCTTTTATCAGATAACAATTGAAAATAACTGCAATTGCTTTTGTAGGTATTTACTGTTGCTATTCTTTGGTGTTTAAGGCAATGCCAGCTTCCCCATGACATTGGAACGCGCAGCGCCGGTTGCCGACTGCAGATTGTTCGGCACGCCGTGCAGCCAGGCGTTGCCCAGTAGGGCAAACAAAATCGCTTCCTTCGCATCGCTCGAGATGCCGACTTCGTCGGAAGTGAGAATCGCCTGCTCCGAAAGAAGTTCTTGCAGCATCCGGAGCAAGGTCCGGTTATGCGCGCCTCCGCCGCTCACGATGACTTCCGAACCCGAAACCGGAAACACAAAATCCCGATACGCCTGCGCAATGGAGTGGGCAGTGAAAGCCGTCGCCGTCGCGACCGCATCCTCCGGGGATTGCCCTTGCCGTCGGGCATCGGCGAGCCAGGAAGAGGCGTACGCTTTGCCGAACATCTCGCGGCCCGTCGTCATGAGCGGAAGCTGCCGGAAATACCGATGCGAGAGCATGTCGCGTAGCAATTCCGCGTGAACCCTGCCTTCCGCCCCCATTGCACCGCTTTTGTCATAGGTGAGCCGGCCGTCGGTCAGCTCGTACACCACTTGGTCGATGATCATGTTGCCCGGCCCCGTATCGAATGCGACGAAGCAGCCGGCGTCCTCCGGCGAAGAAGGCGCGTACGCAGCTGGCAACGGCGTGCAATTGCCGATTCCGCCGTTTTGCAAAATACGTCCCTTGTCCGGGTGACGGAACAAGATGACGTCCCCATACGGCGCGAGCAGCGCGCCTTGCCCGCCGACCGCCATGTCGGCGGGACGGAAGTCACCTACCGTCGGGATACCCGTCTGTTTGGCGATGACGGACAAATCGCCGATCTGCAGCGTGGACTTCGGCAAGAACGGATCCGCGCCGTCCGCTTCGGGAATATGCCAGATCGTTTTGCCGTGGGAGCAGATCAGGTCGATCCGTTCCAACGGTAGCTTGGCGTCCGCGATGCGCTCGGCGATATTGAAGTTCATCTCGCACACGCGAGCCACGTCGGAACGCTCGATCGAGCACAACCGTTTGAGCGCCTCGCGCAGCTCCGTTTTATAAGGGAAGCTGCAGATATGAATCGGCTCTGCCTTGGCAGCCGTACCGTAGCCTTCGATGCGGACGAGCGCCACGTCGACGCCGTCGAGCGAAGTACCGGACATGACACCGGCTACGATCAACGTTTGCTTGTCGAGCAGATTATGCAGCATCATTGCTCAACCTCCCATCTCAAGCCGATCGGGTAATGCGGATGAAGCCGGCCTTCCGGGTTGAGGCGGCCTAGCAGGCAGCAGGCGGCGCTTTGCAGCGCAAGCGTATGGCTCTCATAGGCAAGGTAAGTGACACCACCAGCGTGTCCAGCAAATCGTACGGCACGCGCAACGCGACGACGACAAGCGGCTTGCCGAGTGCCTGCAGCGCGCGGACCAGTTCGGCCTGTGCCGGGTGGAAGCGGGCGTTGTACGTCCCGACGACAATCTGCTCCGCCTCCCGGGCATCGGCAAGCAAAGCTTCCGTCCGCTCGCCGATCTCAACCAGTGGAACAACGCGGTCGATCACATCCAGACCGCCCGCAGCTAGCGCGGCGCCAAGGCTTGCCGGGTCCCCGTACGCCTCGTCGACTTCTGACGAAACGGACGCGGCTGCAGTAACGGCAAGCGTGCGGACGGAACGCAGCGGCAGCAGCCCCCGCTCGTCCTTGACGAGCGTGATGCTCGCCTCGCTAAGACGCCGTGCGACCGCGATATGTTCCGGCGTCCCAACCGCAGACAAGCCGTCCTCTGCCGGCGGCTGCGGCGCGAACAAGCCGCGGCGCCGCTTCAGCGCGAGCAGACGCTCGACCGACGCGTCGATGCGCGCTTCGGTCAGCCGGCCTTCGCGTACGGCGCGCTCGATCGCGGTGATGTTCCCGGCTGTGGGTGAACAGGACAAGATCGGCTCCGGCTTCGACCGCCATGACGGCAGCTTCCACCGTACCGAAATGACCGGCGATCGCATTCATTTCCATGCAGTCGGTCATAATAACACCCTTATAGCCGAGCTCCTCGGGCAGCAACCCAGTCAAGATCGTCTTTGTAAAACGTTGCGGGATGCTTCTCGGGTTCCAGAGCGGGTAAACACGATATGCGATGACATGATGGCGTCGACGCCGTTCTCGATCACCTTCACGAAGGGAGCCAGCTCCACGGCGCGAATCCGTTCGGCGCTGTGGGCCACTGTCGGCAGATCGAGATGGGAGTCCACGTTCGTATCGCCATAGCCTGGAAAGTGCTTCGCGGTCGCCACTACTCCGGCGCTACTTGATAGCCTTGGACAGCCTCCGACCCATATACCGCGACAAGCTCGGTCGACACGCCGAACGAGCGTACGCCGATGACCGGATTGTCCGGATTGTTGTTGACATTGAGTACCGGCGCAAAGTTGAGGTTAATGCCGAGCGCACGGAGCTCATTGCCCGAGACGAACGCTGCCTTATAGACGCCGTTTGCGGACGCATCCCGGCCGGCGGCCAGCGCCATCTGTCCGGGCATGAGGGCCACTCCCTCGGTAATACGGGCGACCATGCAGCGTTCTTGGTCGATCGAAACCCATAACGGAACCGTATCCGCCTGCAGGGCGATCTGCTGGAGCCGCTCGGACAAGCGAGCAACCTGCCGTGTATTCTCCACATTGCGGGAAAAATAAGTGACGCCGCCGATCCGGTACTCCCGAATGAGCTCCTCCAGTCCTTCGTCCGGCTCCGTTCCGGCAAAGCCACACAACAGCATTTGCCCAATCTTCTCCTGCAAAGTCATGAATTCGATTTTCTTCATTTTCTACTCTCTCCTCTCCCCCCCATGCGGTTCCATGCCATCAGCGTCGCCCCGGCCGAAGCGTCGCGATTGGCCGCGAAGCAGCACATGCCGGGGTACCTCGCTTTCAGCAGATCCGTGAACATGTCCCGGACGAACCGGTTTTTGAGCAGCACGCTGCCCGCCATAGCCAAGTCTACTTCTTACATCGACAGCTTCTCCACTACGGGAACGATGAGCTCGATCAAGGAGCGGGCGCTTTTGCCGGCAATCTCCATCGCCGTTTCGTCCCAGCGTCGCTGGCATAGGACAAGATCGCCGCTAGCGCAGAGATATCTTTTTTGTTCGTCCCTCTGTCATAAACAAACCGGAAGAATCTCTTGAATCAACGCCAATCCGAGTCATTCGTGAATCTGCCGCGCAAAAGTAATACCGGGCAGACGCCCATCATGCGCGCGCATCAGTGCGACTAGCAGATCGGGTCTGATGCTGTAGCCACTGCCTTCGTCATCAATCAGATGCCCGAAGCCGCCCGTTCTGACGAAGCAGATCGACCCGGTGCCCGCGATGAGAATCATCCCGAATTCGCAGTCGTGCGCGCCGCAAAGCACCGTTTCCTGGCCGCCGACGATCGTCAATCCGCCTCCATACCCGCATGCCCGCACCGTCGCCTCCAGGCGGGCCACCGCCCGGCCGTGCCGATGCACATTTGCGTTCAATGCTCCAAGCCACCGCATACATGAGCGATCGTCTCGACAATATGCTGCAGACTGGCGCGCACGCTCGCTTCATCCTGCCCGTTGCAATTGATCGCGCCGGTCTCGAACGTTTGGAGGGCTCTGCCCTGCTCGTCAAGCACGGTCGCCGCGGTTTTAGTGCCGCCGCCGTCCAATCCTGTTAAGTATCAGAACCGTCCTTTCCTCAATACAGATGATAAGCCGCCTTCATGCTGGCAAACTCACTGCTTTCCTTGCGGAACCGCTCTAGCAGCACCGGACCGTCGAGCGGTTCCTGCCGGTACACGCTGTCTTCTCCCAGCAGGTCGATGAACGGTCTCAAGTCCTCCTTGATAGGCGGCAAAAAGCGAACGCCTCATAATTGCGTCGGATCGTATCCAGCAGCACGATGCCGGATTCGAGCGGCCTCAGAGCCCGAGCATCAAGAACGTGCAGTTGAACGCCACCGTTTAATTCGTCCCGGAACTTGGAGAATGTCGGCTTGAAATAAACCTGCCTGAATTTCACACCGGGCAGTCGCTTGGCGTTCATCTCGTCCGCCAACCGCTCGGCTTCGATGAACGGCGCACCGAACGCCTCGAACGGAATCGTCGTCCCCCGCGCTTCCGACAAGTTCGTGCCTTCGATCAAACAGGTGCCCGGGTATAGCAGCGCCGTCTCGAAGCGGGGTATACCGAGCGACGGCATGATCCACGTGCGGCCGGTGTCCGGAAACAGCATGTTCCTCTCCCAGCCATCCAACTGCACGATACGCAGTTCGGCGTTCCACTTCATCTGGTCGTTCGCCATAGCGGCGAGCTCTCCTGCCGTCATGCCGTAACGGACGGCAAGTGGATAATTGCCGACGAACGACCGGAAACCTTCCTTGAGCGCATTGCCTTCCACCGTCAAGCCGTCGATCGGGTTCAGCCGGTCGAGCACGACGAACGGTTTACCTGCATTCGCGCAGTCTTCGAGCGCATACAGCATCGTATAAATGAAAGTGTAATAACGGGTGCCCACATCCTGAATATCATTGATCACCATATCGACCTCGTTCATCATTTCGCTTGTCAGCCGCTTGGAATCTTTGCGGAACGTATTTTGCAGGTTGAATACTCGCACGATCAAATATAAAGAGGCACTTACGTGACCTGGTACAGAATCATCATCGACACCAGCAGCATGGAGAACAGAACGCCGCGCTTGTTCGACTGTCGGGGAATAGCCGGTGTCCATCCATTTCGAAGACTCGAACAGCTCCCGACGCACATAAGCATAGAACGGTTCGCCGAAAGCGGGCTTCGACTCAGTGAACACCGTCGACCTTCCCGATTTTCTAGATTTCGAGGCCCCATCACATTCAGTCCTGAATCCTAACTATCTACGCTTAAACGGCAATGTTACCATTGCAGTTCCAAGACTCGCTATTGGTGGCGTGGCTGCTCTCGCCTTTCCAAGCAGATCCCATACTCAACCTTTGCTCGGTCGCTTCTCACCGCCTAGTTAATCGCCATGCGTCGCGCACAAAAACAAGGCCGCTTGCGATTGCAGCGGCCTTGTTCATATTCTCGAATTACTAATATCTCACTATTTCGGATGTTTTGGTTATTTAACCAACTTCCGACCAATCATATTCATTAATTAGCGCTTCGATTCTTCGATTGAAAAGCGTGCACTGTCTAGTCAGTTCTTCGCTCAAGATGATCGTGTTGATGGATTGAATCATGTTTTCGATGTGCTCGAACATTGTGATATCGTGGATCCAAATGTTACTTAGTATGTCCTTGAACGTTGGCTTTTTTGGTGCACGAGAACACAATGATTTTACGGTTTCTTTTATTTCAAGTTCGAAATCTTCATAGATTGTTTGAAAGAGAGGTTTTTCAAATCCCCCTTGCCCTACTGCCTGACCATTGATTTCTATCGATTCACTAATGCTTTGAAGTTCGTGAATTTTTTGTTCCAAGGTAGCAATCAATTCCTCGAAGTTTGTTGCAGACTCCTGTAACTGATCCTCTGCATGAAATTCTTCATCCCTGAAGGTTCGTTCATCACACTTAAAAGTCAGCTTCCATTTTCCATCTTCTTGATGCAGGTAATTCGTAAATATAGCATCACGGAGAAAATACTTTTCTAACGAATCGGATAAACATATACGTTTATTTAAGTAATGGTCCAATCGTCTTGCTACGTCGTCAATGGATTTCGTATATTCTGAACGATCAATCGAACCTATGAGCCTAACGGATTTATCGTCGTTCTCTATGAGAGTGTTCAAAGATGCAGGAAAGAAATGTGCAACTGAGTGCATCGTAGTCAATCTAGGTAGATGAGGATCGTTATCGCCTAACAATAAGTGAATATCCATAAAAGCCTCCTTCTGTGATTGTTTCGCGCGTTTACTTCAAATAGATTACTCGTTGATTGGTCGTGGACGTTTAACCATTGGTACGTAATGAGTTGGGTGAATTTCATCATAAAGACGTTCATTCAAGCCTGACCACCCTTCGAACCCGAACCCATCTCCTGCTTCCTTCAAATAATCGTCATACAGAATACGATTATTAACAAGACTCCACCCGGCGGCTAATAGTCTTTCTTTAATCGATTTGCCTTCAGTTTCTTTATATGCAGCAGTTAACTGATTAATTGCTTGTGCGACCAGTACCGGATATAATAACCGTTGCTTTTCGAATGAGAGAACAGTGTCCTTAATATCAACACCCCAAGATCGAAATGCTACTGCTGCGTTTTTGAATATTATGCCACCTTCAGCTCGGCCAATATCCTCATAGTACCGTTCCGGATCATTAAATATTGCGTAAGGATGAAGGGTTACCAGGATGCAAATGATATGCTGAAAAGTCGATTCTTCATGAAACCAGTCCCTTAGAATATCGTCGGGGACTTTGCAACGCGTCCGTGAATCATACGAAGAATTAAACTTATGCAGCATATCATGTTGAAATCTGTATGCAAAATCGTGGATGTCAACTTCTCGATATCTCCACCGATTGCCTTCTCGTTTAATGGCATTAATTTCATTAAATTTCGTCCATTTGCCAACGTCAAATGTCGTGACCTCTTTTCCAAAGATGGAGCCATAGTTGCGGTTTAAAATCTCCATGACATCTCTGCTGGTTAAGTTATACTCGGCATCATCAATCCATATGAACATCTTATTCTTCTCCCCTCTTTTATGCTTTCTTCATGCTAATCGCAGACAGATATCTCGGAAAAGAAGCTTCAATCTGCCTAAGAATATAGGATTCAGGATTCTTCTTCATGTCCCTATCTGCTTTTTTCAATATCATTGGCCAGAAAGGACGCAACTCGTAAACGGGAATAAACCATTCGCAATCTTCTTCGTAGCAATGATACTTCCCAAAAGTACACCCAAAACTCCGTGCAGCAGGGCTCAGAAACAACTTTGCCGCTTCTTTGCTGACCATAAGACCTCCATGGAAGGGAGTAAAAACATCGAAAATATGACCGGACAGATATACCTCCACATCTTCCACATCTCCCCAGGGGGAATCCAGTAAACGTCTGCCGGTTAACGAAAATAAGCAGTCCAATATCTCGAAGGAACGATCCACAATGTTTTGCATATTATTCCATCGGTGGCCGTCTACGCTATCCTCGTCTTCGTAATCAGAAGAACCAATCTTAAAAATGTGTCCTAAATTGACAAACTTAACGCTAGTTTCTTTTCGCACCTGCAAGGAAAACGATTTTTCTTTAAGCCGATCAATTGACAAGTCAGTCCAGCCTAAATCCTTGGTCATATGTTGTAACCTAAAGACGATATCACCAAAATTCATTACATAATCACTTGAAACGCTTACCCAAGAAAAATCCACAGGTGCCCCCTCCTTCAGTCTCAAAAATATTTTCAGCTGGACAAAGAAGATACTTCTATTATTAATCTTTTTTTTGATAAGAGAAAGCGATTTTTTTGCTAGTTTCTTCTTGAGCCTCACAATTGTTATTAGAATTCATTTCCAAAAAACAAGTAAATATACATGTTGAAATCAATAAGATAGACAATATTTTCAGAAATAATACATATATGTATTAAATAATAAAAAATAATATATATAAATTACTTTATTCAAAGAGTTGTGATTTCGTCGCGAGTTGGCATATTAAATCGAGTAGGCCCACGCGCAATTGCATGGGCCTCTCAGTACGTGCGGGTCATCGCATACGGCTCCTCCCCTCTGGGGATGATGTTATCGTAAATATCCACGAGAAAGACGAGACCTCTTTCTCTAAACCAATCGATTGGCATAGCCACACTGGCAGGTTTGGAAAGGGAACTTCTCCATGCGAACATACGCACTTGGGGAAGTTCCCCTTTCCATTTCTTTTTCCTCAAAGCCCGATGAAAGTTCCTTGGCTTCTTCCAACTTCGCAGTTATACCATTCGAAGCCTTCTCCGTATCCATGTTTCATATACGATCATCAGTGTCTTCACATGTCCACAGCCGAAGTAATTCCCCCATCCGCGTAAATATGAATTCAGCTTCTTTTGTTGCCCACATTCACCGGCTGGTTTCCCACCTTGCGGTGCGCTAGGGTCTCTCACCCGTTAGTGCGATGAGCTGCCAAGCGCCAAAAGCCCACTCGATTTCTCTGTCGGGCGGGCTTTTGTGTCAGCAGAAAATAAAGTTTTAGACTGAAAAATAAAGTTGTAGACTGGCGCGCCAGCGGCTGTAGCTCGCGCTCTGGTTTCTTCCGGAGGCAACCGCGTACGGGGCTGTGCGTCGGTGACGGCGCCGGCCGGGCAGCTGCGCTGCCGCTCGCGCTTTAGGTTCTTCGGCGCTGGATCCGTGCATAGGTGGCGCGCCGGTGACGGCGCCGGCCGATGGCTACTCTGCATCTCTCGCTTCGGGTTCTTCTGCATGCTGTCTTGCGCACGGGCGCGCCGGTGACGGTAGTGGCCGGGTGGTTAGTCAGCAGTTGTGCTTCGGGTTCTTCCGGATGCGGCCCGCGAAGGGGCGGCGCGCCCGGCGACGGCGGCGACCGGATCGTTCCGCGGAGTCTAATACTTTATTTTCTGCTTTCGTCTTATGACGTACTAATTGTATCATTGGTGTTTATATTTGTAAGGACGAAAATATCCAAAGGTTTTTTGCGAAATTGATCGGGGTACTCAACATGGGAGCGGGTTAGCCACTCTGCCTTGGGTATCTTTTAACCATATGGTAAACCAATGCAAATTCCGGATCGCCTTCAAAACTCGGAGACGGCCATATTCTCTGAGGCGTACAATTCCAGATCGGTGCCTCGAGGATCCAAATAGAGAACTTCCCGATCGCTTCTCGGGTAAGCGAAAATTCCCAGTCCGTATCTCCATTGCGTCGGCGCGTCTCCCAAAAACGCAGTTGGTTATCCTCGTAATGGATGGCGCGGAACTGTACACCAGCCAAGCCGCGTAGCGGAGCCATGAGGTTGAGTGTTGCTGCTTCATGCATTCGTGTAAGGTCATTGTGAAAATAAAGACGCTTACTTTCTTGATCGTATAATGCCGGCCATCCGCCAGAGGCGTTGGAATAGCCACCGGGAAGACTTTTGTTCCAGCGAAAAAAACCAGTAACCCTCATGCCCCACGACCTTCTGTCAGTCTACGCAGGGATTCTACAGCGACTGAAATCGTATTGAGGATAGATGTATCGACCGGAATCGATCGGCCGTTTCTAAGGGCATCCTGGATGTTTTCATGAATAAGATTGCTAGCTTCCGTCATTACCATTTCCAAGTTGCTACCTACAGATCCCCTTCTGATCGCCGGTATATAGTCGCTAAACTCCGAATCACCTGCATCCTTTTCGAATATTACGCGACAATCCGTATTCTTTATGGTGGCATCCATAATGTCTTCGATCCAATCCAAGTCGGTCATGACTTCGTATCGGTCAATCGACAAATCCGCCGAAACGCGCTCAGACGAAAGCTTTACGGTGGAGCGGGAATCAAATTCGGACAGTACGCTGTACATCAACTTACCGAGCTCGCATAGCAGTCCACGTGTTCGCCGGTACGACAAGTTAGGAAAGATCGTAAGCACAGCCAGAGAGGCGCCTTTCGCGGCCTCATCACAGTTCCAAGTGCCCGCGTAGGTAGTCAGGACCTCGTTGTCCGCGTTGCAGTTCGCGACGGCGACAATAAAATTTGTATTGGCGCCGGTAAAAATAGCATGTACAGAGAAACGCGCGCTTACCCAGCTTTCGTTATTGATGAAATTGATAAAGGCATCACGTCCAACTTTACCGATCACCATACCATCCATCAACCAATCATATTCTCCCATAATCCCCCGAATTTCGGATTGTGTACCGCAGTGGTGGAACAATTTCTCCATTTTTAACATCCCTTCTCCAGTAAATTATTGGTAATAAAAAAGGAAGAACCAACTCAAGCCTTTCGGCGAGAGACGGTGCTTCCATCTTTGTATGCCCGAGATTTCCGAGCTATTATTCAATTTATTTATTACCGTAATCAATCATATCATGAGTAATAAAGTCAAAGCAAGAGATTGTTATGTATCTTCAAGCATCCCCACCAGTTAATGCACAACAATGGGCGAACGACGATACTCATCGGTTCGCCCGAAGCGTTACTACATTCTGACCGTCTGAACCCGAGGCTGCACGATCAGCAAGGATCGTCAACCCCCGATGCAGTCCAGTGCAATCGGCAGGCGCCTTCGCGCATCAACTTCCTTGCTGCATGTTTGCCGTCGGCTCAACTGGACACTGGGTGAATGACCCGGAAAGAAAACGTGCCCCCTGTCAGAAATAAAATTATTATATTGAAAATAAAGTCTTCGACCGAAAAACAAGGGTGATCCGATGATGATGGAGGTCGGTCAGCTATGAAGCAACTCAAGCTCACGCTCCTTATTCTTCCGGGTGCGTTCCCACGCTCGGGCAAGTGCCGGTGCGGTATGGCGATATCGCTGTATAAGGGATTTCCGTCAACAATTTAACGCTTACTAATCTTGGTATTATCCCATGAAAAAAGCTCCATGATTATTGATCTTTCGGGAGCCATTTATTTATATGTCATCTTAGTCTCTTGTCGATAATTTACAGCATGATACCAATGTCTTCTGGATCGCCTTCAACCAACAGATTCAACTTATGATCCATTTCTACAAGTTTATCATGTATAGGGGCAAGTTTTTTATCCAATAACTGCTCAATTAGCTTTAGGAAATCTTCGTTCACTATATCTCTCTCCCATATGTCAGTATAGCATTAGTATGTACATTTTCGAAGTCAACGTTCTTCTTTTCTTTGCCTACTTCTATTACTTCCCTTTCTCCCTCTTCTTTTAATAACCATTTATTTTATCAGTCAGGTACTTAATAAAGCTATACAACGTAGCAAATGGCCTGACCTTCAAGTAATCGTTAAAAACCTCTTCAAAACTCTTTTCAAGATTATCTACTTTCTTACCTGTAATTTTGATGATTTTTTTGTATTCTGCAAGGTATCTCTCTCGATCATTCATTGATTATCTCTATCCCCCATTAAAATTAATAAGCCGCTCTAAACTTCAATAATATGTTATGCAACAACTTTTCTTCACAAAATAATGAATCAAAAGTGGTTGCATAACAAAAAAAGTATTGATTAATAAACAATTTCAGCCATTTAGTGGGTGTAGAAGATTTGGTCGAACTTCGACGACATTACCTGGAGGTTTCGGACAACGCGACGCCCAAACGAGTGCGGTATCAAGATCAGGAACATCGATGATGAAGAAGCCGACAAGCTGCTCCTTGGTGTCGGCAATAGGTCCATCTTGAACGAGGAGTGGCTCGCCTTCACGTCGCAACCTTAAAGTAATCGATGTCTCCGGCGACTGTAGGCAAGCCCCGCCCACAACAATGCCTGCATCATGCAATGCCTCCACATAGTGGGGCCAGGCTGCCCAGTACTCTCTTTGTTGCTCTGGATCATTTCCAAGGTAAAAATCCTCGGAACACTCATAAAATAAAAGTGTGTAATGCATAGATATCCACCTCTCTCAAAAGTTTTTACGACGAGCTAACTTACAGAATTTCTACATCGCCCATAAACTATTTCGCTTTTGATTAGAATACCTCAAAAAGCCTCGCTGGTTAGCCGCCACTTTTGAATTAATCGGTGCACCGGTTTTTCAGCAGTAGCTATGTACATTAGCCAGGGTGCGCAAGGCTTTACAATCACGTCGCCGCGGCGCTTAAACGTCCCACCGCCCGGAGCATCGGCGTACCGTCATCACAGAACTTGCTATCAGTTGGATGTTGCCGGGGCGTGACACGACTCTGAGCAACTTAATTATCGCCTATAATTTAGAAACTTTAAAGGGGCGGCAATTGACAAAACAAATAAATGGCTCTCGAGCTACATCCGCCGAATCCATCTTTTTTCACGTTTCGATCAGTACAATTCAAATCCTAATAAATGAATACCGGCTTCAGAGCAGTACATGGCAGGCCTGGCCGACACGCCCGCGCCGGCGCCCGCGCCAAGTGGTGCCCGGTCGGCTCTCTTCTATCAAAGTGTGTGTCTCCGTCCGGAGCGCGACCGCACCGGCCGCCGTCGATTGCCGGCACGTTGCTGCAGATCCGGCCGAACGATCGCTACGAAAAAAAGAGCGCGCTCTCGCCGCTCCCCGCCGGCGCTCCGCCGCCACCATCTCCCACCGCCGTACATGGCAGGCCTGGCCGACACGCCCGCGCCGGCGCCCGCGCCAAGTGGTGCCCGGTCGGCTCTCTTCTATCAAAGTGTGTGTCTCCGTCCGGAGCGCGACCGCACCGGCCGCCGTCGATTGCCGGCACGTTGCTGCAGATCCGGCCGAACGATCGCTACGAAAAAAAGAGCGCGCTCTCGCCGCTCCCCGCCGGCGCTCCGCCGCCACCATCTCCCACCGCCGTACATGGCAGGCCTGGCCGACACGCCCGCGCCGGCGCCCGCAGTACTCCTTATCCCGTATTTGTTTACCCAATTGCTTATGAAGAACCTTCTTCGGATTGGTTACGGTTCCTATATCCCTACCCGCTACCACGCTTTCACAATTGGAAAGTAATGACTCTCCCCTTTTCAGTTTCCAGAAAGGATCAAACAAATCATTACTTTATTTCGGAACGGTCGCTGTTTAAGCACTTCGATGTACTATGCCTCTGTAACTTCGAGGCCGGCAATGAGGCTTCACTTAATACCCGGTTCCCGGTATCAGTGGCTTCACAAATAGCGAAGCAACCCTCGACTTCACTGACCCACTAGATCGTTACCCCATATGTGCCAGGCAGGTGATTTAAGTGGTATCCTGATCCACTTGTAGTTTATTATATTCTTCTGTTAATTTGATTAACTCTACATTATTTACTGGTAGCTGTAAATTTTTTGAACAATACGAACTGGAGCGACGGAAAACACGCTCTCCAGCTCCATGGTCCCTCCAAATTTTTACCCTGACGGACTTTGCCCGACCGGACTTATTAAGCCATTCCACTCATTTTTTTAAACTTGCAGCTTGCAATTGTATCGGCTTTCCTTCATTCCACCACGTTACCCTTAGTTCTGGGTAAAGTGCCGCGATATTAGCAGCTTGCCTCGCATCGCTCTCAACATAGTGGGTAAATCCGAGTTCAAGTGCCCGCTGTCCTTTCCATCTTGCAGTACTCTCAGCATCGGGGACATCAATGCCATCGTCCCGAAATACTACAGGTATACATATTTGGTTCTTTTGCAACCAGTTTATAGTTCTTTCACGATCGACTTCTGGACGCCCCGTGATAATTATATCGCCAGATGATACTCTTGGTACAAATGGCGAAAGTTCAAAGGTATCTCTTAGAGCCAACGCTTTCTCCAAGCTCTCTCTATAATGAACTGAATCAACGTCCTCCAAAAAAACCCCATCCATATCCCATGCAGTATGTTCATAATCGTGATCAGCAAGACCTGGACTCCGTAGAATTCCGTTTGTGTTGACCACGTGGCGTTCCCAAGGCAAAATAAATCTTGCATCTTTCTCATTTAATTGAAAACAAAAATAATCTGGTTCCGACGCAGAAATGAGATCCTTACATACAACAAGCGTCGAACAAGAATAACCCGCTCCAATCAGGTAATTTTTACTATCAATTAATGTCTTTCCACTGCCTGCGAAATCCTCGCAAAGTAAGATGCGTGAATTAACGGGAGGTAAATTTCCCAATGGCACGACAGCACTGTTAGCACGATCATATTGGATAAAGTAATACGGCAAGCCTGTGAGAAATGCCATATGTATACCAGGAAACGATCCACCTCTCAATAGAATTACTATTGCATCATGTCGATCTTTTTTTATCTCTTCTGATAACACGTCTAAACGTAAAGAAATGGAGCTATAATCCAAGTATATATTCCTTCTTTTCATTAGATCCTCCGGAAAATAATATTCGCTGATTTGTAAACTGAAAAATTAATCAAACTCATAATACTATATGCAAATTAAATTCATTACCTTCATTTGTAGTTAAGAGCTGTATAGTTCCTTGATATTTTTTTACTAGCTTAGTTACAATTGCTAACCCCAATCCAAAATTCCCTTCTCCTTTTGTTGAAAAGCCTGATTCGAAAATTTTCTCACTGATTTCTACAGGGATTGGCTCGCCAGTGTTAAATACACTAATTTTAAGCCGACCATTTACTATGGAACCAGTAAGTATTACCTTCTTTTCTTTCGACATAATTGTTGCATCAAAGGCATTGTCCAGTAGATTACTAATTATTTTAACTACATCAGTGGCTTTTACTGTGCTTTCACTTAGGTCTCTCATATTGGCAAGTTCATGTTCGAATATGATCTTTTTATCAACCGCTAGCGCTGCCTTTGCTTGAACAAGAGCACAGAGTGCGGGATTGTCTATCATGATTATATCGTTTATCGCTACCGTTTCGCCAATAATTTCTTCTGCATAACTCTTCAATTCATCATATTTTCCAAGCTCGATCAAGGAGTGAATTGTACTTACGTGATTATTGAAATCATGCCTTTGTTCCTTAATTGCATTGAAAAGGCCATGAATGTTGCCTGTATATATACCTTGAGCGCTTAAAAGAGCTTCCTCCTTGGATCGGTTTGTAATTCGAAATATTGTTACAAAAATAATCATAGCTATGAATGTAACTAATGAGGTAATAAGGAATAATTTAATTTGTTGCTTGTATAATGATTGTCGAATACTTTTGTAATCAGAAACTATGCACAAGAGTAAATCCGTATGATATGCACCTAAAGAGACATTTTTTATTGGAACATATGTTCTCATAATATCTTTGTTATTAACTTGTCCAAAGGTACTGACTGTTTTTCCGTACTTCATTCCGTCTAAAGCTATATTTACCACGTTTTCGTCTGGGTACGAATAACTTCCGAATAATATCTTTCTTTCTTGGTACCAATTTGGTTTCTCAGGATCTTGATTAATGAGTCCGCCAATAACAACGGGATTTAAGACTCCAATTTCGATAAGCCAATTATTTTTTTTAATCATTTCAGAGATTGTTGTTTCTACGCCTGTGGCTTTTTTAAATTCCAAAAAATGTGTATCGTGAACATAAGGATCTATTAAGTAATTTGTATCTCCATCATTGTAATAACCCCATTTATCTATATTAATTCTGTTCGTTGAAGATGTATCAAAAGGCCCGCTCCAATAATTGGGTAGAAATTGCCCGAATGTTAATGATCCGCCAACTTTAGCCTCATGCTCATTCAATAATTGATTAAAGGCTTCAAACCAACCATTTGTCCATCCCCGTGTACTCATGCCAATTTCTTTGGGGTCTGACGATTTATAGCCAATAATATCATCATCTTTTTTCTTTAATAAAGTGATACCATCAACCATTAATTTATTTTTTATTTCAATGAGTTTGTTATTGTCGACTTTCTCAATATCCGAGGGAAGTGCGTATTGTACAGCTATTGATGCTGTTCTAAGGTTAAGACCTAGCATATCCTCAAATAGTTGCTCCCCAATATTAGAATTATGTATCGATATGGTAATGCTATTAACCATAGTTGTTATTTTATTTTGCTGTTCTTGTATTAAGGTATTTTTAGTAGTCGAATAGTAAGTTATATTTATAGCGAAAATGCCAACTAAAGCCAGGGTTATCGCGATTAATCTTGTTTTCTTCAAGCGCGGCTCATCCTCCCACTTTAGTTTGTTAAAAAGTAACCGTATAAAAAAAAAGGAACCACCCACAATCGCGACGCACCAATTGGAACAACGTTGCTGCAGGCACCGCAGTGTTGCGCCAGTCCCCATCCAAAGAAACAAGGAGCGTTCTACAGTGACTTGCTCAGAGGTGCCGTAGGCCGAATCACGGTGCCCGTAAAGTACGAAGAAAATAAAAGCGTGAGTTGACAAATCTGAGAGAGTTTCTATAACCGTCAGCAGCTTGACACTAGCTACTACAGGAAGCCGATCGAGCCGACCGCGGGATCGAGTAGAAAAGGATCCGTAATGGACTACTGGGGATCTGGGCAACAACCTTGGCAAGCTTTGAACCTAGGGTTCTACGGTGACGCAATGTCTACCGCACCTAAGAGTAGTTAGTTAACGCTAGCCAACATTTTTGTTAATAATCCCTAGACAGCCTAGCAAACCACTGATCAAAGTCTTTTCGATTTCTTCTGCTCAAGTCAATTTCAATATCATTATAATTCATCTTTATTTTATAAGCACCTAAAACAGAGAAGCTAGGAAAAACCGTACTAATATATTTGAAATTAATTAAACTTGATTGGTTTGGTGCATAAATATGTTCTGTACACTGTGCTTGTATATCGGTTAAGGAGGTAGAGGTTTCAATTTCTCCTACCTTATCTTCTACAAACACCTTGACCTTATGCACACCTTTCATTTTTTGGGCATAAATAAACTTGTTCTCACTGATGAATAGAGTTCTATAGTTACTTTTTAATTGGATTATTCTTCCTGGTGGCGTTTTAGTATACGCATTGTCCTTTTCAATGATAGACTTAGCTTTTTCAACAGCAATTTGAAGACGTTCAAACGTAACAGGTTTACTCACAAAGTCAATACAATTCATTTCAAATCCTGCTAAAACCAAGTTATGGTCTTGGGTACCAGAAACCATAATAAGATATGGATTGATTCCTTTATCTAAAATCCTTTTGTATGCCGAAATTCCATCAGTATCAGATAATTCAATGTCGAGGAAAACGAGATCCGGATCATATTTTTGACAATCTTCTACAAACCAATCTCCCGAACCCGAAGAACCCAATACATTTAAATCTAACCGTTTTGCATATATTTCGAGCTTCTCTCGATCAAATTGCTTGTCTTCTGCAATCACAACTGAGAGTTCTCTCATAAAGCAAGTCCCTCCTTTAAAGGCAGAATAATGTGGAATTTGATTTTATTCATATCGGAATCAACCTTAATATCGCCGCGATACTTTTGGATTAGATTATGTATAATAGCTAACCCTAATCCTTGATGCCCTTCAGTTTTCGAACTATAACCGGCTTTGAAAAATAGGGTTTGTTGATTCTGATCTATCTCTCTTTGGATGGGATTTGTCACAGCAAAATGAAATTTCTTCCCCTCAACCAAACACTTACATTCAATCCAGCGATTGTCACCTTCAAGCTTCTCAACTTCATCAAAAGCATTGTCAATCAAATTTCCAATAATCCTCACAATATCTACAGACATCGATCCCGAAATAGTGTAGTTGATACTCTCAAAATCATGGATGAATTGAATTCTTCTATTCATTGCTGAAACCATCTTAGCTTGGATAATGGCCGCAATCTCAGGCTGTCCAATACTGATGACATCATTTAATGAGCTAATATCCTCTATATAAGAATCTGTAAATCTTTTTAATTCTTCGAAATTACCAGTTTCAACAAGTGAATGAATGACATTCACATGGTTTAGAAAGTCATGACGTTGGCCGCGAATATTTAAAAACATTTGGTTGACTTCTTCGGTATAGGTTTTCGATGTTTGTTGGACGGCTCTATCTTTAGATTTGCCGATCCAGCGAATTAAAAAGAGTAATAAACCCAATGCAAGAATTGAACCAAGGATAATAATCGAAATCAGAGTTGTAAATTGATGATTAAGACTATTTAAAATAAATTCGTAATCGGATACGATGGCTAAAACATAGGTGTCTTGTTTTTGCATTGCATCTTCATCAGTGCCCCTAACATCATTCAGCATCGTTGTATGTATCGGAATAAAGGTCTTTGTTACGTTCTTTCCATTAATAAATGCTCGATAAGATTTAGCCGTTTTCGTTTTTAGCGTCTCTTGGACGTAACTTGCATCTTTTGGTATGTTATCAAAGTTATAAGAGCCAAAGAAATAGGGACGAAAAACGAGCGGTGTAAGATCGCCGGCTGGGATTTTGTACGTCTTGGGGTCTTTTCCAAAAGTAGCTGGATTAATCCCAGTAATTTCTAGTAGAGAAGGGTCTTGCTTCAAAGTATTCTGAATAATTGCATCCATGCCTGTGCTCTTTAGATATTTCTTATAATCCGCATCACCTACATAGGGATCGATGATATAATCCGTTGTACCATCGAAATAATAACCCCATTTGTAAATCGTTTTGGTATCAGAAGCTGCAACTTCATAAGGACCTGACCAGTAATTTGGGAGTTTTTGTCCCCAGTTAAGCGAAACATTTTTATCGTCAAATAATTGCTTGAAAGCAATATACCATTCACTCCATCCCTTAGTACTCATCCCTATTTCTTTGGTGTCCGTTGATTTCGACACAATAATGTCATCCGGAGTCTTCGTCATCAAGGAGATTTCATCTAAATGGAGATCCGTTTTTAGCTTCTGCAGGTCCTCTTCTTTTACATCGTTCAAGTGAGGAGGTAGTGCGTATTTGATAACAATAGAAGCTGTTCGTAGCTCTTCACCGATTTTGTCTTCATACTGTTTTGCTCCGAGTCGCGACTGCTCGATGCTGCTTTGTATTTGATTTGCAGTAGTTGTAACTTCTTTTTCACTATTTTTTTCAAGTGCATTCTTTAATACATAATAAAAGAAAGCATTATTTGCTATGATGATAATAATCGCGATTATGGAAATCATCATCATTCTTGTGTTTTTCTCCACATTTGTTCCCCCATCTTTATCGAAAAAATCGATTTTTGACGTTCCAACAATAATTCTTAATGAAATACTTATCAAAACTTTAATGAATCTGACTATTGACGGCATGAATTCATCATATTTCGACAAATTATTTACCAAATAGGCTTAATTTTTGTCCAGATAGGCATTTTAATACAATGGGCCTATAGAAAAGTTATAATCGTACTATAATTAGTACAAAACAACCACAAAATCATCACAAACCTTTCAAACTCAGCAAGGAGGAAGCAATATGTCTATAAGTGGTTTTACTGTTTTGTTAGAAGAAGATTATGCATCGAATAACTTCTCAGCTTACATTCCAGAACTTCGTTTGAGTGGTGTCGGCGAGACAGAAGAAGAAGCTTTGGAGTGTGTTAAAGACCAGATCAAACTTGAATTAGCGAAAACACCAAAACCTTCAATTTACTCAACAAAGATCCTTACCATTCAAGTAGATATTCCAACTGCAACAAACTTGACTGGAACATATCCCACTGCAGTATAGTCCTGTTTTATTATGTAAAGTCCGCTCCTGGCCGCCAATAATATAAAGGGAGCGGACTATCGCATTTTAATAAAAAATAAAAGGCCGTGTCCCCGGATAGCAGGGGACACGGCCTTTTACCAAAGATAAATAATATCCTCCGGCAACCAGGCTATCATGATTCCTTACGGAATTTTAGACCCTTAGCTTTG
Source organism: Paenibacillus sp. sgz302164 (assembly GCF_056120505.1). Classification (NCBI taxonomy): domain Bacteria; kingdom Bacillati; phylum Bacillota; class Bacilli; order Caryophanales; family Paenibacillaceae; genus Paenibacillus; species Paenibacillus sp. sgz302164. The sequence continues at coordinate 63,663 of NZ_JBVYOL010000015.1, read as the reverse complement.
CGTCCTTGCCTTTCAGCAAGTTTGCCCCTTTTTCGAGTTCAGTCTCTATGATAATACAAAGAAGGACTTCATGACAATAGACCTACATAAATAGGTTCATAAGACTATAGAATATTGTAGATAATCATACAAAGTATTACATCTGAACCAATATTGCTCATCCGTTCAAAATGCGGAGTAAGTGTCCCGTAATTGTTTGTGAATAATATAGTTTTTCTAGGAAGCCCTGATTTGCGATCCGTGCGTCGGGTTCAGAAAATAATAAACTATAAGATGAATAATAAAGTAGACTGACAAGTGAGGTGATCCGGCGATGATGGCCCGGACCGCTACGCTGCAGTTCCCGGTGCGATCCCGCGCTCGGACGGCGATCCGATAACGGCGGCTGACGGCCCTGCTACGCTGCAGCTCACGAGCCTGGTTCTTCCGGTTGCGTTCCTGCTTTCGGGCTGCGGCCAGTGATCGCAGCTGACGGTTTTCCCGGATGCGTTCCCGCGCACAGGCGGCCTGCCAGAAACGGCGGTGGCCAGCGGCTGCGCTATAGCTCTCACTTCAAGTTCTCCTTTATGCGATCTAATCTCGGACGGCGCCTCAGTCTATTACTCTATTATCCTACTTTCAGCATTCTCAGTTCCATCCTCATGAGTCAAGTCTACAACTTATTCTTCTAAAGCATATGTTTTTCTAACAAAAAACCGCTCGGATCCAACAACTCCAATCTACTACATTATTTTCTTAATACAACTGATACCACAAGCAACCTCTTGGTTCTTTTGCCAAGAGGTTTATTATAAGAACAGATGATAAGTTATATATATTTATAATTTATATTACAAACGGCTTTTGAACCATGAAAGAGAGCCGGGGGGTTGTCCGCGGCTCTTAAAGTTTCAAGAGGAAGCGGTAATCTCAACAAAGTCTCATGTTATTAGCAACCATTTACTGTCTCAAATAATTGATGCAGTACAAAATAAGAAGATATCCGATTCCACCTGGGGGGATGGCCAGGCCGACGGTTTACATGCTCAAGGGGAACCGATGCGCGACGGCGATGCCCGCCGATTGCTCTGTACGGCAGCGGAGATTGGATGCCTGCCGATTTATACCAGGATGATCCGGTGTTGATGGCGGACGGGCGAGTGCACTGCAGTTCCCGCGCTCCCGGTTCTCCCGGATGCGATCTGCGCTCGGGCGACGCGCCGGGACGGCGACGGTGGCCCGCTACTCCGCTGTTTGCGAATAATAAAGATTTAGACCGACAATATAGTTAAAGTTGAAGACTGGCGCGACAGCGGCTGCAGTTCTCGCTCTGGTTTCTTCCGGATGCCATCCGCATACAGGGCTGCGTGCCGGTGACGGCGTGGTCCGGATTGCTACTCTGCAGCTCTCGCTTCGGGTTCTTCTGCGTGTGGTCTCGCGCACGGGCGGCGACCGGGTGGCCTACTATTCAGCTCGCGCTCCCGGTTCTCCCCGGTTCGGTCTCGTGGAGTCTAATATAACGAGTGAGCTTACTTCCCACTGCCCCTTCCGTCTTTTTAGGTTTAATCCAAATGGATATCTAAATGATCTAAATAAATCATAGGATATCTTTGATATCTTAGATATCCAAAAGTAATATGATGCGTTTTAACTTACTTTTTTAGCGTAGGGCGCCCACTTAGCACCTACCTCACCCACCCCAGTTTAGCTGGTGTCTCCGTAGCTCGGGGACGTTCCTTGTCACAAGGGGTAAGTGTCAAGGGGAGCGGTGATGATGCTACGTTGCAGATCAGACCCTTGGCTCTTCCGGATGTGGCCAGCACACCGTCGGCGTGTCGGTGACGGCAGCGGACGGACGCCACTCTACCAGCACACGAAGTCTGGTTCTCCCGGATGTAAATCCGCACTCAGGCGACGTCGGTTCGATTCGTCATCTATATGTTTCTTATAGATATCCAATTAATAGTTTAAAATCAATGGATATCCTTGATATCTGAGATATCCATCGTTTACATATGTCCTTCATTGGTTTATAATGGTATCAAGAAAGATGCGCCAATGTCTAACGGATACGATTGTGGCTCAACTCAGCAGCGCTCTCTGCTGCAACTCACACTTCTGGTTCTTCCATCGTGCGTTTTCTTGCCTGATTGTCGCAGCGGGATACTTTATTTTCTTCTTATAAAGCGAAAAGAGAACGGGGAGGCAAACGATGGTAAACGTACTTCAATTAGAACAATTTAAACCGGGGCGCTCGACGCTCGTGGTAATGTACGAAGAGGCGACGGGGTATCATCCAACTAAAAAACTATCTATCAGATTAGAGGGGGCTGGACGATGAGCGAGAAGGTCGAGAAAACACAGAAACTCTATAAGCCTACCGTCGAGGCGCGCGAGATGGCGGAGCGCCTATTCCGCGAATCCGGACTTGAGTTCGAGGGGGACTTTTTCGCTCAGGTTATGTCGACGTATGAGCTGCAACAGATGAAAAACGGCCTCGGCGCTGGCTATCAGAAAATTATCTCGAACGCCGAGTATCACGCGAAAAGCCTCGTCGACGCTCTAACGTCGATCATCCAGACGGAGCAGGGGGATCGGATCCAGCTCGCCGAGGGATACGAGGATAAGATTGCCGGATTTGCTGGCGAACTGTCCGCGCAACAGGACGAGATCTCCCAGCTAAAAAAACTCCAACAGGAGACAGCGGAACAGGTCGTAAAGGTCATGGACGAGAACAGTGAGCTGAGAAAATACATCACGAACATCGAGCAGCTGAACGCGAAAAACGAGGTAATCCTCGTAGAGAACAAAGAACGGTTCGAACGCTTGTCGAAGATGATCACTGACGGACAAGACGCGGTTATCCAGAAGCAGGAATTAGAAGCTCGGATATCCGAGATATCAAAGATATCTGAAAAACAAGCGCGAGAATTGGAAGATGCGCAGAAAGCTGCAGACGAGGCACAGGTGCATTTTCGTGAGGAGCTAGAACGCATGGAGGTTGTCCATACTGAAAGGACGCAGAGCGCCACAGAACGCGCAGATATTGCCTTGGAGAAGGCTGTTCTCGCTGCTCGCCGGGAACTAACGGATCAGGCCGATAAAGAACGCGCTGAGTTGACGAAGCAGCTGCAAGCAGCCGAGCGTGAGCATAACGTCGAGATTCGGACACTCTATGGCGAAATGGACAAGCTCCGGCAGCAGCTCGCCACAATGCAGCAGCAGAAGGGGCCGCGCGTTAATGTCCGAGAGAAAAGAGAGGGCAGCGATGGAATAACTGAATGAAGAAGATCACGAGGACGCTCTTGGAGCGTCTTAAACGGATGATCAAGTCAGCGAACAAAGCAGCCAATAGAAGTAGCACTATTTTCACACTGAGATCGAGCTAGTCGCAATCAAGGCCGTAATGGAGACGGAAACGCCTCGTTCGTTCCAAGCGGTGCTCCATAAGGTTATAAGTTACCCTTATAAGAAGATGACAGGCCGCGATCCATGAGCATAAACACAAACATATTCGATCTCCAAAAAGAAAAAGCCCCCCGTTACACTGGAGGGCTTATTATTATTCACCAATGAGAGAAAATATGTAGTAGACTCGGGTTACTGATGATATCGATGCTCCGATGAATCCACGACTAATTTTCAGATGGAATAATTTCATCTAAAATCCCTTGTAGCTGGTCATGCTGAAATAGTTCTGCCACCACCTGTTAATCGAATGACCTTTTGCAAATGCTTCGCTGCCCGGCCGGAATGATATACCCACTCCCTAGTTGCTTGTGAGGTTAACGAATCGAGCATGATGTTATGATACGAAACCATAAGTCGATGATAGTGTTCTCGGATTTTGGATAGCAAAGTTATTCCTCCTCGTTGACTTTTCGTTGAAATTTTGCTTTAAACACGCCGTATCTGCCAGAACCCTGATAGGTTAGTACCATTCCTGCTTTTTCAAGAGAGCGGGACTTTTCCCGTTCCCAAACATCCTCTTCCATGATCCTCCCAATAATTTCAGGAAAGTCTTTGTCTAGGGGAAAACCCATTTTTCGAATCCATGCCGAAATAAATTGGCGTACATCGGGGTCGAACGCTTGGTATGTATTAATTGCAATTTCCTCGTCACCTAGAGTCAAAGAGGCCATTTGCTCAAGATCTTTCGTAACCGCGATAGGTGCATTTATTTTTAATCCATACGGGACATCAAAGCCGAATTCTTCGGCTATCATTTTTGTTGTGTGAAATTCCTGGTGCGTGGGCGCCTTCTTTTCTTCTTCAATATGGTCAGTCAGAGACTCTTCGGGTTGAACAGTTACACTCCTCAGCCAGGTATGAATCTTTTTTAGCACTGCTGCAGATAACTGTCGGTTAGGCCGATAAGAACGAACGTATCCATCGATCTCATCCGGATGCAAAACAGGGATTTCTTCGGTGTCAGTTTCCAAAATTACACGTGGATTATTAAATACGACGATCCCTTGAATCCATACATTACAGTCCAGCTCAATTAATTTTTTGGATATGGCATATATATGTAGTTTTGTTTGCTTGTTTGGATTCTTAAGTGATTTTTCAATTACTTGTCCCTTCTCAGTTTTATATTGCGTCCATTGTTCGTCTCTTTCAGAGCCTACAATACGGCCAGAGCGACTTTTTGTAACAATAAGGAAAATACCGTTTGGCCTCACGAGTATCCGATCGATCAGAACTGTCAAGTTTTCAAAGGTCACAGAAACATGCTCATAACTTTGCGGAGCGTTCCATATCTCACTTTCTGTTTCTAGATCTGACTTCGGTCTCCAAGCTTTCGGCTTGTCCGGAGCGGGATGAATTCGTTTTCTCTTCTTTTTTCGCCTAATCGTCGTTATAATGAGAAGCCAAGCTAGAAAACAAAACGCCATTATGATGATAAGAATCGCAGCATCATGCAAGACATACCAACACCCTTTCCTTGATTCCAACATATTAATTAATTAGTAAATATAATAATATGTAACTATTATATAATAGCACTCTCGACAAATAAATGACTTTTTCTTCTGTCAGCAAATAATACAATCGTAGACCGTGATAATAGAGTTGTAGACTGGTGGGCAAGCCAAGCGCTGCAGCTGGATGGCTACGCCGCAGGCTCACACTCCTGTGGTTCTTCTGGATGCCGTCCGCACACGAGGCTGTGCGTATGTGAAAGTAGCCGTCCGGGCAGCTGCGCTGCAGATCGCGCTTTAGGTTCTTCGGCGCGTAATCCGCGACGGAGCCGGCGGCACGGTGGCTACGCTGCAGTCGCGCTTCGGGTTCTACCGGATGCGGCCCGTGAAGGGGCGGCGCGCCCGGTATCCGACCTGTTCTCTGCAGCAGAAGAAGCGAGGTTTCCCTCGCTTCTTGACAGCATCTGGCGCCGCGGCAGCCGATTCTATTTTGTTAACATAAGCTTGATGACATAATAGACGCAACCGATATTGAGTGCAAATAAAGATGGGACCCCGAGGAGAAAGCTCATATGTTTGGTTTTATGTCGGAACGATCGCATCCCAAGCCAGGTTCCTAATGCTCCCCCTACTGCGGCAAAAGCAAACAAGCGCTTCTCCGGAATGCGCTGCCCTCCGCGACTTGATTGTCCTTTATCATATCCCATCATGATAAACCCGATTAAATTTACGAGGATGAGGTATGCAATAATGAGAGTCATTTTAAAATCTCCCTTTCTGACTAAAACTAAGACGAATTTTGCGTCATTCATAAATGATCGAAGGTTCAGTTAGTTTTCTACAGCTTTTTTTAATGTAGTCCTCCCATCATATTAGTTATATGTTACATCGGTCATGTCATTTTTATTTATTGTAAGACCAATTAGATTGTTGACTCTATCCCGAAATTCTTTATATTTTTTTGTTAGTCAAAAGACATTCGACGTAATTTTCTCCCACTGCTCACCGGCATACAGAGGCCCTGGAAGGTTCATCGTGCGGAAGAGGATGTGCTCGGCCGGCCCCGACCACCGCTTGTCCAGATACTCCAGATGGAATTGATCGGTATCGATTCTAAAAGCAATTTCCGTAGCTTGCAAACGATCCAGTTCCGATTCGATGCATTGGCCAGCTACTTCGACCGCTTCGACTTTCAATTTGACAAGTGTTTCCCCTTAATGCAGAAAGTTTTTCGAGATCGAAAGTAACCCCACGTTTCGTCGGCAGCGCATAGTAAGCGGGATTGTGCCCTACTTCCTTCGTCAATGTTTGAATAACCGTGTTATCTCCGGACATCCCATGCAAACCGGTACTCTGGATTGCTCACCCTCAAATCGCCCAAGAGGTCATCCAAAATTTCAATCAAATGAATGCAATAAGATACTTTTATCTCAATTTCTGACATTGGGACTATCCTCTCGCTTCCTTCTTTAAATCGGTCTTTCATCATATCTTCTTAATTGCTCCCCCGAAAGTTCAAGCCGAACCTTGACAGGCTCATCACTTCCTTTTCTGATTACAAAAGCCTCTCCCGGTACAAGGTCTTCACGCAGCATTCGCTCCGCGGATTCCCGTGACCGGAACGCAAGAACCATGGGGAATGCTTCCGAAAGGCGCGCTCCATGTTTCTCAAAGATTCTTCTATTCATTACGGCCGTGACAATAAAAAAAATATTTTTCGCATTTGCTTCTTCAATCCATTGTGTAAATTGATCAAGCTCATCATCCAAATACTTGATTCCACCATCGACGACGATGTAATCGTAACCGGACATAAGGCCGTATCCGTCGATCAATCGATACACGAAATCAATGAATTCCATTTTTTTATCAACGTGTTTCGAGAAAGTAATATTTGTAAGTCCGGGCACTGCTTCTCCGAGACTGAATTCATTCGATTCTATCGAATGGCCACCGGCCAATTCAGTAAATTTTTTGAGTCCACAATGAGAATCAAGATGAAGCACGTTTTTGCCGTTCTCTAAAAGATAATCCAAGGCGGATTTTACCGCAAAGCTTTTGCCGCTCCCGAGATCACCAATTACAAGAAGATTGCCGTCCAGTAGATGGCTATCTTTGAGTTGAAGGTTCGCTTCCCGAATCTCGATATTTGTTTGATTGCTGAGGACAACCAATTGATTTTCCATAAGGTAACATCCCTTTCGACTATATTTTTCCCCACTGCAAACGAGGTTCTGCAGCTACTTTCCGCATCAACCTCTTTATCGCCTTTTCAATGGCAGGTGCCAATTTCTTTATATACCGCTCTTCCTGTACCCGTATATAGGCTGGCCCTAGAAGATCAAGTTTCATGATTTGTACGCTAGGATATGATTTTATGCCTGACTTTACTATCGTAACTTCAACTATATAGGGGTCATACAAGAACTGACTTGAAAGATAACGGATGAAGTAACGATTCTCGAAGGGCATGATATCTGCCTTCATCCAATTGGCAAAAGGAATCGGTATATCAAAAAAGTCAGGTTAGCTAATCACCAAACGACCTCAAAAAGTATTCACAAATCGCAATAATGGCCAGGATAACAACAGGAAGAATAAAAACATAATAAGTAAATTCCATCTACATCCGACCTCCAAAAGGTCCATGATTTTTACCCACTGGTATTGATTAGTGACGGTAAGATAAATGCCAATCCTCCTTTCAACAAGTTCAAGCGGCGCCTCATGTCTTTGTTTCGTTATGACCAAGCTATAATCCGTCGTCCTACTCTCCCGAATTACTATTTCGGAAGCACCCTGTTGTTCTCCTCTAACGGAATCAAGGCTGCTTTCAGCCGTTTTTTGTCGATGATGTCGTGCAGATTGTCCGCGATGTCCACCCACCGCTCTGGAATGGCCTGGATGCCGTAATACATACCCGCAAGCTACCCATAAACCGCTCCGGTTATGTCGGCATCGCCACCCAAGTTTACTGCTTTGAGGACACCCTCCTAAAAAGTCGTGCTGTTATGGAATGCCCATAATTCCGCTTCGAGGGACTTTACCACATATCCGACGCCCTGAATGAACGGGAGATTTCTTTTTTGTAGCTATGCCCTCAGCTATTTCCCCAATTTCAGCAAGCGCAGAATCAAACCAATTGGCTGCATCCTCCACACTCAATATCTCTTCCTTCGTAAACCCGTTCATCACTTTAACCATCATGAATGATAAGAGCCGGCATGCATCTACGGCTTCCGCGGCCCCGTGAGTCATTCGCGAGCTCATGGCAGCGTAGTCGATGGCCTCTTTCATATTCTATCGGGACGGGGGCGAGGCCGCATGATAGATCCATTTCCTGCTGTCCTTGTAATAGATTTAGATTGGAAATCTATCGAGAAGCCATCGACGGTCGGTCTATTTTTTATTAAGATTTTTTGTTCGATTAATATTTCTCCACACTTAAATTGGGAACGGTTTGAATCTCTATGAGATTTTCTTTTATAAGGCCAATTTTATTAAGCTCTTTTGCAACGACGGATCGTTCTAATCTATATTTTTTTGAACATTCATTAACGATAGAGTAAAAATTTTCAGCTAACCCAAGCTCTTTTTGAGTATGTATTGTATTTAAGATTTTATTTCTAACATCCTCTTCATCGTAGGCTCTTGTTAATACGGTAGAAGACCAACTTGCAGTTTTTCTTAAATGTTGTGACAAACAACCTTCAACTGCCATTACTCCTACAGTTTTATTCATGAAATTGGTTAAATGGGACACAGCGGACTGAAAATGACCATCACCTGTAACCAAAATAAATTGTTGCACTTCTTTGTATTGGTACGCTGTTCTATAAATATGATCCAGCATTATAAAATCAGTGTAATTTTTCTTTGTCCCATTAATAGAACAATCGATAATATTGTTCGTAATTTTTCTGATTTTAAGAATGTCGTCTTTGATTAGGTTTTTTGTAAAATCTCCAAAAAAATAAATATCTTTGACCTCGTTTTTAGATTTAATATTAAACCAAAATTCATTAAGATTTGGCTTTCCTCTGTATTTATTGTTATAAAGGCTCCAAAACCAATATTCGTAATCGACAAAAACGACTGTAGATAACAATATTTCTTCTTTTGTTTCCACCATTAAACAACACCCATTCCTTCCTAAATTAATAATAATTCAATACCGAATGTCCATTTTTTCTTTGAATCATTTTTTCAATTTCATCCGGTTTTAGTATGCTTTTCTATACTTGTGCCTTGAATTGTGGTGCAATGTTAAAATCAATCGCTACAATATCTTTGAATAAGTCCCCGGTCATAGATATCATAGTTCCGAATCCGATGAAATTATTAAGTGGCAGCCCTCTGTGTTCCCTCAGAGTTCTAATCTGCGTATGCTCGAAATAATATCGCTTTCGGTCTTGTCGGCTTTGCTGCGTTTGTTGCCTACCGTGCTGCTTACAAAATTCGCAGTTTATACATTTACTCCTTCCCTGATGAATGGAGTTCGGAGGTATCGCTGCTTGCCTCTCTAACAAAAGTGGTCCATAAGATCAGACAGTTCATTCGGGAGATCATCTAATGATTCAATAGTCTCCTCGTATTCGTAAACAATATGGCATTCGGTTGCGGAGTCAACCAGATAATCATTAATCAGCTCCACCCAGTTTGACTCTGAGAATTCAAAGTCAGGTTGCTTGATGCCATTCATATAAAGGGCAGCCCCGTAATGCGTTGTATTGACAACAGCAATATGTACTTTCTTCTGTGTTTCGGCCATAAACACTGCTCCTTTCCTTCACTTTGTACATCTGTAAGTTTTTCAATACGGATTTGCGGAGAGAGCTCTTCTGCTCGAATAATGGTTCTATATTCCCTCTCGTTTGCGCCAGCCTTAATAAACAGCTTCGATTTATCAATAAGGTCGGGATGCGTTGATGGCAGAATGCCTTGTAATGCGGACTTCCTAGACTTCCAGAATCAACTTCTCGCCTATGGTTATCCTGATGTTTGCTTGCCCAGCCTGCTTGAAAACCTCTGCAATGATCATGTCCTCTACTGTTTACAGCTTTTCTAAAATGCTAGGCTCATTTGCTCCAAACCGTTTTCTTCGCCCGGCAAGGTGTAGTTCACCTTGGGGAGATACTGTGCAGCTAATACCTGGATGCGGCTCTTATCCGAATACTTTGCCTCCAACTGCCGTCCAGGATCGATGATTCCCGTGGCCTGTTTCTTAGGAAAGCGTATTTTCACTTCCAGAACCAAATTGCCGTTTGAGTTTTGTATATAAAAGTCTGGTATATCCTGGCTTGATAACCGCTTTTCTCGTTCAAAGGAATACCCCGATAATGCGAGAAATCTTTCGACTTCTATTTGGGTATGTTTCTCTTGCGTTGTACTAAATCTTTGCAACTTTAGTTGTTCGTAAAGCTGATGCTGAAAATTCAAAAATTCATAAACAACCTGATTTTCAACCTTCATCACCTTCACCTGCCTTTACCTGAACATGAAAATCATCCTCGAAGTTCCTTGCTATAATTTTATTACATTAAAGTATTAGTGTACTAACGAGTTATATCTGGTGAGCAACTATGTCGATTGATTCAAACTTCTCGATTTCCTTTACTTGCTTCTTGTCCATTTCAACCCCCTCCCTATTAATCCTGATCGCCCCTGCATTCAGCACATTTATCGTACTTCGAATTTATTAAGACTTCGCAGACAGGGCATTTTTTTAAAACACCCATTGCTTTTGCATCTTGATAGAACGAGTGAAGTTCCGATTCAAGTCGTCTGATTTCGTCCTCCAGTTCCATGGTCCTATGTGCCACAAGAAGGGCTACGCGGGCTTCTGGGGTGTTGAACTTGTTAAACACGTCACGGTCTATCTGCTTTTGGTGGATAAGCTCATTCCATATTTTGATCTTATCGATAATAATTTCTTCTGGCTTCGTGCGGTTCTCGTATATCGGGAATTTGTGTCGTTCTTCTAATGGAACCTCACCCCAATGTCCATTCTCTTTCAAAATCGAAATGACCTTGCCTGCATAATGCTCATTGGTGTTGATGACAAGGTAGGTGTTCTCTTGCTTGCCTTCCTTTGTCCGCAGTTCATTGATCTCCTCAACCACGTTTGTAAAAGTTTCTTTTGCATGATGACTCAGCCTCTCGATGTACTCATTTTTGATTACCGTGAATTTTTTATCTATCCCAGCTAAGTTCGCCATTGTATTTCCTCCCATGTATTTATTTCAATATGTTATGAAGCCTGGCCACCGCTTAATTTCCCACAAATTTATTCCTTTTGCGAAAAAATTCTAAGACTATCTCTTTAGCTGAAGATATTATCTGGGTGTTTCGTTGCAAAGAGATGGTACTCTCTCTTTCCAAAAAATACTTGTTTCAAGGATCTAAGAAGGGCCTAATCGATCACCTTTCGATTAAAACTGAGTCTCCAGCCATTCTTGAAGTGTCTTTCCTTCTTGCTCCGCTTTGGCCAGAAGTTCTGCTTTTTTTCCCTCCGGGAGATAAAAGGTAATGGGTGATAATCCTGTATCAACAAGAGTCCCGTCATATTTCGGGATGATTTCGCCGGCCTTAATAAACAGCTTCAGCTTATCAATTAGGTCGGGATGCGTTGATGGCAGAATTCCTTGTAAGACTGACTTCTTGACTTCCAGAATCAACTTCTCGCCTATGGATATCCTGATGTTTGCGGGCCCAGCCTGCTTGAAAACCTCTTCAATGATCGTGTAGATCATCGAATCCAATGTAGCCGGAGCGGGAAATTCAAAGCGGGCAAAACCATAGGTTGTGCTCTGTTTTTTTGGTGTTATGGTCAGAAAAGGCATCCATCCTGTTTCTATGGCTTCTTCATAAGCGAAGCAAGCCCCTGACTCGCTTTGAAGCGTAATCTCCAACTTGGAACGACTTACCCGTTTCATATCTACAACGCGAGCGATGCAGCCGTCTTTGACATAAGGCTGGAATAAAAAGACTCCGGATTTGCGATCATAGATCGTATCATATTTGCCCGAATCCGGATTGTTACGGATATACTCATCTAGATGGTTTTCCTTAATGAAGTATGTTCTTTTGCCGCGGAGCTCGGCTTCATAGTAAGAAAGAACACCCTCCTTAATCATTTTCTGAATAAATGACTTCGATCGGCCAATCCGGGCTGCAGCTTCAGAAGTTGTTAAGTCTGTTCTAACGTATGCCGGCTTAATTCGCTCAACATCTTCCTTACGGAAACGATAGCCCCCATCCCCTTTATAAGTGGTTCGATTAACAGGATTAAGACATTTTTCCGGATCCGGATGGTTCACAATTTTATATATGGACGTCGCGGTGATGTTGAGTTCCGCAGCTGCTTCAGTGACGTTCAAATATTCGCTCATTTCGGGCCTACCTTCCTTAGCAAAGTTACAATTACAAGATCCTCCGTCATATACTTTGGAGCTTCACCTTCCGAGTAGTTGGCGATTCGTTGCCGTAGCTCTTCAACATCCATTTCCAGACTTTAACGAGTGGCTCTATCATCGTCCGGTATGTCTTTACTGGTCCCATACTCATCCTCCTGCATTCCCATGTACAAGTTATCAATAATATTACTTCCGAAATAACTTAAACAAATCTTTCATCAAATCTTTCATCAAATCTTTTAAATCTTTAATAAACTCTCCAAAAATATAGCCACTAACCAATAACCCCAAGACAATTATTATCCACATTGCAATTTCCATATAATTCACCGCCTGACGAACATACTATATTACGCTCAAAATATAACATCAGCGATTTTATCAAATAGAGCTTTCCGCTCTACCGAATTTAAGTCCTTGGAATGTAGGGTTTTTCGCTCATAAACCCATCCCCATGTATCTGCTATTTCAGCGAATGTTCATCGCCGTACTGCTTCTTTAGCAAAATACTGAGTTATTACTCGTTTGAAATCTTGAGTGCAGGAATCACACATATAAACCACATCATTCAAACTATTGAATATTACTCATGCCCTCACCTCAAGTACAGAGATATTCATATTGTCCTTTAACCTTTTAATCATCATCGCCGACAACATACCCTTTCCGTTCCAGATAATCCTTGATCTTGTCATGGATTGCGAGTTTCTCCTTCTGAGTTCCCCCAATGCATGATATATGCGCATCCAAGGCATCTACAATTTCTAGTAATTCCTCATCACTAAAATTCATGTCGTTTCCTCCCCTATGGTTCCTCAATATTCAAAACTGACCATATCATTGATGCTCATTCCCGAAAAATCCCTGCTTGATTATTTCCTTCGGATACAGCTTATCTACTAGTAATTGAGCGCTTGACCGATCGTAAACAGGAACGTACTTCCTTTCGCCTGGGCCTTTGACTGAATAACGGTAAGCAGCTGGTTCTTCGTTTTCGCCAACGGGAACTTCGAAATCGCTGCATCGCGAACGGGTAAGCAAGACAATATCCTTCGTTTCGTCTGGAAAGTCACCAATCCACCGGCTCCCCGTGAAGAATGGTTTGCCGAAAAATTCAACTTCGGCGCGCGTGTGAAACCACAACGGATTTTTCGACGGTTTCTTCTTCCATCTTGTCATTGGCATATTCCTCCATAATCATCGTCTTCATTGACGCAATCTCCGCTGAAGACGATATTTTGCCCATTATGAACGCATCCCGTGAAACCTTCATAAACGTTTTCAGTGAAGCTTTCTTTCTCTAGAAGTTATTTTTTCGTTCCACCTTTTCGAGCACTTTGGCTATTTTTTTGCGAGTCCAAGCCAAGCAGCTCCCTCCCCATGTCCTTCGATAATCAAATTGTTACTGTTCCTCTTCATCAAGCAAGTCATTTTCGCGTTTGCATTTGCAACAGCAGTAACCATAAAGTGCACCTGTCTCACTTCTAATCGCGCTATCTTCACTTTTGCAGCAGTCATCAAGCTTATCTCCGCAATCCCAACATACAATTTCTTTATTGGCTTCTCTGTCCTTGAAAAATTCGTCAAGTGTCGTGGAAAGTGCTTTTTCAAAGGATGGCTCCAGTTTAATAGGATCATTCTTTTTCATCAGTCATACACTTCCTCTGCATTGAATAAATTCAACTTTTCCTTTCGTTCCTTGCAAATTGCTTGTGCTTGTTCTAACGCTCTCGTTGAAAGAACAATTATTCCTGCTCCGTTCGTATAATCATGGGGAATCGGTAATCATATTCTCCGTTATAGCTCTTCCACTCGCCACTCTCGTCTGGCTGTAATCTTCCCTCTAAAACATCTATGTTAAATTGGTAATATGCTGATAATGCACGTGATCGGTCAAACCAAAAATCATGTACTCGCTTTACAGGTAGTCCGATAAAGGAGCGCTCCCCTTTATCGATCCGAAACTCGATCTCCATGATTTCTTCTTTGAATGGCCCCCATGCCGCGCCGGGGTTGTTTCGCACAAAGACTTCACCGAGGTATATCCCATAAGAAAGTATTGTCGAACCCATCGGTTCGTGGCCTGGCGGATAAACCCTATTGATTGCTTTTTCAATTCTTCCTAGGCTAGCCGGAGTGAAATCGACGCGAACGTCAAGCGCCCCTTCCATTAAAGTAGCCATGATTTGAGCAGCTTGAAGGAGCTGCTTTAATTTATCCATAAGGCGGACCTCTTTCAGTTTCCGATATTATATTTAATATAAGCTTGCGAAGCGATGAGCGCTGACCAAACAAACAAACAAACCTACAGTAAAAGCTAAAAGGGTATTCATAGGGAATGCGGTCCCAAATTATTCCACAAGTTATAATGAAAAGCGTTATAACCCAGCTATTTCAATCTTTCTTACATCGGAAATAAAGCACACCAACCTGTAAAGAGTGAATAAAATCTTCAACGCATAAATGATTACCATCATGCCCATCATCCTCGCTGATCTATGTACTGGAGTTGGTGTCAGTAAAGAGCAGCGCGCAAGCCTCTTTGTGCGTATAAAGATTCCTGTCCTCTTTGAATTTATCCGGGAGCGGGATACCAAATTCTTTTACAGCCCATATATCCAGTGTTTTAAGCTCCTGTCCCGCTCCGGTTGTACCACTGAGAAACATATGTAGTTGACGATCTTTTTCACTTATTTTTTCCGGTCTCATTCCTCCGCCAAACCTTCCCATGAAAATTCCATCCTTATTCGACATCATCATTCAGCTCCTCAACTCACTTTTTTCTTTAATGCTCCTATTGCCATTTCCATAATGGGATATTCTAGTTCATCACGGAGCGACGTTATCTGCCGTAATTGATCCGGAGAAGATCCAATCGCTTTAAGGCTTACAGCGAGTTCCGTCAGTATTTGCGAACAAACGTAGGCCTGCTCCATAAATTGAAATTCGTCTATAGCCGGAGTGATTTTTCCTTCAAGACTTTCAAACGTGTTTTGATATACAGACCTGATTGCCTGTTCAATGATTGTCCACTCGAGTTTCATGTTGAGATCCTTCTCCATTCTAATATATTAATTAATAAATTAATATATATGATACCATAAATCTTCCATCTTTGCATGTATTCATACTCATGTTACATTTTCGCACTCTTCCTTATACACTTTATAATTTTCGATTTTATTCTATCATAATATATTAAATCCCATTTTTACATTTATATAAAAAGAATAGACCATTATTTTATGTTATACTAGATTATGGAACACTTCCTCAGAATTAACTCCCTTCGATTATTATGTCCATGGAATGTAAGGTGCGAAGATAATGTTCACCTCAACTTGAACATTGAAACTTTTTAAGATTGGTGGAATACCTGATGAATTTTAATAATGAGCATGGTTTATTATCCGTGGTTTCCTCCAATACTGCTATTAACACGAATTCTATTGTTCAATCAAAAGTATTACTGGACGATTCGGTTTACTCAACGATTATGACGCATGTAACGCAGCATGAAGACGAAAAGGGCAATTATCGTTATCATGAGATTTCAAACATCGGCATGGTGTACCTCTTTGTCCATAAGAAAGGAACGAAGCGGTCCCTTAACACAAAGAGTGATTATGTAAGGGAATTATTAAATCTGCTTCATTATGTCGAATCGATCGGCAAGTCGGATATCCGGGAACTCTCCCGCTCCGACATGGAAGCCTTTCAATCCGTCATGGAATCCAAGTATTCAAAATCAACGACAAGAGCGAAAAAAATCGGAATCATTCAAAGCTTTTTAGAATGGTGTTTCGATGAGGATTACACAACAAAGAATCTGAGCCGCGGCTTGTTACACGTTCGGATAGATAAGAATAAAATTCCGGAGCGGGAGATTTCTGAAGAAGCTCTGCATGCAGCTATTCATTTTTATCATGACTACCCGAAGGTCAAGTCACTCCTGATGCTGTTAGCGACAACGGGCCTTCGCTTAAATGAAGTCATTACTCCTGAGTGGGGCGCTCTTTCATATGATCGGCGACGAAATCGCTTCTACCTCCGGACCATAACAAAACGGGGCAAAATTAGGTACGCTAACATCAAGCACTATGTTCTTGATGAGCTTCGGGAATATCGAAAACGTCTGGGATTAAATACGGAGATCGATCCATCAGATAAGACTCCCTTTTATCCTAATCGATATAAGAAGCATTACTCCTTGAGCAGTTTATCGACGCTGCTTTCGGGACATATGGATAAGGCAGGACTTACGACAACGCAGAATCATCGAGTAACTCCGCACTTTATGCGACATTACTTTGCCCAAGCAGCCTTGGCAGCAAGCGCGCCAATCGACTTTATCGCTGAAACCCTCGAACATAGCTCTAGCCGTATCACTAAGGAGAACTATTTGCGGAATGCACTAAAAAAAGAACATGATGTAAGCGAGCTCGTAGATATTCATTTTCCCGAGGGGTGAAAGAATCTTCATCAAATCGGTTCAACTGTATGGTTTTAAAGGATACGAAAGCCTTTCCCTCCCTCTTGCAGTTGGCTTTATCCGGTCCAAAGGGAAGTAAGAAAAACCAGATAATGTCAGAAGAAAATAAAGACTGAAAAATAAAATATTAGACCGGGAAAATATAGTTTTAGACCGACCCGCCAGCCCCCAGCAGCGCCCGCACTCCTGTTCTCTCCGATCTATGCCCGTGGCGCGACCGACGAACGTCGGCTTCGGCGGCCGGCTCCCTGCAGCTGCAGCCCGCACTTTCTGATTCTCTCCGGGCGATGCCCGCGGCGCGACCAACGTACGTCGGCTACGGCGCCAGGCTTCTTTCGTCGCGGGATCGGCACAAAGGCGGCGCGCCGGTGATGGTGGCAGCCGGGTGACTACGCTGAGGTCGCGCTTCGGGTTCTTCCGGATGCGGCGCCGCGGCGACGGCTGCGACCGGGTCACTCAGCGGAGTCTAATCCTTTATTTTCTGGTCTCGTCTTTTGACGCACCTTAATCGCGGGGCCAGTCTAAAACTTATTTTCGTTTGCTAACGATTTTGGAACCAAAATAAACGCGTCAAATCAGAGTTACGGTCTAATACTTTATTTTTTTCGAACAGATAGCGGATGCGCTGAGGTTTGCTGTGGGGAATTGAGGGAACGTCGCTTTCGGCTTGATTCATTTGATAGCATCATCTTTGCTGGTGACGAGAGCAAGCGCCCGTTAAATTTTTCGGCGGTAACGATCGAAGTAGACACAGCTGCCGAGCCTTGCCAATCGATGGAAAAGAGATCCGTATTACTCGTCGAATTTATTGTTTTTAATAAAGAGGAATTTTTAATCAATCGGCAGGAGTGCAGGCTCAGTGATATTGCCTCGTTGTCTCGTGCTACGGGAGCGGGAATTTGTTAGAAGAAAATAAAGTTTTAGACTGAAAAATAAAGAAATAGACCAGGGAAATATAGTTTTAGACCGACCCGCCAGCTCCCAGCAGCAGCCCGCACTCCTGGTTCTCTCCGAGCGATGCCCGCGGCGCGATCGGCGAATGCCAGTTACGGTGGCCAGTTCCTCAACAACTGCAGCCCGCACTTTCTGATTCTCTCCAGTCGATGCTCGCGGCGAGACCGACGAACGTCGGCTTCGGCGCCAGGTTTCTTTCGTCGCAGGATCCGCGCAAAGGCGGCGCGCAGGTGACGGTGGGTAGCGTTTTTCCTGACGTTATTACAAGCGTACTCTTTTGGAACACAATACATCATGATATGTGATCGGCCTGAGTTATTAAACAAATCCAATTGTGTTTCTTCCTATTAATATATACTTTTTTAGGGAGAATTAGATTGATGCTGTAGACTGTCGCACTGGCGGTGTCGGCTCGAGGTCCTGCAGCGCACCCGAGCAGTCTAATCTTTTCTCCTGTTTTGCATCTCACACTCCTAGTTTTCTCCGGACGAGAACGGCGCCGCGAGAGTAGTCAGCATGCATCGCAGAAACATTCCACCAGGAGCTCCCCTACCTTCCGATACTGCAGTTGTTCTCTTGAAACTTATGCTGCCGTCAGCCCGACCTCCCTCCCCCCCCGGGTGGAACGATAGGAAATCGCCGACCCACTCATCCACCAGTTGTTCCCTTGACAACCGGAGCCTTTCGGCGGAGCATGCCGGTTTGCCTGCTTATGTTTTCGTCATTGCCATTCACGTTCGAAAGTTTCTGCGTGCATCCATAATACTCCCCGCTACCGACCGGAGCGACCGGCTTGCTCCGCTCCCCCACATCACTTATACCGGCGGCACTGTAATCACAAGGCTGAATAAGTCGGTTAGCATACCGCGTTGCTCCCCCTGCCATCCGGAGCAATTAGCAGGAGCGGTCGCACGCGGCGGTTCGCCTACAGAATGTACAATACCGTCGACGCGGCCACGCCCAAGCTGAATTGAACCGAACAATAAAGTATTAGAGGATAATAAAGTTGTAGACTAAATACCGGCGGCACGCTCGTACTGTTATAGCTTTCGCTCATGGTTTCTTCCGTAGGCAGCTTCGAAGCGATCGGCACACCGGCAATGGCAGCCGATTCTATCAGCTGCAGTTTACGCTGCTTGTGTTTTCGATGAAGCCCGGCTTTGCGATCGGCGTGCTGGCACCGGCCGTCGGCTTGGCAGTTGCATCTCACGCTCCTGGTGCTTTCCGAATGTAGCCGCGCTTTGATCGGTTCGCCGGCAGCGGTGGCGGCTCGATCAACTACAAATCGTGTACCCGGTGCTTCCGGATGCGCCCGCGCTTCGATCAGCGCATCGGCACCGGCCGTCGGCTTGATCACCTGCATCTCACGCTCCTGGTTTCTTTCGGATATGGCCGCGCTGCGATCGGCGTGCCGGAAATGCTGCAGGCTCGTGTCAGAAGAAAATAGAGTTTAAGACTGAAAAATAAAGTATTAGACCAAGAAAATATAGTTATAGACCGACCCGCCAGCTCCCAGCAGCAACCCGCACCACTGGTTCTCTCCGGGCGATGCCCGCGCCGCGATCGGTGTACGGCTACGGCGACCAGTTCCTCAGCAGCAGGAGCCCGCACTCCTGATTCTCTCTGGGCGATGCCCGTGGCGTGACCGACGAAGGTCGGCTACGGCGGCGGCTCCCTCCAGCTTCAGCTCGCACTCTGACTCTCTTTTGGCGTTGCCCGCGGCGCGACCAACGAACGTCGGCTTAGGCGCTAGGTTTCTTTCGTCACGGATCCGCACAAAGGCGGCGCCGCGGCGGCGACGGCGGCGACCTGGTCGCTCTGCGGAGTCTAAAACTTTATTTTCTGGTTTCTGCTCGATGAGCCGTGTTCTGCCGGAAGCTGGTACGACAGTTCTGAGCGACCAGCTACCCTTAATGGGCTACTTTTTGGGGTATTCGGATTTTTTGATGGAAAACGACTTTTCAACTTCCATCTGGAAGACCACTATTTATTATTTAGGGCCGAAAAACCCCTTGTTTTTATGGGTATGTAAGGCGCTTCGGATGCGGGGATGCTTTAGCCAGCAGCTAGCTGCAGACGGCTGCGCCTTCAGCGTACCAGGATGCTGTATGCGCCGCGGCCGCCGCGCGGATCTGCGGCACTTATCGGAAATCGACTTTCAGCCCGTTGCCTATTGACATGGCTATTTCCTCACTTTTGTTTTGTGCGGATCTGTGGCAGATCCATTCCGAAAATGATGTTATCTACTCGTTGCACAATGTTCGGCCGGGAGACCAGCTCCTGCAGGGCTGCGACAACGGCGCACCAGGATGTGGGCGCGCGGCAGCTCACTTCCGGAAATGGCGTTCTGATCGTTACCCAGTGTTTTAACTGGGAGCAGGAGCATCAGCTGTTAGCGAATAATAATGTTTTAGACTAAACAATAAAGTATTAGACTGAGATAATAAAGTTTTAGACTGGCGCGCAGGCGACGGCGGCCGGCCCGGGCGACCGGCTTGCTGGGTGATCGTCAACGGCCAACCGCAGACGGATGCTCAAACGGAGCTCCTGGATGCGGTGCGCGCCTCGGCCGCCGTAAGTATCCCCAGGCAGCCATTTCCGGAAACCCCCGTTCAGATCGATGCCTGGTGTTCGTCCGGAAGCCGAAGCGCCAGCGCCGGGTTACCGGTTTCTGTATTGATTGATGGCCAACGTGTCAGATGAAAATAAACTTTTAGACTGAAAATAAAGTATTAGACGCTCATGCCGCTAATGCGGCACCATCAGATGATGAAAATGGTAGGCATGCGGTATAATTTACTTACGGCTGGCGAAGGCAGGTCGGCAGTCAATGGTGCTTCGAGCCCGAGTTTTAGACTGACCCTAACGACCAGGTGCACCACAGATTGTTGCTCCGAATTTGGAAGCACGCAGGATAGAATAACCATATGTGGTTGTTGCACCAGCCCCTTCAATCATGCTGCCGTAAGGAGAAGGTTGCGAATGGACGTCTTTTACAGTCATGTGTGCGGACTTGACGTTCATAAAAAGAACATCGTTGCCTGCACCATTACACCGGAAGGTAAAGAAATCCGTACATTTGGCACCATGACCGACGATTTACTCATGCTTATGGACTGGCTCAGGGCCAAAAGGTGTACTCACGCTGCTATGGAAAGCACAGGACCCTACTGGAAACCGATCTACAATCTGTTGGAGCTTGAGGAGATTGAGGCACTTGTTGTGAATGCTCAACACATCAAGAATGTTCCGGGTCGCAAGACCGACGTCAAAGATGCGGAATGGATTGCTGGACTTCTCCGGCATGGTCTATTGAAAGGAAGTTACATCCCTAACCGCGAGCAACGCGAGCTAAGAGAATTGATCCGGTATCGTCGTAGTCTCATTGAGGAACGTGCCCGAGAAGTCAGCCGCATTCAAAAGGTGCTGGAAGGAGCAAACATCAAGCTTTCCTCGGTTGCCAGCAATGGGCTCGGGAAATCAGGACGCGCTATGATTGAAGCGATGATCGCTGGCGAAACCGATCCTGAAGCTTTATCTGATCTGGCAAAACGAAAGCTGAAAAGCAAAAAAGCGGATTTAAAGCGGGCATTGAACGGCTTAATGGGCCCTCATCAAAAACTGATGCTGGGAGCTCAGCTCCGTCACGTCGATTATTTGGACGAAGAGATTGGCAGATTGGATGAGGAAATTAAAAAGCGCATGCACCCTTTTGAGGAAGACCTGGAACTGCTCGACACAATCCCAGGTGTGGCACGAAGAACAGCAGAGACTATTCTAGCTGAAATTGGCTCCAATATGGATCAGTATCCTTCCGCCGCCCATTTATGTTCTTGGGCAGGGCTGTGTCCGGGTCAGAACGAAAGTGCCGGAAAACGATTGTCCGGCAAGACGCGAAAAGGAAACAAGAAGCTCCGAAGTACGCTTGTAGAAGCCGCGAAGGCTGCGGCTAGAACGAAAGAGACGTATTTATCCAGCCAGTATCACCGAATTGCCGCACGCCGGGGAGCCAATCGGGCGACGATCGCAGTAGCACACAGTATATTGTCTATGGTTTACTACATCCTTAAGCGGAAACAACCCTACATCGAGCTCGGTCCAACCTACTACGAGGAACGAAAACGGGACGTGATCATCAAGCATTCCATTAAGAAACTGGAGTCATTAGGTGTATCAATTACTGTGAATACGGCAGTTTCCTGATCGTTATTCGGACAATACATTGCTGATGCCCTTGGCCATTTTTTGTTTGCCAGAGGGTCACTTTCTTGTTGCCTTTTTTAGGTGTTCTACGGAGCGATATTTTCAGGATAGACCAGGTCGCCGGCTGCGGTGGGCTTTCGAGCAGTTGCAACTCGCATTCCTGGTGTTTCCGTGCGAAGCACGGCTTGCGATCGGTGCGCCGGCCAGCGGGCTCGAACTGCTGCAGCTCACGCTCCTAGTGCATCCCGGTGAAGACCAGTTTGTGATCGGCACGCCAGCGCAGCTGCCGGCTCGAGCAACTGCTGCTCACGTTCAAGGCGCTTCCAATATATGGCCCGGATGTGACATCGGCGCGCAGGCGACGGCGGCCGGCCGAGTAGTCTAAATCTTTATTATCTGATTTTGTCTCTTAACACTTAATAATTCGGGGGATGTCTAAAACATATTTTTAAAACGCTGCCAGTTTCACGAGTCCGCGAAGAATCAACAACTTCGGTCTAACACTTTATTTTTTGGGGACATCAGCGCCGGGCAACCGGATTCCTACAGGGCGGCCAGCCGCACACGGCAGCACCTCCGGCTTACCATGATGCATAGTGCCCAGAGGCCGCCGTACGGATCCCTGGCATTTCCATTCTTGAACTGGCGTTCAGTTCATTCCTCTGTTTGGCCGGGAGCCCAGACAACTGCGGCTCCGGCGTTTTACTAGGATACTGAGTGCGCCGGGAGGCCGACGCGTAATTCGCGGCAGCCTCCCTCAATTTGCATCATTATACATCATAAATATTATACATTTGGAGTATGCCAGCCATTTACTAGTGCTAAATCCTCATCAGTAATATGTGTACGAAGCTGCTCGGCATAATCTTCAAACGAACCAGGATCGTACCCCATTTCCTTACACCATGGAAGATGATCGTTTTCCCACATTAAATGAATATGCTCATCTATCGTGCGTAGAGGCTCTGGCTTTTCAGGTAAAAGTTGCGCGCATGTTATACACTCAGAAAATTTATCTGTTTGATAGAAGTTTGAAGCTCCACCGCACTTAGGACAAATAATCATAAAGATACCTCCTATAACGTAATGCCCATCAATCCAAATTCTCACATTTATTGTTTCGTAGATTGTTCGTTACGTTCTAAAGCACGTAAACCAGATTCATAGATTCTTGAACTAATGACTTAGGCTTGTTGAGCGAATAATACTCATCCGCTGTAGAATACGCCTCCTGGCTTTTATTTGTTTTCTGGCTCCCATAAATCAAACTTTCTGCAATTGACACCTTGGGTGCTCAGGCCATAAAGCAGCGCCGTCCTGTTATCGTCCATGATCGCGGTGCCTTCATACTGCCCGTTCAATATATTTAGAATTGAATTTGACTTTATAATTGTTCCTTTTCGCTTCAAGGATGAAGTTTACTCCAAACTGAAGTTGTTCGACTTTATCATTAAGTTCCATATCTTCTTCTTCGCTTGTTCTCTCGAACTCTTCAGCAAGGAAATATGCCAGAGCAGGTAGTTCGTCTTCTTCGATATTACACTTTTCAAGAATGTTATGAATGAGTACGTCATCGCCAATAACTACGTAATATTTATTGTATTCTTCCACGACTTTTTTGTATTTTTCAAGCATCAAGATCACCCCCTTGTATAATTGGAAACTGTAACTTTGTCATTCCACCTCAGAATCGGATAGCCTTAATTCTGAAATATACTAATATTTCTTTTGATTATAAATCCGCATGTCTATCCTTGACCGAAAGCAACATTTTGGTAATCTCGTAATTTAACTGAGCACGGGATTCGTTTGTCACTGCTGATACGCACAAAGCTATCCAGTAATTCAGGATCAAATAATGACTTATCTCTTATCATGATTTCGATCGCATCATCATGTCGTTTTAAATTTTGATATGGCCTATCCGCAATCAGGGCCGCATACGTATCAGTTATCGAAGTTATTCGTCCGGATAAAGGAATATCGTTGCCTTTCAGACCCATTAAATAACCGTTTCCGTTGTATCGCTCATGGTGGTATTGGGCTATATCAATAATAAGCTGGGGCATCTCGAGTTCACTCAGTAATGACGCTCCGTCCCTTACATGTTGGCGGAGCTGAACCCTTTCCTCAACCGTTAATTTATGAGTACCTTTAAGAATTTCATCCCTCATTCCCAACTTACCGATGTCGTGCGTCAGGGAGCCGGCGTAATATAGTTCCGCATGGTCCCGATCGAAGATCAAAGCCAAATGGTATGAATAGTTAGCCATAATAAGGGAATGGTTGGCAGTAACAACATCTCGTAAAATCATGCTCTCGAATAATGCATCAATAATGTCTAGATGTCTTTCGTATATGCTACCTCTCGCCATTATCTTTTTTGAGATCGGAGCGGGTATATGGATTCCCCTTGTACTCACCTTTCCACCATCCTCTTTGTCCGGGCCCGACCTCGCCAGAGCCGTCTTCTTCCATCTGAAACGGATCCAGATCAAACGGAAGACTTTCCATATTCCATTCTTTATACTCCGGATACGTGTCGGGCTGTTTTTATTAAATGATTTGACCGATAGCTCTGTTACAACATCGCTGGACCTTAAATTGAAATATCCTTGCTCCCTACGAGAAATTCCTAAGTATTAGACTGCGGCCCCGCCCGAAGTATATTGCACCCGGGAGAACCAGGAGCATGAGTTCCAGCGTTGCGCTTCAGTCGGCCACTGTTCACCCGCGCGATTACCTGTGTGCGGGAACGCATCCGGGAGAATGGGAGCGCGAGAACTGCACCGCAAACACCCGGCCGCCGCGAACACTGGCAAGCCGCCGGCGCGGATCGCACCGGAAGCGAGGGCTGCAGTGCTGCGGTCCACCCGCAATCATCACCGGATTGTTAATTTGCAATATCCGTTCTCGCGGGTTTTTCTGCCATTATGACCTCTTTAGTTCTGTTTGGATCCCCTTTCATCTGCAGCACTTTCCTGGATTTGCTTTTTGAAATCACTCGGCACAGCAGTACCAAGTAAAAACATAAAGATTTCTACAAATAGCGCGGAGGTAAATATAGCTGCGCCAGCTGCCGGATTCATAATGCAAAAGGCTCCTAAAGCAACTATCCCGATAATGACCGCGGTGGTGGTCGTGCCGAGAACAATATCTACAGCTGCAGAGACAGTTTTCATGGTAAGCTTCCCCATTTTATCAACTTCCGCGCTCACGTCATCAAAGAACTTTTTGATTTCTGGGGTCAGATAGATTTCATGCAACGTTTCTCTTACCAACACCCCGCTGGATAAAAATAAATATGTAAACAGCTTTAATAAATGCCGGATAGTTTCTTGGGGAAGGCTTTGAATATACGTTACACGCTGTTCCTGTTTTTCCAGTTTGATAATAGTTATTAGAGAAGTTAGAACCGAACCCGGCATTGATTTAACTGATCGGACAAGATTTTTGATGGATGGAGATTTCATAATATCCGATAGGCCCACTGTACTACCTCCCTTCTAGTTTAGAAACTGTATAAGAATTGATCCAGCAGCATGCCTTTGGTCACTTTCGGCAAGAATGGGTGTTTCTCAATTGCTACCATGGAAAGTTTTCATTGACCAGCAAACTTCCGGAAACGGTATTGCTCAACCGTTACAGTCAAATTTTCTCTGCTATGCGACAACCCTACACGCGTATTTAAAATGCAGCTACTATCCCCCTTTCAGTATGAAAAATGTAACCGCAACACTAATAATTAATAAGATGAGTAGGAGGGTTATAAAGATCGCTTTTATCTTTTGAAGGATTTTTACTTCTCGCTCTTCCGGATCCCCGACGACATACCTGCGCTCTACGTAGCTGTATGCTTCGATAGAACGTTCTGCCAGTTCTTCCTCGATTCGTTGCATTTCCTTGCGGAAACGCTTCTGTGTTTGATTTAACATAGAAATTGGTTATCAGGCCTTTCTACGCTTCGGTAAGTTGATTCTTTTCAAATAATTAGGACGTTCAAAATCGAAAGTGTCTTCCTGATTGAGCTTGGACTCCCAAGTCACATAATCACCATGATGCATACAGATAACTTCGTAGATAAATTAATCGTTGGTTTTGAAGGGAACCCAAATATCATGACCATCGTGCATGTTTCTTGTTCCCGGTCTTACTTCCGAATGTTTCAGATTGGAGAAACTTCCAGCAGATATCCCTTTGACTTTAGTAGTTGCATCTTACGCTCCCTGGTTGTCCAGGTGAAGTTCAGCTTCGCGATCCTGCGCACCAGTGGGCTGCTTGAGTGGCTGCATCTCAATCTCCTGATTGTCCGGGCGACGAATCCCGACTTCCGATCGGCGCGTAGCCGCCGGCGGTCGACTCGAGCAGTTGCATCTATCACGTGCTCCTGCCCCCCTGGTTGTCGGGCGGAAGCCCGACTTCTCGATCGGCACGCACGACACAGTCTAAGCGGTTGGCATAAACAATTGGACTAATGATTCTTGGTACCCCATGCTTTAACGCCCCCCTGCGGTGTTCAAATTTCCGGTATTGATTTATTCCTTATCATCGTCATATAATAAAAACTGGTACCCAGCATCATCTCTTTTTTCTAAGTATTCTTCAGCTTTCCTCTCTTTTTCTTCACATTCGTAGCAAATCGTTTCACATTGAACATAGACACCGCAACCAACATCTTCCTTCAAGTCCTCATTCCAACTCGATACTTCTGCATCGTCCTTGCAATCGACTCGAACGTCTTTGGAACAATACTTACAACTGACAGTAATGAAATTGCCCAATTCATCAGTTTCCATTATGTACATTTATGATGGAACCTCCTAAAAAGAAATATTTAATTATGAATCAGCAGCAGCAAGCAAGGGGGCGCAGGAGTAATTATAATAATATGTACGCATGGATAAATCTCGAGTGCCGCGCGCAAGCTCATGCTGAAAAAAGCCCTTAGAAATTTTCAATCTAATCTCGGTAAACGTAATTTCCCAACATTCAATTCGACTAACGAACTTTATTTTCCTAAATCGCCCCCCTCTCCAATTCTGAATATCCTTCACAATTAAATTCAAGAACTTTGTTTTTGCCCGTTTTTTTAGCTAGGTACATCGCAGCATCCGCATTTTTTACAAATTGCCCTGCAGTCCATCCTTCAACATATCGGCAGAAACCAATGCTTGCCGTCACTACGTATTCATCACCTGTATTTGAGGTAAAGGAAGCTTCTTCCTTAATTCTTCTTCGAATTTTCTCGGTCAGGTCATCCAAATCGACATCGGGCTCAACAATAAGCGCGACCAGCTCTTCGCCTCCGTAACGACCCGCAAGTCCTACTGATTCCGTTTCCTCAAGCAATATTCGGGAAACTTTTTTTAGCACTTCATCCCCCATTGGATGCCCCTGACTATCATTAAGCTTCTTAAAATTGTCAATATCCATGAGGATCATGAAGGCGGGTACTTGTTTTGCAACACATTGATTTACGCATTTGTCAAAGTACTTCTTATTGTAGAGACCAGTGAGGCCATCAGAAATTGACGATACGTATGTTCCCTGCATGAGCTGCAATAAGTGATCAATTAAGGCTAAAGGAAACAGGGTGTATGTTACTGCCGGCATAGTTGCTGACATGAAAGACAAAAAAGGGTGGGCCTCGTTGGTCAACGTAGTAGTGAGAAGGACGATCTTTGATACTATGAATGACCCGATTATCCAGTAAGGCTTTGTTCCAATCGGTATTTGATTGGAATGACTATAGAACGAAAAAGCAGCAAAACAGAGCACCAATAATATCCATAGAACCGGTTTTAACGCGAGGCCAATAATAAGAGCTCCCATCAACATACCGTAGTAAATAAACTTTTTCAGGAGCGAGGTTTCATTAAACAATAAATACATTCCATAATACAGGGCCAGGAATAAGATATCGCAAACAATCCAGATTGTGTGGGATTTCCAAGTTAAAAAAATTCTGAACCCATAGAAAGCTATTAATAGCAACAAATTAATTGATATAGTCACATTCGTCCGAGACTTTTTACTTGCTGGCATCCTGCGTGAGATAGACCACATTACGATCAACAGAGGCAAGAGTATTATTGAGGAAATGGCTTCCCCTCTATGTTCGATGAATTGTTCGAGCAGACTCATCCGTCTCACCTACTTCAATAAGGTAAAAAGAAAATACAAAAGTGGCGCCCTTCCTCTCTGGAGCGGGGCACACCAATTTAGCGATAATTATTTCATCATTGGTTGAAGCATTGGAACAAGTAACGAGATCAGATAATACATTACTCCAGTTGTACTCGCATAAGTTAGCCAGTGACTATACTTGGTTTTAATGTGCGTGCTACCTTCGTTTCTGAAGTTCACAAAGATAAAAATCAAAAGTGCCAAAGCTATCAAACCATAAACGAAAGGGTTAACAGTCAGATTCATAAAGACTAGAAGTCCTTTGTTATTGATGATATTCTGGTACTTTACGCCTTGTGCGATGATAACGACCTTCTCTAAAAATAAGCCCAACAAAAGTACAAAAAAAAACTTGATGCTTTTCATAAGATTCACTTCTCCTTTTGGAGCGTTTTATTTACAGCATTTAAGAATTGGTACATGCACGCGGGAAATATCCCTTGGCCGCTGCATCCTTTTCGCTTGTGAACTTCTCTGTTACTATATCTGGATAATTGCATGAGGCGCGATAATATATTTTCACACCATTGCGAACTGCTCCGTAGAGGACCTTTTTTTTGATAAGACGGCCGCCGCCGATGGCGTATGTATTGTAGTATTTTCCGCCTACCGGAAGACCTTGGATGAAGGCCATAACCCCGATGTCGTTTATGGAATTTATCCATTCCTCTTGATCGATTGTCGGTAGCATGAACGTGTACGTAATACCCAGTCGCTTCGCGTATTCGTTATGCGAATTGATGTAATATTCGAGGTCTTTTTGAATCGCTTGAACAATGCTGCTCTGTCTTACATCTTCAAAAGTTGTTGCATCATTAAGCAGGGAAATCCGTCCACCTACCTGGACGGCGACATCCGCCCGATGTCCTTCGTGCCATGTTTTGGTTGCGGCATCATAAGCAAACACGTAATCATCAAGTGTAAAGGATATACTATTACCAAATTCATCCAAGTACGAGTATGGTTTCTTTGCTTTCCAAACCTGCCGGTATTCGTTTTGTCCTTTTGCATTCGTGAATGCTTCGTCGGTGTAAATCCAAAAGCCATCATAGTCAATAGCGGCAAGCGCCGGCATGTATCCCTTCAAAACGCCTTGAGCAACAGAATCATCTTTAATACCGAAGTTTGTAAAAAGCGTGTGGTAAAAAGCATTTACAGCTTCTTCTTTATTTGCTTTAAAGAATTTCAGTGAATCGTACTTAGCTTCAAAGTCCTGCTTTTCATTGAAATTCATTGAGAAAGCTGCATCATTGACTGCTGCATGAAGTCCCTCGTTATACCGCAAAATAGTTTCTTCGGCCAGTTCCTGGGTTTTGAGCCGTGTATCGTTACTGAATAGCATTGGAAAAACGATGATCACAAAGATAAGTGCAATATTAGTCATTATTGACATGCTGCTAAAAGTCTTCATTCTGCACCATCCCGCCATATGGGATATAAATTCTTGTCGGATCCCCGGTGTTACCATTCGTTAGAAAATCGCGAACGAGCGTAGCCTTGGTGTAGTTGGTATTCTTGATCGTAACCGTGAAATAATCACCCTTTTGCAAGTAATATTTACGGCTCGGATCCGTTACGGGCATATTGTTATTTGGAAAAAGCGTGGACATAATTTTACTTGTGTAAAACGCATCATAGTAAACATCATATTTCCCTTGAAACGTTGTCGGATTGGCTGGATCAGTATATATCGGATTGTATCTTTTGCGTTCGTGCTCCATTTGAATGTCATAAATGTTGTCGGTGTACCTTAGTTCATTTGTAAAATCGGAATACATGGTCGGTGTTATATAGCCCTTGTTCCTAACGGAATCGACAAACCTAGTGACTGCTGAGTATGTGATGTTATAGGCGATTTGATCCTGGTTCTCGTAACTGTTTTGAGTAGGCCAAAAATATAAGAGGCCACAAGCGACGAAAGAGGCAAACAAAACGGACAATGCTTTAGTCATTTATATCCTCCTTTCTACTGGACCTTGAAAATAACTTTATTGAGAGTGCCATCTGTATTTCTCGAATAGGTGGCCGCGTATGTTCGCTTTAAGAGGATCATCGAAACATCGGTTTGGTCGATGATTAAAGTTTTTGGGAAATAGTAGCTGTCAACCTGTATATCAGCACCTATTTTTTTTATGTGAAATATGGATTGGAGGACTTCCGCACCGCTTACTGTGTATTCCCCCATAATTTTAGGTGATTGGGTTACGTTCCTATCGGTCCCATAAATGACCTCATCAGTTTTATCTGCAACCAGTTTATTCGTTTTGACAAGCTCGACGGATGCACTTAATGCAAATAGAAATAAAGCAAATATTGATGCAAATTTCAAAAATTTTGCGGCATTATTCATGACAGACCTCCATATTACTTTTCCGTGAAAATGATTTCTCGAACTCGGTTATTGTCGTCATGGACAATTCTCGCCTCGTACCTTGCAATCGGATTAAAAAATTCATTACCATTTTTTCAATTGTAGCCTCTGTAAGTGATATCCAAGAGATTGCACACGGTTACTTTCTTCATACCTCGGTTTCCCTTTCTTTTATTTGGCCAACTCCCTTCTTGTGAGAAGGGAGTTGGTTTCGTAATTCGTTATTGCTGGGTGAAAATGATGCCCCGAATAGCGTTGTTATTATCACGAATGACTTGCCCGCGGAATTGACCGCTCGGGTTAATGTAATCATTCGAACTTTCTGTTGTAGCTTTCTTCAAGTCTCCTGTTCCACCTGGGGTAACATTACCGTAGCCGCTGCTTCCAGAGCCGCCAGTCAAACTAACCGTATTTCCGTACCAAGAACCCGTACTAGGTCCGCTTATAATGATGTTTTTACCCGTGTTTACTTGAATGCCGAAGCTTGCTTTATTGCTATACTTCCGGATTGCGTTAAGGACCTGAGATCCGGTCAGCGTTGTGTTGTCGTAACCATCAAAAGCTTGTGCGGCCAATTCGGTTTGCATAGACGAAAAATCATTCTGCGCCTGTTTCGATGCTTCTTGTGCCGATCCAAACAAGTTTACGACCAGTGTAATGAGTGCGATTGTAAGAAACAACCCTGCTGCAATCAATAAAGCTCTTTGTGCGTTGTTCATTTACTTTTTCCTCTCCCTGAAATATCAATATTTTTTTTAAAAGAAGCTCCCATCGCAGATTTTATGGGGGCTGCCTTTGAAAGTACGGTATAGAATCTTTCAAAGTATTCTCTCCTTTATCTAGTGAATATGAATGATTTGCTTCATTTGCTGGCCCATTTGAACGACAGACAAGTAAAGCATTGGAAGAACCAGGTACATAACTACGATATACCCCATTGGAAAAAAACCGATCATAGTGCCCCAAGTCGATTTTTGGTTAATCAGACGAGTGAAGTATTCTTTTCTTCGCTCAGCATGGTACTCTCTCGCGTTTTCGAGATCATCGAATGCAACCTTCACTGGATTTTTCTCAAGAGACAGGATCAACTTTTCGACAATTCTTACGAACGGATCAAAGGTGGCTTCTCTCTTCAATTTTTCGAGTGCCTCGAGCTGGCCACTTTTAAACTCATTCAGGCAGTCATTGAGCGGTGTTTTGAAGATAAGGGCAAATCTCTCCATCCATTCGAGAATTGTTTCAACGTCGATCCTCTCGAAATTGGCCAATATAGAAATGATCGTGTGGAATTGATCAACTTCAACTTGCATTTCCATTTGACGCATGCGCCTTTGAAACATAAGCAGCCAGATCGGCCCGTTGAATGCGACGATGCTAACCAGAATGCCAAGAATCAATTCCCACCACTGAAAGTACTCTGTCGTTACGACGTTGTACTTGTTGAAAATCCGTTGAGCAGTCATAATGATGCTAGCGTCGTTACCATCCGTATTCAGGACCTCACTTACCCTTTGGACAACAGTTCCTTTACTTACATTTTTGCTGGCTTGTAAATCTTGGATGATCTTACGGTCAAAATCGGTCTGCTGCTGGGCTTTGGCAACATCATCAGGAGTCAGCTTACCGTACATTCCCATCCCTCTCATGGGGTTATTTAGAACGTCATTGACGGTCATGGTATGCATGAAGAAGAATAGACCTACCGTTGCAACGAAGCATATCAGGGACGCCAATGCCCGTTGGACGAACAACCATTCGATAGTTAACGGAGAATTGGCATCCTTTAGCAGATGCGTTAGTTTCTTGTGCTTCCTTTTATTCTTCTTAGGGGCCATCCGGTCAACGAGCCATCGGATCGGCGCAAGTTTGTACAGTTTTTGTTCCCAATTCCATCGCCGCGCTTTCGCTACATAACGCATTTGGTCGTTTTCAAGCATTTTTTTCAAGATGAGATAACATATGAGGACGACCGCAAAAAACGATATTTTGGCAATCAGCCCCATCTTGCTGTCATAAAAATCGCTCATGATAGGAAAATAATTTCGCGCCCAGCTTTCAAGAGGATTCGTGAATAGGATTGGAACGATTGCAATGGTAGTTAGCCCTTTCAGAAGATAATTGAGTTTATCACGGCGCAGGATGTCCTCATTGATTTCCTTAACAAGTTGGGAAATAGCATGGGCATACATCGAACCGCTTTTGACAACACGATCACCAAACTCGGCAACTAAGTAGGCGATGCCGGCGAAAAGCTTATAGTACCGGTTTGGTGCAACCTCATAATAGGTATCTAATTGCTTTTTTTGATCTTCAGCAGTTAAAATCTCGTAGATGCGCTGACCATGTACCGATGCTTCGTGAGGTGCCGTCTGAACTGCATCGTACAACGCTTCTCCGACGTTTTTAAGCCTCTGGAAATGATGCCTGTGATCCTCGAACATGACGACGGATTTTTTGAGAATCCGATCCTCGACTTTGTTCACGAAGGTATCGATCATGATGCCGTTCACCACAACAGCCCCCAAGAGAACCCAAAACGTAGAGATGAGGTCTCGGCTTATCAGGATTAGCGCCAGTACGGTAATCGTCATGATACTTAGCGTCGTGAATGCGATGCGCATGACTTCACGTCGCATCGTGTACTCGTCGTAAGAGTGCAGAGACTCTAGTCGTTTTCGAATTTTGGTCACATAGCCCTTTAATATCGGAAGCCGCATGAATTGAACGTATGACTTCTGGAAAAAGAGGTTGAGCCTATGCTTGTTGATTCGCTTGCCGAAGTATTTATGGAAAAGCTGGGAGGCTTTATTATCGCCCCCCTCTTTCATCAGGGTGACGACAATAAAACCGGCAAGGAGTAACACGGAAATGCCGAAAATTATTCCGGTTACAGCCCATTTATTGATCATCACGCAACATCCTTCCCGGCAATTGGCCAATGTTCATCCAGGAAAGCCTCGAAGGACTCCCGATCCTCCGACAGCATTCGTTTGAGCATGGCATTTTTCATTTCATCAGTTATCCGTTCTTTGGCAACATATATGCCGTTCTCCATTGCAATGATGATCCGTTCCTCATAAATCTTCGGATTCGTCATCCGTTCAGCAAAAGTGACAAATGCCTCCTTAAAGCTTTTCGTTGGAATTGGTTCCAAGTGATCGATCGGAACACACTGGCTAATGCGCTCTACATACCGATTTCCTTCATGATCTTTCTCAAGATGAATGTCGAAACCAAGTACACTCACGACCTGTCTTTGCGCAGCAAAGTCATCGCTAAACATTCCGAATTTCCGTAAAGAGTTTGCTATCGAACGAATGAGTTCTCGAAACGTTTTGGCGTGCTGTGATACGAGTGTAAACATAAAGGCGACTTGGGAGTTTTGAACCCACCATGATGCTTGTTCGTCGGTAGCAATTTCTCCGATGACACTCACCATGCCGTCTGATTTTTTCAAAATGTCCATTCCCTTTTGGCCGCTAATGTCAGCGGTTTGCCGTATCGCTGCGATGTTTCTTTCCGGATACAAGGTGTTAAGATGCAGCTCAAAAGACATTTCGCCAGTTCGGATTGTTATCCATCCGTAGATATAAGCGATCATGGCCATCATCAGTTTAGTTTTCCCGGCCCCTTGGTCGCCGGTAACGGCTGTGACTTGACCGCCTTTCATCAAATGAGGAATAAAGCGAACCGGAAGTTCGGTATTTTGAAACTTTTGCTCGCGTCCTGGGGGATTGAACCAGTCTTCAACCGTCGATATATCCGGATCAAATTTGCGGTTAAAGAATACCCAGGATTGTGAGAACGGCGGCCTCATAACGACGATCCGTGAGCCATCGGCCATTTCGTTGACGATGAAACCGTTCGTTTCGGTAAGCTGACCAGGGTTGTTGTACTTGTAAATGTTCAGAACGATTCGCTTCAGTTCGAGCGTCGAACCAAAGGATAAGAAGGAAAGATGAATCGTTTTACCCTTGTACATGATCCACACGGAATTATGCTTCTTGGTCTTAACTTTGTGCATTCGGTTGATAAAATCGATATGATCCTCAACGGTTTCCATTGTGGAAGGAATCCCGGACACCCCACCGGACACGCCATCAATTTCCATGTCCCGAATCTCATCGACAACACCGTGGCCAAAGGAGTAAGCATAAATGCGTTGAATTACAATCTGCAGTTTGTCCTCAAATGTCACCGGCCCATGAATTTCTTTCTTGTAAATCTCCTCAATTTCTTTGTCAATGACGATGTAGGATTTTGTTTTGCCATCTTCAATGATTTGCTTCATCGCATCTAAGTTGTATTGATCGATCATGAAGCCGAGCGCCTTGTAACGGTGCAGTTTCTTGAAGATGTATAGCAAGATATCGAACTTATCTTGCACTGTTAGTTGCTCCGGGTCATCAAAGGGGATGGCAAAGTTGATCGTTGATTCATTCAATCCATAATCACGAACAAGGATATCCAGCATGGTGTCCTTTACGAACGTTTTTTCGTAAATGTCGCCATTCCCCGATGCCTTAAACGCTTGTTTCAAATCGTTGCGATTTGCGACTTGTCTCTCATATTCATCTTCGTCCAAGGCCAGATCATACAGGTCGCTACCGGTCATTTCATTCAATCGTTTCTTGACAAAAACGGTCAAAGCTTCGAGTTTATAGAGCGTTTCGTCATGGATTTGTTTTTTTTCCGTTTGATTGCCCTGCGTATCCCGTAGCCGATACAGCAAATAACCGATCAGCCCCAGGATGATGATGACAATTGCAAGGAAGTTCCAAAGCATTAGGAAGCCCCCCGATCGATGAATTTCAGGGATGTATTTACACCGATTTCATCCAGAATCGCCTTAGCCACCCTTCTGACTTCTTGAAAGAACACCGCATTTTGATGCTTTTTATTGAGATTACGGTTCTTTCGGAACCAATCCATAAGATTGCGGTCATTGATCGAATCCTTAAAGTCGCTGCAGTAAGGAATGGTATAAATCGGCTTTTCGAAGTCATAAACATTTCGGTACAGACGTTGAATGTTTGCTACCGTGTATTTCGAATCCGGGTCATATTGTCCCAGCAAGAGCATCTTAGACTTCTCATGGAGCGCATCCGGCCAATCCTCTTTAGAGAAAAAGCGATCCAGCAGTGCTCGGTTCTGCGAAAGACTGACGACGATAAGATCAGAACTATTAAGCAGAGAGTTCGTAAGGGGGTTCCTGGAACCGCTGTGCAAATCCAAAAATACAGCGCCGTAATATTCACGCGCGTATTCAAAGATCAGCTCCATGTTCTCACTCAAATTTTCGTGCAGTCCTTCATAGGGCTTCATAGTTCCGACCAATAGATCGAGCCGATTCTTTTCAAGCTTCACTGCTTTGTTCCTAATACTGTCTTTATGGAGTTTCTTTGATCTAGCGGCTTTTGCCAAAGCATCAAGGCCCGTTTCGCCGATTTCCTGAATCCTTCCTAACTGCAATTCGTTCGACTTCGTAAATGCCAACTCCAAGGTCGAACGCTCAAAATGGGTTTGTGTAATCAGCGTTCGTATATCGTATTCAAGACCGGTTATAGCTCCGATAGCTGCGGTATTCGCT
Source organism: Paenibacillus sp. sgz302164 (assembly GCF_056120505.1). Classification (NCBI taxonomy): domain Bacteria; kingdom Bacillati; phylum Bacillota; class Bacilli; order Caryophanales; family Paenibacillaceae; genus Paenibacillus; species Paenibacillus sp. sgz302164. The sequence continues at coordinate 27,548 of NZ_JBVYOL010000015.1, read as the reverse complement.
GTATTACCAGGCTGCCCGTGTGTAATGCTCCAAAACGAAACTTGTGACATGGTTATCTTCCCCTTTCTGCTGTTTTCAGCGCGAGCTTTATAGTTTTGCGATCGAAGCCGCTTATTATTTCGAGAATTTCAGTAAGCCGGCTTTTGTATTGCCTTGACAATCCTTTCAAAACAACCCGATTTTCATATTGATTCTCAACCCGGACGCTGTAATCGACCTCATCGACCAAAAAATCAAAAGCGGGATCATGCCAAATAATCGGATACCTTTCAAGAGTTGAATCTATATATTCCTCGTCAATTCTGCATTCCGTGAATGGGTAGTATATCCGAATAAATGGTTGACTTTCGTCGGGTTTTTCTTGAAAATAGCTTTCGATCAACTTTGCATTATGTTCAACTGAATACCTTTCAAAGCTTGTGACTAGCGCTCGATTTTCTAAAGGCCCCCATGCCTTCACGCTTGACGGATCGTCGGTATCAATGAGAAGAACATCATAGTCTTCGATATTTTCTTGCTGGTCGGATAACGTTTGTTTTAATTCTTGAAAGTCCCTGAACCCAAAAGCTACATCGAATCCATCGAATTCATATATTCTCTCACTTTCGTCGATGACCGAAATGGAATACTTATATTTTGAGGACAGCGTTGCATCGACCAACAGGACTTTCAGGTTTGCGGCCGTCAATACCTTGCTAATATAAAACAATAAGTCGATTTTTTCGCAAGCGCCGATAAATAATGATTGTTTCAAAGTACTGCCCCCTTACACTGCTAATTCAGTGATACACCGGAATTGGGATCCTGACCAAAAACAGACTTTTGAGTATCCTCCGGCTTTGCTTCTGATGATTCGTTATTCATTTGTGCGGGTGGTGTTGGTGTTGCCCCACTCACAACTGGTTGGTGCATTGACTGAGTAGATGAAGACGCCTGCGGTTGACTGGTTTGAGTTTGGGCTTGTCCTGCTTGACTTGTCGTACTCGAAGGATAAGCACCAGGAACGACCGGTTTCTGTGATTGAGTCGAAGAAGGCTGTCCATTAGTTGCAGCATTGGATTGAGATTGAGCTGCCGATGCAGCAGAGGTTGCCTGCAGCATCCCTTGTCTAAACTTCTGCTTGGAGTATTCGTCCATATTTTTTAAATCTTCTTCAAGCTTTTGTCGAGCGCGGCGTTCCAATTCCGCGCTAGCCTTTTGAACGATGTTCGGATCGGACTTGATAAGGTCGATAATTTTTTCGTTTGGTGCATAAGTGACCTTGGCTTTTTCCTGCATATACGGGTCCGTATACTTATAGGCCGTGATAACGGCATCGTTCAAATAAGCATCTACAATTGCGCTTGATTCATAGAGAATTTCCTGCTCATCCTCGTTGAACCACACCGTTCCGCCAGCCAAGTCTTTAATTTTCTTTTTGGAGAGCGCTATGAAGTTTACTCCAGTCGGGAACGTGATGCGAATATCGATAAAATCATCTTTCTTTAGGTTGGTTGGAAGCTGAATGTACTTTGCTTCCCGTTCACGCAAGTCATTCGGTGTAACACCATCCTGGTAAAGCATCGGCTCGATCAACTGAGTGTCTTTTTTAAGTGCAAGCTTCGTCTTTTTTCCGACTATATAGTCTTTACTTACAGCGTTCTCCGGGACGGTATCTTTACCGACTTCCTTTGGATAAAGATTGTCAGCGATGATTTCATCGCCGGCTTTCACATCAGCTTTTAAGAGCCATACGGTCAATTTGCTCGCTTTTTGTTGTTCCAAAAGCATCTGAGCATCACGTAATTTTTGTTCATATTCTGCGTTCTTGGCAGATTGTCCTTTCAGAAGGGCATCATAACCCCAGTATGCTCCACCGGATGCCAGAAGCATCATGGCAAGCGCCCCTACTCCGCCGGCGTATAAAAGTTGTTTCGTTCTTAACCTAAGTTTCATGTTTTGTATTTTCCTCCATCCGCAGTATATCCATCACTCAAAATGCATTTGCTTTGGATAGCAGTCTGTAGAGCATAACGGCTGTTTGTGCCCTCGAACCACTTGCCTTCGGCGATAGCGTTGTATCAGATGTTCCGAAAATGATCTCGGCTTGAATATTTGCGGCAAAAGCAGGGGCGGCCCAGCTACTTATGCTACCCGCATCAACATATTTTTTCAGGGATAATGCATTTGTGTCAGAGGATGTCGATAGATTCGTACCCAAGTATTTCATGAGACGGGAAAAGATTATAGCAATTTCTTCGCGTGTTATAATGTCATTGGGTCTATATTCGTGTGTTTCTGAACCTTCGATAAGCTGCAAGCTTGTTGCAACCGAAATAGCTTTAAAATACCAGTCACTTTCCGTAACGTCTACGTAAGGAGATTTCGCCAGAGTAATTCCATTTGAATTGGTCGAACTTACAATTAAACTGACGAATTCGGCCCTTGTTATCGCGTCATCCGGTTTGAATGTATTGTCGTCGTATCCGTCGATAATCATTTTATCCGCCATGTAGGTTACTTCTTTACTTGCCCAGTGACCTGCCATGTCGGTAAATCGCCTATCCATTAACGCGACAAGTAAATCGCCGCTACCATTGATTTTCACTTGCTTTGCACCTTTATTAACTTGATTCGTTGTACTTTTTATTTTGTTGCCGTTCAGAAATACGATTCCGAGATCGGATTGGTTAAAAGCGAGTTTAGTCTGGAGTTCCACATTCAACGGCAATTGCTTGTTTTCACCTTCGACGATGATTTTCACATTTGGCACGATAATCTGCGCATATTTCGGGTATTGCTGATTTGTTTCATAATTTTTTTCTATCGTTATCCTCAAGTTGTTGACCGGCAAATCTAATGCACCGGCGGTTACGCTAACGCTGTCAGTGAGAATACGAAGCGGGAGCCCCTTTTGCCTCAAATAGCCTAGAGCATCCTTATCTAAGGAAAGTGTGTTCGTCATTCCCCGGTTTCCACCGATCTCTCCTATTTTAAAGGTGACCCCTTTGCCGTTGATATTCTGGGCGAATGCATTTGTGATATCGTCGAGAATCGGAGCGTATTCTGCCATCTGCGGATCCAGGCTTGCGGAAAGAATAACTTGATCTCCGCTTACGGACACAGTGCCCTTCTTTTGCCCTGTTTGTCCGTTAGTAACTGCATTTCCTTGCATGGTTCCGTTAACATCGGCCCGTGTCAGATAAATCGTATATATGGTGCTTGTGTTGCTCGAGTTATTAGTGTAAGCATAGATCGTAAACGTATTTTGCCCTACATTTAAAGGGATCGGTTCAGTATAGCCTTTGGACAATACCGCTCCGTTCATAACTAGATAGGAGCTCGAATATGGCGTAGCACGGATTAAGATGCTTGATGTATAATAAGGAACGCTGACCGTATAGACGTTACGGGCTGGATCGAATGTTTCATTAAAAGGAATCTGTTGGTTGGAAGTATTAATCGTCGAACCCGTTTGCGTATTCATCACACTTTCCACCGAAAGCTGAAATAGTAAAGGCTTATCAGTCGTTTGACTTCTGGTAAGGACAACGTTGTACGTGCTGGTTGTACCATTCGCTCCTGCGACATCGATCCGGATAATGTTGTTGCCAGTTGTGAGATTCACGTTAAAGGAATTTCCACTGGTAACGACGCTGCCATTCACTTTCACGGAGGAGGACGAGTTAACGGTCGGCAAAACAACTACAGAATATCGGTCATAAGGAGCAGTTGCCGTATAACTGTAACGTGCTGATGAAAAAGACTCATTTAGCTTAATATCTCCCAATGAAAGAGCAATCAGATCCGCCCCATTAGAAATAGTTTGTCTTGTAACTTCGAGTGTATATGTTTTTGTACTGCCATCTTGTCCAGTAGCATTGATTGTTATGGTGTTTAGACCAACATATAGCTGGACCGGTATGCTGCTGCCGTAGGATACGGTTGTTCCATTGACTTTTATCGTGGAGTTGGCAAGTGCAACGGGTGATATCGTTACGCTGCTTATTCCATTTGCAACGGTAGCTGAATAACTTTTTGTCGCCGGATCAAAGGCTTTATCTAAAGTAGCTCCTGTAATCGTTAAACCGGTCAATGGATTGATGGATGAGGCCGGCATATACACCGACAGTGTATAATGACTGCCTTGCGATCCATTCGCTAAAATCACTTGAATATCTATTGAAGTATTTGCCCCAAGCGTAAGGGAGATTGGGCTTGATGTACTTCCGTTATTTACGCTCTGTCCATTGATTGTTACATGTGCGGTAGTATCGGCCAAAACCGGCGTAATGGTAATCTGGTTTGTTACATAAGAATTGTAGGAATATGAGTAATTGTTTGTGAATGGTGTAAATGCTGATGTCAGGTACGAATTAAGTTGCGAATCACTGGCTGTCAGAGAAAGAATCTTATCAGTGCTTTGTTCCGCCGCATTATAAGAGACGCTTATCGGTACGCCAGCTTGCCCGAGCCGATTATAGGCGACCAATTGAAATATGTATGATTGACCATTTGCGAGCCCATTAACGGTATATTGATTGGTCGATGCTGATACACTATCAATCGTGGCTCCATTCCTCTGTATTTGGATGCCGGATATGTCGGACCGTTCACTGGGGATTGTCCAAGTCAGTTTCACAGAGGATGCAGATACTACTGTCGCCTGGACATTTTGAACGCTCGGTGCATGCTGTCTTGTTATAACGACAGTGTACGTTTGAGAACTGCCCTCTTGCGACGTGACATTTATCGTAATGGTAGATGTGCTATCGGAGCTCGCAGTTGGGTTGGATAATGCAATTGGAGCGGACGCTCCGCCGCTCACTACCGTATTTCCATTCACTTTTATTGTTGCCTTTGAGTCCTGTGATACCGGTCTAGCAATGGTTTGTTGTACCTCGCTATTTACTGTAGCAAAATAATTCGTTGTACCCGGATCAAACGATTGATTAAGCACAATGCCATCAAACGAAACCGAAGCTAAATTCGTGACGGGCGCCGCATATGACACAACGGACACTAAATGAAGCGTGATCGCGAAAATCAATAGAACTGCTGTTACTATTTTTCTCAAAAGTGAGGCCTCCCTTTCCGTATTGATTCTTTGAGAAAAGGGAGTGAACCCCTCTTCCAAACAATTAACTAGTTATCTAATTAATTAAATAATATATTATTTCATAATTATAGTTCATTTCTATTGCTTTTGCACAAGAAATATTCAATGCGTGACGCTCGAATCAAAATCATCATAACTTGATAAATCTGCATGATAGAAAACCACATCACCGTCCATTATCGGGTAAGTGATTCCGTATTTGTCCGTTACCGATTCGGGGCTATTATAATAGCCTTCCATTTGCCACTGATTATCGAGAGGAACCGAATCCGATCCCAAGCGGTAGTAACGCAAGAACGGATGATAGGTGTCTCCGTTTTTGATGCTCTCGATGTTAAAATTCACGATTATATATCCGTCTTTGAGAAAGATTGGCGAATGATCATCAATGCCACCATTCGTTCGGGCATATTCCGGAAGATCGGTTCCGGCTGCGACCACATACGTATCTGCTGGAAGGCTATACTCGCCATACCAGTGTTGGATAGAAGCTAACGCTCTTTGCGGATCAACCGAGCTCGGAATACTTTTCGGCCCGATCAAAGTTCTGACTTGCCAAGGCAGTATCTCCCATGAATATCTTCCGACAGTGGTTTTCTGCGAGGCTCTTTTCAAGAAGTCTGTCACTCCGTAATTGGCCTTCACGTAATTTGTGGTATCCTGCAGTTCCACGCTCGGTACGTTTCTCATTTCATTGTTTAAAATGACGTACCGGCTCATGACATCATCAGACGAACCGATTTTTACGAAATATTTGCCGTTAGTGTAATCGTGATAGTAAAGATCAACGGGGATTCGCCCGGTGCCGTCTTTATTCACGAAATAGAATGTCGGGGTAATCCGGACGCCATCTTGCTGTCCGAACATATTGCCCTTGGTTTTCAGGTCGAATTTGAAGTGATAGCCCTTCTTGATCGTGATGTTCTTGTAGCCATCGACCGGATGACTTCCTGGCCGGATCGGAAGCCGTAACGGGAAACTGTTATCTACCTGATTGCCGTTCATATCCCGGTTCCCTACCCAATTTGCGTCGATGTCCTTATCCCCTACCCAATACACGTTTTGCGTGTGTGCATTGGTATTTGGCCCTGTCCGGAAAACAGTCTGCCAATCATAATCCCCAATGTCCGTAATTCGGAAGTCATAAAGCCTTCCAATGACTTCAACCGGGATGGTATTTGTGGCAACGTGATTCGGCCAATTAAAGTTAGCCCCGGTTTCCCACGTAAAGCCAGCTGGTGCGTTAATGGCGATGGATCGGAAGTATACTGTGTAGAATCCCTCGTCAATCCAAGTCGGCATGATGAAAGTTGTATTGAGCTGTCCAACCGGAATGTCGATCCATGTTCCCTTTTGAATGTACTGCGATTTATCGGCGTTCCATACGTCAAACTCAAATTGCACTTGCTTTCTTGCTGTATACTTGGCGTACTCGCCGTAACCGTTCGTCACCCCGTAACCCCCGAAACCCGGATATGCGTCATGCTGGCCGGTTGTTGGCAGCGTAACAACAAAAGGACGATCCAAGATAAGCGCTGCTCTCCCAGCGGTCGGTTCTACTTTTTGGTTATGAGCCTGGTCATCGGAAACAGAAGGGTACATAACCACCGGCGTATGAACCGTGACGGTATTGATTCCGTTAATGGGATAGGAAGTGTTTGCCCCACCATTAACGTTTTGCGGTAGTAGATCGTAATAAATCGTTCCGGAACTTGGCATATTCGCCTTGTTCACCAAAGAGTTACTAATCAAGTTTTGATTTTTATAAAGCACATCACGCCCGATTGTCGTTGGTATTGGAATGTCGGAAGGAGTCGGGCCATCTTTCGTGTACTGCGCTCCATCCATCGTTGTAGCGCTATTGAATTTGACGGTATCATTGTTCACTTTACTTTCCTGTGTTCCTGACTCTGCCATTCCCTTTAGCGTAGAAGTATCGTCGGGAACGTCCGGTGGGGAATTCAATCCTCCTACAAGAACAGGTGGTGTATACGAAATCGTTGGCGATGACGCAGGATGAACATGATCACTGACAACTGTTGAGTGAACTGACGATAACGTTGGTGGAGTGTAACCATTAGGATTCATCGTCACGCTACCACCGGGTAAGGCATAGTTGTTCATTACAGCCCTATTGATCTTATAGACTTCAAGATTGTTGATTTGCCAATAGGAGTAATTTCTATAAATATCAAAGGTGTATGTTTTTGTCTTTGTATCCCCTGCTGGAAGGTCCGGTCCTGGTGAACACCCCCCAGGTGGTGGCGCACAAATTGGCGGCCCTGGCACGGTCCACTGTCTAACATAGGTAATCGTTACCGAACAAGAATAAGTCGTTTTTCCAGATTGTTGCGCCCAATTCTGTTTAAACAAGTAATTATCTGCAAAGGCGTTCGCATACAAATACTCCGAAGTAGGAACTCCCAGCAGAACATTAAAATATTCCGAATCTCTAGGGTCTGCTTTTATAACACCATTTGCGTTAGGGTCAAGATCACTTTTCGGCATTGTTGTTCCTTGGGTTGGTGGGCCAATCGTATAAAGACAGCTGCCACCACCACCACCGCCGCAACTTGGATGAGACGGATTTTTCGTGCAATCCACTGGCGGTAGTGTCCCATCTTCGTCGTAATAGATTGAAAGATCCGGAACGTACCAAAGAGATCCATGAAATGTAATATTCCAACCGTCATACCACTTAATAACCAAGCCATTAATGCCATCTGAATCGACTTGATAAGCCCCGTTATCAAATGAAGCTGTTACATGAAAATTGAAAGTACCGGATGAGAGATCAATTGAATCAGAACCAACATCCGAAATGCTAGATTGTGGAATAGGATAATTCTGCCCACCTGGATCCGTAATATTGCTCGGTTCATATTGAATATCAGATTTATCTACACGGACATTAACAGCCTTATCGGGTGTGATCGTGACTGAATTATCATCATCCATCCTTAAATTAGGAACCGATACGGTTGCATTGTGATGGATGGTCGCAACCGCACTATTTCCATCTGCCGAACCAACCCCTGGATCGCTTGGTCTGTAATGATAAGGGCTGTCTGTCGTAAACATGCCGGATACCGGGTAATCCGTAACTGACGGATAAGTTGAATAATAGGTACGCGACCCGTTGTCATCATACATCCAAACATACCCTAACGTTTTTCCTGGATGTTGCGGATCAGGCCAACCCGGGTCGCGGAACCATGCAAAATAACCACTCCAAGGAACCGCAGAAGCAGTAAATTTCTTTTCCACTCCCGTTATCGTCGGTATGTGCCATTTATTATTGCCTGTATTAGTGAGATTAGCATAGACATTTCCACTTTTATCTTGCAGCCAAGCGCTTTGAACTGTTTTTCCAGGCGATGGGGTAATCGTCACATCGGAATAGTCGAAATGATCGTTGGACACTAGCTCGCCAGCGGGACTTCCCGATGGCGTATATGCTTGCACGACGCTACTGCCATAATCAATGTCTCCGAGTTTTGTTGGAGCCGCATTAGCGACATGTGGTAAAGCCGGTATTGCTATAGCGGCAGCAGCTAGAAAAGTGGTGAAACGTAAGAAAAAACGATTCAACAAAATCACCTACTACTGATTGGATTGGTTAGACATTAAGCCAGTATAAATCAGAGCTGGCGAATTGGTATTGATGCCATTAAAAACAATTCTTGTTACTTGGCCGGGAGCTTTCGCTATAAGATCAGCCTTAGGTACAGCTTCATAGGAATAACGTGTTTCGTTGACCGCTTCACCGGCAGCTGCTCGATAGTCGCTTCTGTATACAATTTCCCAGTTCTCCCGACCAGGTTGTTTATAAGCGATATTGATGCCAGCAATTTTGCTTAAAACCCCTTTTGCATCTAATTCCCCACTCGCATCATAAGCTCGATCAGGAATGCCCGCGCTGCAGCCTGTAACGCTAGTTACGTTATTAGGAAAGCTTTTAATCTTCATCGTTTGTTCGGAAACAACGATATAGTTATCTCCCTTCAAAGGAACCTTATTACCTGTTTTGAAGTCCACCCAACTAAACTTTGTTACATCATCAGGAACAAGACTACGGTAAGGATCATTAGAATCGTTCACATCGACAACAACGTATTTATTTACGCTGCAAGACATATTCCCATCGGCTGTTGTTGTCGTTAGCAGCTCGTCATGAAATTTTTCATTCTTATCCGTTTTTGCAAAGTAACGTGGGAGCATGGTAATGACATTCGTTTTATGCCAAGCAACCTCGGCCCTCGATACGGCATGCTTGTCGAATGGGAGAACTTGGTTATCTTTGATCGAAAGGATGCGCTCGATGATCGTTACCGATTGTGCGCGTGTGGTCTTTTGATCCTCGCCAAGTGTTCCAGTATCGTCCATACCTGTAATAAGGCCAGATTTTGTCGCCAGGTACATCCATTTTTTATCATCGGTGTTTTTATCACCGTTAGCCGCACGAACAGCTATACGTGCCATTTCTTTGCGTGTCATGGCTGTATTCCAATTCCCGTTAGTAAAATCACTCCATTGGTGAATACCGGCGTTTACCGCCGCGTTAATGTATGGCAAGTACCAATCATCACCCGATCCAGAAACCGAAACGTGAAGCGCAGTGTCAACCATCTTAATAAATTCAGCGCGTGTTACTTTTTCATCTGGCTTAAATGTTCCATCAGGGTATCCATCCACATAGCCTTTTTGAATGGAATCATTAATAGCAGATTCGGCCCAGTGATTTCTGATATCCGAGAACGATACTTTAGTAGATGCAGCCCTTACAACCTCAAAGGAATTACCCGTAGTTGTAAGTGTAAGAATCGTTACTGCCGCAAGAGCTCCTATTATGATTTTGTTTTTCATTTTGACCAATTCCTCTCTTCTTGGGTTCTTACATTTGAATTCCGGTTATTTCAATCGGGGTTATTTCTGCAACATCAGGCAGGTCTATAGGTAGTAGAAGATAAAATATATTTTCCTGTAATATCATATCAGCCTGCCCTTTTACCCTCCGAGCATAGATCCCTTCACGGTATCCATTGACAAGAAAAGGAACTTGAATTCGCCCCTCAAATGTTTTGATCGATACACTCTCAAGCCATTTAATTGCAAGCAAGCGGGAATCATACACAACAGAAGCATTTCTTTTAAATTTCACCCGCCCTTTTGCGCCATTCTTGTAATATTCAACGACCTTTCCTACAGCGCGGATTACAAATTGTGACGGGGCCCCATATTCCTCCCGAACATTGTGATAGCATTGCTTGGATAATTTTATTTTGTTTCGGGAGGTTTTTGTAGTGAATCCAATTTCACTTATGTAATTGCATATCTCGTTAAATCGTTCCATAGTAGTCATCAAACGTATATGCTGCGTTTCATCAGTAAGTAATTGAATTTTCATTGTATAAATCACTTCCAATCTCACCTCCTATTTATTCATTTTGCCACTTATAAAGATTAATTCAATCCTATATTGCATAAAATTTTATTATTTTGTCTAATCACGAAATATTGCAAGCATTCTCTTTTTTAGAACATTCAATCTTTGATGCTGCCGTAGTTTCAGAATGTCCTCAAGAGCTTCATCGACATCCTTATTTTTTTCAAATGGGTCCGAATGGAAGGGAATCCCATTTATTTTTCTATTTTGTAGACCTTTTTTTATGTCTGAGAGATTAATTTTCTTGGCCATGGGAATACAAAGTTTCCAGTTTGACTGATCTTCATGGATTTGTCTTTGAAAAAAGCGAAGTATATCCTTGTGTTTCCATTCACTAGCCGATCCAACCACGATCGGTATGCTTGCTCTTAGAAACTCACTGTAACAATGGGAATTTTGATAAGAACCAAGGTCAAGAATAATAAACGAAAAATTACTTGTAAGGAGGGGGACCATGTTCAGTTCTTTTATCTGCTTAAAATACCTAACCCCATTTATAGTGAATGTGCTATTATGAAGCTGCTTTATATCCTTAACTCCTTCGTAGGCTCGCTCGATTTCTACAAAGTCATTGGATTCATTTGCTTCCACTAGAGCGACGGTATAATCTTGCCCCGCTAAGTGATTAGCAATAAGTATGGAAGTGTGCGTACAACCGACTCCTCTCTCAACCCCCGTCACTGCAATGACCGCAGTACCGACAAATCTTTCTTTCTTTCTTTTTTTGGTTGTATTCGTGTGAATAATCGTTTCAAAGTCAAACACTTCTGGACGTATTCCTTCAAGGGTGATTTTCTTCTTATTGTCTTTAATTTCAGCCTTCTTGGTCTCCAAATAATTGATTATTCGAAAGCTTGTCTCTCCAATATGCCGGCCGATCACTTTCGCTCTGTCACTAATAGATTGTTTGTCGACAGTTTCATCTTCAGGTAAGGCTTCCTCGTTATTGATCGATGAGTGCTCTTTATGTTGATCATTTGTAGTCTCTTGCTGCTGTTCATCTGTTGCTGCGGAGCTTTCTACTTCGTTGCCAGTCAAATTGGCAGGGGGAATTGAAGGCTGTATTGATAAAACATTGCGTAGTTCAAATTGACTTGGTTCATGGTCAACACTTGCAAGACGTTGTTCCACTAGGCCCGGTTCAAGTTCGAGAAAATTGATGCAGTGTATGCCCACAGTTGAAATGTTTGTTATAAAATCGTCATTATCACGATAATAAATAAACATGATCGTTGTCTCAGGCTGTTCATTTCTTATTTTCCTTAGTAGCTTCGAAAATGCATCCTCCGATTCAACGACGCTTTCTAGGAAAATAAGAATCTCAGTAGGTGAGGCCTCCCACTGAGGAACGAAAAAATTGAGCGAGTCAATTGCTCTGACAATTCGTCCATAATCTGAAAGTTCTTCTGAGAGCCATTCACGCTCATCATTATCCTTTGTTGCAAGAAAAATTCTCTTCATATACTTCACCTATTCTCTTTAATCGTTACAGAAAATGAGGGCGCAATTTCCTATCATATCCCCCCAATATATTTTACTTGGCACGAAATCATCCCAAATCATAGTATTGTTTTTTTCCATCCTGAAATGAAAAGAATCCTTTTAATAAGCTGATTTGGTTATCGAGCAAATCCTCATCCGTTACGAACCACGTATTTTGAACTCCCTCCTGTTCCAATATTTTGCTGGCAAGTTCAGCTTTATCAGAGGTAGATAAAAGTAGAACCAGTACTGCACCCTTTTCAGCAATTGATAAGTATTGTCTATAGAATTGCGCCTGATGCCGGATCGTCTTCACCCATTTTTCATCTTCCCGATGACAAAGCAGATAAAATGTTACTTCTTTACCCCTTGGATTTTTCAATAAATATTTCGCAGTAGGTATTTGTTGTGTCTCATTTATTTTTAATATTGGATGAAATTCGAAGTGAATTAATTCAAAGGTATCACGTAAATGAATATACAATTCGTTTGTGGCAATATATTTCATCCTAAACAACATGGTTGCTTCTTTAGGATGGCGAGGATCACGATTCCCAAGCATTGCCCCAAAGCGATACTTCAAGATGTCTGCTCCGCTGGCGCCAAGTTCATAACATGTTGGTCTATTCTGTCTGTTTTCTGATGGATTGGAATATGACTTCCATTGTATCCTTCTTAACAAACCGTGCTTCACTAATTTACGCATCCGGTTTCTTACGGTATCTTCACATTTGGCTTCAGGGAAAAACAGCTTTCCGATTTGAGTTAATATAACCCAACGATGCACGAAAATAAATCTTACAATTTCTATATCGCGATCAGTAATCCATCCCTGATCGATTTTACCATTGATGTAAAAGAAATCATGACGTGTTAAAGGCTCTAAATTTGATACATAAGCATAGGGATCATCAAATATCGGTTTACTTTGTAGTCCTGTATGTTCTGAGTTAAGTAAAGGTGACACATTGTATTCCATCGAACATCCCCCTAGTAAATTTCATGCGGGAAGTTTACGATTTTGCTCCTGATTCGCTTAGCCTCTGGATCAACAGTACGAATTCGAACTGCTACCGGCTTCCCTATAAGTTGACCATGACTTGGAACTCTATCGGGGAACCACGCTAGAGATTCTACTCCTGGAGCAAGCTTTACAAATATACCCACATTTTCAATTACACTTGTTATAACGCCGCGATACGTGTCACCTATTTTAAAATTCTGGCGAGCACGCAGCCATGGGTCCTCCAACAACTCTTTTCGCGTAACGCGCACCTGCTTAGCTTCGCGATCGATTTTTTTAATTTTAACGGTAAGCTGCGTTCCAAGCGGAATAAGATTTCGTCCAGATTGTGTCCAATCGTATTCGTAATCTTGAATTGGAAGAACGCAAACAACGCCCTTTACTAGCAGATAAAGCCGTTCATTTTCGAATCCCGAAACTGTACCGGTAACAACATGATTAACGTCCGCTGTTTCCCAGAATTCCTCCTGCAGTTCTTCAACTGCCTGAACTCGAGAAAGAAGTACGATTCCTTTCTCTTCGTCAAAGACTTTCACTGTCTTCGGATCCAGTCCATGTTTTGTTACATCAAGCACCATGAAGTCAATGGTATGGTCGATGAATCCGACTAATGACCGGAATTTATGGGTGTCGAATTGATTCTCATGAATCATTCCTTTTAGCCCATTGTTTAATTCTACAATTGCACACTGCATTTTCTTCCCTAAAGGGGCATGGTTTTCAACACCGATTACCAACCCTTTGTGGATTTGCTTTCTGCGCAAAGATGTCTTGTATTCTTGCATCGGATTAATACTCAAAAGTTCATTCATTTTTGTTCCTCCTTCTTTTTTAAGTAAACATTATATTGATTTGTTTCTTCAGCTTTTGCAAAACCAACAAGCTCCAATTCACCTGAATCTTTGCATTTAACGATTAGGTTTTTCCTCTTGAAACAGGTATTAATTTTTTCCTCTTCGATATCAGTACTCCAGACAAGTATGTAATATCCATTTGTTACTTTTTTTAACGAACGTAAATCAGTCATAATCTCGATCTTGGATTGCTTTGAATCCAAATCAGATAGTTCCTCTTCGTCTATCCCCATTTCCGATATCACTTTATTAATTGTCTGATTCTTCGCTGCCCACTCTGATAGCAGCCGCGGCTTCGCCCTACGCATATGTTCAACAATGACAATAAGGGGCACAGTTTCGTATAAGAAGAGGCAGCTGTTATAAAACGACTCGATATTGGCGACACTGCATGACGGATGAGTCAATACAAAGTCAAGTTCTCTTATTAGATGGTCGTTGGCCAAACTAATACTCCTTTCTTCAGCTCCTTTAGTATCATATTGATTAATTAGTTATTTTATTTATTAATATATTACTATACTAATTAAAAAAAAAGAAGAACCTATTTTATTCGTTTTAAAAAGCTTCCTTTCTTCGTTGTTGTTGTTGTCATAATTTTTTGCATAATGTTCGGCCCCTGTTCAACTTTTATCTCAACTAGAACATTGCCTATACGATCATACGTATAAATTATGTCGTATCTTATGTCTTCGAAAGTAATTATGCAGTCCTCGTCATAAACAAATCCATCTCTAACCTGCTCTACAAGATATGCAAGTATTTCTTTACCATAAGGGGCATCTCCGGAAACTTCCGCTTCAGGATGATTAAACAGGGGCATTAAGCCTTTTGTAATAAATTTTGCTGGTTTATTTGTTAAAGGGTTGAGGATGGTTATGATCTTCACTTCTTCAACGTGTTGGACAACTACACCGGCCAGGCCGTCTTCTCTTAACTCTATTTTCACGATTTGACCGTTATAGTTCCAGGTCCCCTTCACATCAAATTCCAAGCTAAAGACTCGAGCAATAATTGCGTAGAAAATGTCTTCGTAGTTATCGAAATTGTCCTCTAAGATGATGTCTGGATATCCATAACAGGGCAGTCCATAAGTACGAATATAAAGAATATTGCCCTCCAAATCGGTAGTTACTATTGGTTTGATAGAAGGATCAAAGAAAAGCATCATCAATAACTCCTCCTCCCTATCTTTATTCAGGATTATAATTCCATTATAAAACCATTTTGAAATATAACAAAATTATACAGATGAATTTCTTCATCTTTTATTTATTTTTCTTCTATCTATTTGTGCATCATATATCAAGTTTTTCTTTATCAATATATTAAATCTTCACTCTCATAGGTCTTAAGGTATAATATGGTATCATAAGTGCTTGGAACTATATATTTTATTAGGGGGATTGATGGACATTAAAATTAGGAATTTTAATGCAGATGAGATTGGAATTTGTGGAGGTTCAATAAATAAATCATGGATATCCCGATCGGAACTTATCTAAAAAAACTTAGACTTTCTTGTGGTTATTCATTAAGAAAAGCGGCCAGGAAGACAAATATGAGCCATGGCTATATTCGAGATGTAGAGTTGGGCAGCCGTAGAACTGCTGGATCCGAGATAATTCCAATGCCGCAAACTTTAAAGAAATTTGCTGAAGCTTATGATGCATCTTATAACGAATTGATGAGAATAGCTGGACACATACATACTAAGCCAGAGCTAAATTTTGAATTTATTGAACTAGACTTACATACTATACTTTATATTGAAGTTGACTCTAATAATTTTGTGGTTTATCACAATGAATGTACTTGTTTCTTAGAAAACAAAGCACTTTATGACTACATCCTCTTTGAAGAAAGGTTAGAATGTAATGGATTTCTTCGAATACATAATGGACTTTTTGCAAATCTAAATTTGATTAAAGCATTCGATAATGTGACAGGCAGACTTTTTTTTCGTGAAAATTATGAGGGGAAATTTATTGAAATAAGATCATCTTATTCTTCAAAGTTAAAGAAAAAAATATCTCAAACAATTACTAAAAACTCTCAAAGTTCTAACCAGAATTTGAAGGACCAAAGTAAGTTTACTACCTTGATTCGTGGTTTAGTCATTTTAATTTTGTTCATTTTGTTTGCTCCTGATTTCTCATACATCAATATTTTCAGTTAAGACTTGGCAGTACCCTTCATTTTCTTATTTATTGTTTAACTAATTTATGTAATAATATATTTATTAGTTAGATTATTGGATAGAAAGGCGCGGTGTTTATTAATGTCTAACATGGATTTGGAAATTAACTTTGACTTAGATTCTAAACTTCATCCTTATCTTAAAGAAATGATTTCGAACCTGCCTAATGGTTCAAAACTTGTGATGCAGGCCCTTTCAAAAAGAGACTATAACAAAGAGGATTTAGCTTTGGAAGCACGAGTCCGAAGAGGAGAATTAAATTTTGTATTAAATTGGATCGAAGCACTTGGGTTTGTTGGTTTTAATACTAGTGGACGATCAAAACTATATACACTTACCCCTCTAGGTGAAAAGGTTTTTAAAGAATTTAATGAGATATTCCATACCCTCAAAGAAGAAAGCAGGGAATAGTGAAGCGGAGTTTTACTCCCCTTCACTATTCCCTTTATTGTTTCTCAGTTCTTCCGAAGCATTTTTTATTTTTTGAGCCAGTTTTAGAGTTGTATCATCAATATTAGCTGGTGTAAATCTAACAGTGACTTTTTCATTTTCTTTCTGCTCTTCAGAGGATGCGGCTGCAACTGCTCCCTCTTCCCCACTATCCCACAGAGCATTTCGAACACCCTCATTTTTTACATTTGGGTCTTGAACCTTGTCATTTCCTTCTGCACTTCCACTACTTTTCATTCCCTCTTGTTCACGTTTATCTAATACCTTTTGCCTTAATTTTTCAAGCAATTCGTTCTTCTCACCAGAATTTTTATTGCTTTGTATTTCCCTCGCCTCTTCTTGACGAGAGGGCTCCTCGCGTTTATGATTTTCTGATAATTGTTTATCCTTCGTTTCTTCAGGTTTTAGCGGTTCAAATAATTTTTTGGGAAGTGGGTAAATTAATCCTATTACCGGATCGAGCCTAACGTTGTTGTGCACACCACGGAACAAACACTCGCCAGGTTCCCCGGTTTCTGGGTTATATCCCTTGAGCCTTAATATTTCTGCTGGCATAACAGTGTAGCGCTTCTCTTCTTTAATTTGTGTTTTAAAGCCACTTGCGGACATTTCGTCTGTACCGCTGCTTAAACCGATTTTATAGTCCTCTCCAATGAGGTCTGCATAGAACTCAGCATCTTCCGGATCTAGCCCGGCTAATACATATTTCTGCACGGCATTTTGCTTTATCATTGCACCAAGACGTTCGCTTACATCAGATAACTGTGCATTACCTTGATGAATAACTCTTAAGAATACTTCAAATTCACGTGCCATTTCAAAGAATGTGCTAAACTCTTCATCTACGAAGTTTTGAACTTCGTCTACCGTAACTGCATGCGGGCGTACTTTTTCCTGAAGATTTCGGCGGAACGTACTTGCTTTCAAAAGATTAATATAAAGCCTACCGACAGTGTATGTTAAGGTCTGAAGTTTTCCATATGCACCATTTACTAACACTATTTCACCGTTACGTAATACATCATCAATGTTGAACGTTGACGGACGACAAAAAATACGCTGTATGTATTTATTTGATGTAAGTTCTGTTAGATAGTCATATAAGTTTGAGTAGGTTTTCATTGTATGTTCCTGCATTCTCTCGTTAGCAATATTTCGAGTGTATTCAAGCAGGACAGAAATTTGTGACAATTGATCTTTTAATTCCGAGAGTATTTCTGCGCGATAATCATGATTAATTGGCTGAATTAACCTGTCTAAATCATTGTATGTACAGTCGTTTCCCTTTGCAAGTTTTAGAGCTTTTATTCCAACACGTAATAATTGAGTCGCCCTGCTTTTAAAGTATTGTTCTGCATCGGCACCAAGATATCCATGAAAAGCACTGACATTGGCTTCAATCATAGGTTCAATGTCTTCGCCTTCAGGTACATAAAATGGATTCATACAATCCGTAAACTCATACTCAGGATCAAGTCTATAATAATTCCTACCAATTCGTTCCATGAAGTTAGAAAGTCGATTAATAAAAGACCCTTTTGGCTCAATAATAGTCGATCCAATAAAATCGTTTAATAGGTCTTGTGAAACTAAATTTGTGCCGAGCAACGTTTTCCCTGAACCGGTTCCGCCAATTATTTGTTCATGTTGTGCTCGATCAGTCCGAGATAAGGTCATTAATTGACTCTGCCTATCTTTTGTAGGAACTGTAGCGAACAAAGTTAAAAGGCAGTCCTCTGAATAATATCGAAGGTGCGAAAGGCAGCCTTTTTTATCAAGGTCAATTCCTTCGAATTCAAATAATTCCTCTTGAGTTACACTATCCCTCCTTTTAACCATATTAAGAATTTTCGACTCATTTAAAGCCGATTTTTTCTGTATTTCAGATTGTTCGACAACTGCTGATAGTTTGCTAAAGACCGTAGATTTTATACTATAGCGAAGAGAGAAATATAAAGTTAGAGTTACACCTCCAACAAAGAGAATGACCGCTATAGTCATTCCAATAGGAACTGATGTAAACCTCAAGATAATTTGTCCGAGCGCAAGCAAACTAAGGGCGTTTAGAAATGTTTGTATCACTGGTTTTGAGTAATTATTCTTAAATAAAAGTGGACACGAATATATTACATGCCCCAGAAAACATGCAATCAAAAGTGGGATCGACCGATAAAATACCGGGCCTGAAACGCCGTAAATTATGTCCTGGTACTTCCCCACTAACCAGAGAAAACATAAGATCAATATCGTCAACAACGAAAATGCTTGAATGTTCCATAATGTATTTTTGTTAGCTGGATCCATGCTAAACCGGCGTATTGCTATAAAAGCAGTTTTAAACATAAAAGCAATCATGTGTCCTATAACTGATATGATTCCGCCTAATATCATACCAACATACTTCAAAATGCATCCCCCCTCATTGCAATTAATTAATTAATCTATTATATGTTTAATATATTACTATAGAGAGAGATACATTGTCATCGCATAATCTTAATAGATTTATCAAGATCGCCCACCCACATAAGAGTCGACGTGTAGCCAAGCAATCCCTTTGTTAACTGCCTCTTTCCCCAATGTTTTCAACCGCCGCAGCATAGCCTTGTCAAAAACTTTATTCAACGCTACCTGGTAGGCTTCGGTTTCAGCCTGGATGATGCTCATCAGTTTCCCGAGCAGGTATCCGACCTTCTAATCGCCCAATTTCCGGATGAAGCCGTTGGGGGCTTGTTGTTTGCCAAATTCCCGACGACCTCTTTGGCCCCGCTGGCGCCGATTGCAGTACGCTTCCGCCCCAGAATGTCCGTCTTGTTCCGATAATAGCGGTCCCCGAACCGCTTTATCGTTCGGCAGTTCGACGATGATCGGCCTACCCTGAAGGTGGCCAGAGAAGCACTCCTGAAGAATTGTCCGAAGGTCCGCCCATGTCTATGACGGCCTTCTTGTTGCCGTGCAGGGCGCCGTGGCCTCCGCGATTTCCTTTGGCGTTCTGATTGCCCTTCGGCGCTCCTATCTTCTTTTTTTTGTTGTACAACATTCCACTTGTCGCGCTGTTTCCAGACGTCTATCTTTTTCTCATCGATGCCTAGCATTTCCGCAATTTGCAAATTCGTGATTTTACCGGCATCGGGTCCTTTGCCACTACATGATCACTACCACCGAAAACGAAAAGACGACCCTTTCAGGTCGCCCTCGCATTGATATTCTACTTCGCTTACTGCTTATGATTGATTATGCCGTCTGGCCATGTGTATATCACCTTGCCTTCCTTCTGCTTTGCGTCCAACTCTTTTTTTCGTAGTCTCTCGGTCACTTCGGCGACCGTTTCCCGGAGGGTCATACGTTCGATTCCATTTTCGAATAGGTACTCGTTTAATTTGTGTTTCATGTTCAACACCCTTTCGATAGTGTTCCAGCCTCAGTCGTACATTACCATCATAAGAAAGCAAAGGGTGGTTTTTATCAGCCGCGTGTTTAAAGTTCATTCTTCTGCAGTTCTATATCCAATTCAATCAGCTTCCGCAGGTCATCGACCGTCTTAATCTCAATCCGCCCGTCCTGGAAATCCTTCACCCATCGGGCGACCGCGTCCTTGATGATTTTGCGCTACTGCTCCTTTGTTTTGACTCGATTATGCCGGCCATGACGGCCAGCCGGGGGAACTCGGTTGCTGAGGGAGACGTTAACGCGTCCTCCTTTTTGTTATGCTACCGGGTCAGCCCGATAGACCAATACCGGATCGATGCCGGTCATTGCCTTGAAACGTCGCTTGATCACGTCACAATAGATAGGGGCCAGTTCCATCATTCTACACGTCCTTTCCATCTGCTCACAGGTCATCATTGTAGAGCCACTTCCGCCGAAGAAGTCTGCAACGACATCGCCGCGACTACTGCTGTTCCGGATCGGGATTGCCAGTAGCTCGAGCGGCTTCGGGGTTCGATGGTCATACTTGATGACGTCGCCGCGGGACACTTCCCATACAGTCTCCGGCAGTCGCTCCTCTGCCGGCAGCCCCACCTTCCAGACGGTAGTTTGGCGGTGGTCGCCGTACCATGCCGGGGCCTTGCCCTTCAGATGAGCATAGAACGCGGGCTCGTGCTTGTACCGGTATTGCCCCCAGCCGAAAGCAGCTGCATTTTTTACCCAAATACACTGCGACCGGACTACATATCCAGCAGAGTTCATTGCGTCTTCAAACTCGAGCTGATGTGTGAAGAAAATAAAGTATTATACTGAAAAATAAAGTGTTAGACTGTGAAAAAAAAGTTGTAGACTGGCGCGCCAGCGGCTCAGGTCTCGCTCCTGGTTTCTTCAGGATGCCATCCACGCATGGGGCTGCGCGCCGGTGACGGCAGCGGCCGGGTGGCTACTCTGCAGTCGCGCTTCGGATTCTTCCGGATGCTGCCCGCGAAAGAGCGGCGCGACCGACGGCGGCTACGGCGGCCGGCTCCCTGCAGCTGCAGCCCGCACTTTCTGATTCTCTCCGGGCGATGCCCGCGGCGCGACCGACGAACGTCGGCTTCGGCGCCAGGTTTCTTTCGTCGCGGGATCCGCGCAAAGGCGGCGCACCGGTAACGGTGGTGGCCGGGTGGCTACGCTGCAAGTTGGTTGTAGACTGAACACCAGCGCTGTCTACGGCAGCGGGCCCGAACCAACTGCAGCTCGCGCTCCTGGATATTCCAGATGAAGCCCGGCTTGCGATCGGTGTGCGCCGGTTACGGCGGCCAGCCCGAGCAGCAGCTGCTCGCACGCTCCTGGTTGTTCCAGATGAAGCCCGGCTTTGTAATCGGCGCGTCGGTGGCCCCCCGAGCGGCTGCAGCTCGCACCAGCGGAGCAGTCTAATACTTTATTATCTAATTTTTTCTCATAACACATCATAATCTCGGGTCAGTCTAAAACTAATTTTTTAAAAGCTGACGATTTTCCGATACAAAAACCGCGGCAAATCTGCAACATTAGTCTATTACTTTATTTTTCATTGACAGCCACACATCCCCAAACGCCGAAGTGTGATGTATCATAAAATCCCACTCTTTCCTACAATACGACATTTCGACACAGTCGGTTTCCAAATCCTGCAAGGAAGTACGTTTCCAGAAAGAGCCCTCCCTTGTGTCATTGCGGTTTTGGCATGATATTCCCAGTTTTTTCAGGAATATTCTTTCCTGGAGGTGTTCGTCCTTGGTACGAAAACGTCGTTCAAGCAGCAACCAACGTGTATCCCTCGCGGTCGTTGCATTCGTCCTCATCGGCTTTGCTATAATCATGGCCCTGCACATCTTTTGGTTCCTGCCGATGGCCTGGGAACAAACCATGAACAACGCAAAAAAACTTCAAACTTCCCTAAGCCGCGAAATTTCGTTTAATGCAAACTTCAATTCGCCCTGCCCTCCTCCTCGTTACATGCCCAGGACCGCATGATGTCGTTTTGTATACTGTTTTGCATACTCGCGACCGGTTCGAGCAATCGCATCATGTTCCGGATGTGATCCAGCTGGCCCACTGCTTTCAGCGCCTCATTCTTCATTTTTAGCGATGAACTCTTCGGCCAATCGCTTCATGCCCTCCTCGGCAGCATTTAACCCCCTTTATCGTCATTGCATCAACAACATTAACCATGTGTGAATCATTTATGATCTGTTATTCACAAGTGATTCATTAGTGATTAACAGATCATATTAAAATTCCAACTCACAAGTCATAAATGATGACGAACCGAATGCATTATTTCAATTGTGGTTTATTGCAAATTCATCACTTATGACTTGTATTTAACACATGAATATGCTAATGTTCATCATTTATGAGTGCTTCATCCTTTGTGGTTCCTTAATTGTTCATCATTTGTAGTTAAATTTTAAGGAGTGTTCATCATTTGTGGGAAGTGAATCACAAGTGGATATTCGTGAATGTATAATTTGTGAATAGTGATTTACAAGTGATTGCTCGTGAAATACATCATTTGCTAAAAGTGAATAGACGAATTTGTCGCATTTGTGTATTATAGAGTCAGATATAGAGCGAATTCATCTATCACATATGAATCATTACCTACATATGATCCATAACGATAGAGAGGAGAATAAATAATAGATATGCAATTAGAAAAAGCATGGAAAATCACTGAATTTGCTAAACTTGTCGAAAAGCACTATAACACTGTAGACCAGTGGTTCAAGCAACTTGAAGACAAAGGAATACACTACGTAAATCGAGTTGCAGGGGAAAAGGTTTACGATCAATTAGATTTGGACATCGGTAGATATATAAAGGAATCTCGCGAAAAGAATTATAGTTTGCAAATTATTTTCGAACAGTTAGGAGATGTCTTAGATTTACGTCCATTTCCGGAAGATTGGGTCACAGGTGATACACTTGTAGACATTGAGGGAATTAAGCGATCGATGGAGCTTAGGTTTGAAGCGATGCTGCAGGAGGCTAAGTCTGAAATTTTAGCACAGGCAGTGCAATCAGTAACTTCATCAATGGAGCAGAACATTCAAAATTATCTTCCAGCTCCTAAAACACATGAAGAATTAATTTACGAACGAGCCAATGAAATGCTTACTAAAATAAAAATTGATAATAAACTCGAGGAACGAGCCATTTCCGCTTGGAATGCTTTACCGGAATCTGAAAGAATGAAAAAAGTAGGTTTTTTTCGCAAAGAACAAGATTGGGAAAAACGAGACGAATTTATTAGGAAGTATAAGAGAGATAACCTGGAGCAATTGTTTAGTGAAGAATACGGAATCGATGGGCATCCCAAGTGATGCCCATTTGTTTTTTAAACATGTTGGTGTCACATGGTATGAATCATAAATGATCTGATTTTGATGTTTGGCCGACGCCGACGCGTCAACCGACCAATCCGAACCGATGAGGGGTAGTAGTTTGTCGGATGCGCTCGCGGGTCATAGCAATTATTAGGTCCGGAAACATCCGAGCCATGTGGCTGACGACCGCCGATTTTTTCTAGACGGCAGGGAGGGGTGCTGCCGGTAGGGTAGATGCTGCAAAGACTCTGTAGGCACAACAGCGGTGTGGAAATAGTTCAGTTCCTATCAAATTTCTCCGGCAACGCGATAAGATAATTAATATTTCAATGTTCGGTTCAGCAGATCTTAGCCTGACAAGCAAGGGTGATCAGATGATGGCGGCGACTGGGCCGCTACATTGCAGATCACGAGCCTGGTCCTAGACGCTTCTGCCGCAGGGGAGACGCGCCAGTAATCGCGGCGGCCAAGTGGCTGCGGTGCAGATCACGCGCTCACCAGTTTTCCCCGGATGCGTTCCCACGCACAGGTGGCGCTCCGGTAACGGCGGTGGCAGCTGTCAGAAGAAAATAAAGTTTTAGACTAAAAAATAAAGTATTAGACCGGGAAAATATAGTTTTAGACTGACCCGCCAGCTCCCAGCAGCAGCCCGCACTCCTGGTTCTCTCCGAGCGATGCCCGCGGCGCGATCGGCGTATGCCGGCTTCGGCGGCCAGCTCCCTGCAGCTGCAGCCCGCACTTTCTGATTCTCTCCCGGCGATGCCCGCGGCTCGATCAACGACCGTCGGCTTCTGTTTGCGAATAATAAAGATTTAGACCGAACAATAAAGTATTAGACTGAGATAATAAAGTTGTAGACTGAACGCCAGCGCACCAGCGCTGGCTACGGCAGCCGGCCCGATCCAACTGCTGCTCGCACTCCTGGTTATTCCGGATGAAGCCCTGCTTTGTGATCGGCACGCGCCGGTGGCCGGCCCGAGCAGCAGCAGCTCCGACCAGCGGAGCAGTCTAATACTATTATCTATTTTTTTCTCATAACACATCATAATTACGGGGCAGTCTAAAACTTATTTTTTAAAAGCTGACGATTTTCCGATACAAAAACCGCGGCAAATCTGCAACATTAGTCTAATACTTTATTTTCATAGGCAGCTTCGGCGCCAGTTTTCTTTCGTCGCGGGATCGGCCAAAGGCGGCGCGCTGGTGATGGCGGCAGCCGGGTGACTAGACTACGCTGCAGGTCGTGCTTCGGGTTCTTCCGGATGCGGCGCCGCGGCGACGGCGGCGACCGGGTCGATCCGCGGAGTCTAATACTTTATTTTCTATTTTCGTCTTTTGACGCACCTTAATCGCGGGGCCAGTCTAAAACTTATTCTCGTTTGCTAACGATTTTGAAACCAAAAAAAACGCGTCAAATCAAGAGTTACGGTCTAATACTTTATTTTTTTCGGACAGCAGCTACTGCACTACAGCTCTCACTTCAAGTTCTCCTTGATGCGATCCGCGTTCGGACGACGCACCGGTGAACGGCGGCGACGGCAACGCTACGCTAGAACTCATGCTATTGGCTCTCCCGGGTGCATTCCATGCTCGGGCGGCGCCGCAGTCTAATACACTTTATTTTCCTACTTTCAGCTTTCTAAAAACCATCCTAATGAGTCAAGTCTACTTCTTGTTTTTCTAAAGCCTGCTGTTTTTCTGACTCAAAATACCGCTCGGATTCCCAACAACTCCAGTCTCTACTTTATTTTCTTATTACACTGGTCAAAAGTATTATTGCATCAAATATTGAATTGATTCGCATCAATAATTGATGCAATTGGTTTGCTACAAATAAAAAATCCCCCCATGTAGAGAATGGGGGGGAGGAGGTAGATATGGATTATTGATTCAGTATTTTAAATGGATCAATTTTATCATTCTTATCTTGTCTTGTACTTGCAACTTCAGAAGAAGCCGCAAACGGATCATCCGAATTTGAGGATGGTTGCTCTGAGAGCTTCTTTCTCGAATACCCACTTAATGCCGAAAAAGCAGTATCTTCTTGGCCAAAGACATTATCTTCTTTTTCTTGTGCTTCATTTGCCTTAGCCACCAGTTGCTGAACTCTCGTTGGAAGCCCCAATCCTGCTACGATCGAATAAATCGAAAGGTCCTCACCTTTCGGATCTTCATAAGCAGCAACCGGCTTTTCTTTCGCCATAGGAGATAAACTATCAATGGTGGTTTCGATTGAGTTAATAAAGGACATCGAGAAAATTCGTTTTCCCGCGGCAGGAGACGCAACCATACTTACAGCAATTCTTGAAGCCTTACCCAAATTATATCCGTCTGAAAGGGTCCCGCGCTCAATGGACCTCTTAAAATCAGGTAAAAATGTGCTCTGATTTGCCGTATCGATTGAATTTATAGCGAATTCCAATTTACTAATAGAAATAAGTCCTGGAGTTCTCAATGTATTCAACAATTCTGAGCTATCATAGTGATATCCACCAATGGGGTTAAAGCTTGCTGTTACAACATTGATCTCGTGAAGGGCCGTCGCAATATAATTATTACTGTAATCAAGGTACTCGGAAATACTTGCGTGGGGCTGATCCTTAACGAAATCGTTGTAGAGTTTTTGGTTATCGACCACGAGGATACATCCAAGATTATTCATTGCCTTAGCAATCATTTGAAGTCTATCTAAAGCATTCTCTATAACTGTCGAGCCTTCGTTGTCCCTTGGAAGGGTAATCATAAGGCCGCAGCGATCCTTAAAGCCATTTGCATAAAGCATTCTTATCGCTTCGAGGATGCTTCCTGTCCCTGTTCCACCACCAAGTCCACCAACAACCCAAACGAAGTCACGATCCGCAAAATGCGTTAGCGCTTCGCTCTGGATCGTATCTTTATGTTGTTTGAATGCTGCCTCGCCAACTGCTATGTCACGGGCAGCACCTTTTTCAAATCCTTCAAGCTGCAGTTTCCGAACGTTACTATGTTCTTTGAATTTGCGCAAATCAACCTCATTTGTGTTAATTAATAGAGCCGTATAGGGATTATGATTATTTGTAACCTGAGTTCGGATTGTTGCGCATTCATATGCAATCGAACAACCTCCCATACCTAACCCCAAAAATCCAAATTTTAGGCTAAGACTCAAATCATTTCGAGTTAATACATTTCTCATTAGGCACCAACCTTAATTATTTTTTATTTGTTGTTTGAATGTGGTTAATGAGCTCTTCTCCAAGTGCCGAAAGCTTGTAAATTCGAGCTCGTCCCATCTCAGAAACATCCACTAACCCAGCTCCCTCAAGCCTGGCGGCCATCTCATCAAGCATATGTCTTGATCCAAGGAGTTTTTTATCAGTATTTGATTGTTGCTGATAATAACCATTTACAAGTTCACCAAGTAATTCTTTGTTCAAAGGGCGATTTTCTTTCTTTAGGATAACGAGCGCCCAACTCCCGTTACCTAGACGGTCTGCGAGAATGGACAAAATCTGATCTTTTGATAGTATGAGTACCTCCACCTTTCCGAAACATTTATCGAATCGAATCCATTCATTTATTGCATCAATGATCAAATCATACTCTATTGGATAATATTTCTGCAAGTATTTTTTATGAACTAAAATGAAAGAATGCCAATATTTAAAGGGATTTTCATGTAAAGAT
This sequence comes from Paenibacillus sp. sgz302164, assembly GCF_056120505.1. Classification (NCBI taxonomy): domain Bacteria; kingdom Bacillati; phylum Bacillota; class Bacilli; order Caryophanales; family Paenibacillaceae; genus Paenibacillus; species Paenibacillus sp. sgz302164. The sequence goes on along the minus strand of NZ_JBVYOL010000015.1, from coordinate 546 downwards.
GTATTGATGCAGTAGTTTGTGATTTCTCAGAATTAATGCATCAATTATATTGATGCATTAATTGAATCGATTCGTATCGAATGCATTCATTGTAATCGCGATCGTTGTTCTCTCCGATTTGTTCATTACACTTGGCTATCATCTCATACCACTACCTGTATCGTTTCAATGATCGGGTCCATACCTTAAATTCGTCTTAGATTGAATCAACGTGATGAGCAGCCAACAATCATCCTCTATTTGCCCTTATATCGAAGGGAATACTTTTTATGACTTTCCGAATGGATAATGGCGCAACAGTAGTCATTACCTACATGGCTTACATGACCGCAGTCATCCATCTCCATGTATGTACATAATGGAAAATTGGAATTGTGGAATTATGTCCCTAGAGCTAAAAGGGGAAGAATAACGGGAAGAGGAGGAGGGGAGGGAGGATGACAATGTTGTCAGGTTAAGCGGTTATAGCCCCCGCCGCTTGGTCTTCGTGAATTTGTTAGCTTTTGTCTGTTTGTTCCGTTTGAAAGAGCGATCCTTCACTATGGG